>DAIDMR010000206.1 GCA_027448865.1 Vampirovibrio sp.
AACCCTTTATCGCTACAGGCTGATTCTATGGCCGTACAAGGCAGAAGCCAAGTCTTGAGAAGCCGTGCTTTATCCAGCGGACAGCAAAGCGCTCCCAGCGGCGGTACCGGCGGAGCGTCCGGGATCATGGATCTATCCTCATTTAACCTGATGCTGCCCACGGGGCAAGACGGGAACCCTGACACAATGACAGGCGATCAGCTATCGTCCTACCAAAGTGACTACTTCCAGATGGAGAACGGGCAAATGAAGTTCTTCACGTCGGTCACCGGCGTACACAGCGCAAACTCACAAGATCCCAGAACCGAGCTTGCACAGGCCCAAGGTTGGAAACTGGACTCTGGCCCACATACCCTATCGGCCTCGCTAACGCTGGATCAAGTGCCATCCACTGGTGATGTGACCATTGGACAGGTACATCAACGGAATGATATAGAACGTCCGCCCATCATGATTAACTGGAAAAACGGAAAGGTGGTAGCCAGTGTGATGGAAACCAATTCACCGTCCTCCCAAAGAAAGGAATATGAATTGGCAGACAATGTTCCTCTTGGTGACAAGATCGATTACAAAATCGATGTTGCCCCAGATGGCGCGGTGGCAATTGACCTGAACGGGAAATCAACCAACTTTAAGCTGGACCCCAGTTTTAACGAGGGAGAACTGTACTTTAAAGCAGGCCTCTACGTTCACGATAACCAGGGCGACAGCTCGGAAGGCGCCCGAGCTACCTTCACCAAACTACAAATCGATCAAGGGACTGGGGCCTCTGATGCACCCACCGGTCAAGCGGCCGATGCCGCCGGTTCACCAGCTGGCCAAACTGAAGAGTCCGCTAAAAAATAAGCTCCAATATCTTGATAAATCAAAAAAAAGATAAATTAAAAAAAGCCTCTGGAAAAACCAAAGGCTTTTTAAAAAGCTGGGGCGAAAGGATTCGAACCTCTGAATGCCTGGACCAAAACCAGGTGCCTTACCGCTTGGCGACGCCCCAATCAAACTGATTGATTGAAAGTTTTAACATTCTATCCAGAGGGTCATCCGGGATCAAGTGCCTTTGCTCAACTTTTACGGAAAATGGGCAATTTTTTTCAGACAGCCCACGATTTGGCTGGTGGCATCCGGGTGCCCCAAGCCAATGGCAGCGGACTTCATGGTCAATAAGCGGTGCGGATTTTTCAGTAGTCCATTAATTTCCCGAAGCAAGGCCTCCCCCGAACACTCGGCGTCCTCAATCATCACCGAGGCCTCGGCTCTTACGGAAGCCTGAGCGTTCTTGCGCTGATGATCGGCGGCGGCGTGCGGGTAGGGCACCAGAATAGTGGGCACCCCGCACACGTACATCTCCGACAAACTCAGCGAACCGGCCCGGCAAACGGCCATATCAGCCACAGCCAATAAAGCAGCCATCTCCCCGGAATAAGGGCGCACCTGATAGCAGGCATGGCTTTTCAGGGCGGGATCGAGCGTATCCAACGCTTCAATGGTTTCGTCATACAACTTTTTACCGGTGATATGAATGATGGCCAGCCCCAATTCATCCAGCAATCGGGGCAAAGCCTCCACCACCGCCAGATTGATCCGCCGGGCCCCCTGAGATCCCCCCGTAACCAGCAGGACTTTCTGGCCCTCCGGCCAGTCCAGCCCCAATAACTTCTGGGCCTCTGGACGGGACAATGTGCCGATAGTCCCCCGAATGGGGTTGCCGGTCACCAGAATCTCCTGAGTGGGCTTGTGACGCAGCAATTCGGCTCCCTCCGTAAAGCTGGTGGTAATCACGGCTGCCTGCCTGCCCATCAGCCGGTTCACCAGACCGGGATTGGCATCCGGCTCATGCACCACATAGGGAATCTTCAAATCATGGGCGGCCATCAGTACCGGGGCGCTGACGTAGCCCCCCGTGCCAAACACCACGTTGGGCCTGATTTCCGATAAATAAGCCCTGGCCTTGCGCTTGGCCTGCTCCAGCCGGGCCAGCCAGACCAATAAGCGAAAGGGCAGCAGGAGGCTTTTCCCGCGTGGCATACCGTAGAAACTGATGCCCAGAAACTCAATGCCGTGCTGCGGCACCAGCTCATTCTCCAGACCGCCGGTTTTGCCAATGTAGGTCACTGAGGCCACGGACGGATCTTCCCGCATCAGCTCCGCCACGGCCAAGGCCGGATAAATATGGCCACCCGTTCCCCCACCCGTGACCACCAGGCGCATGCCCACCGCTTAAAACTCCTCTTGCGGCTGCGGAAGCGGGTGCGTCCGGGAAATGTTCAGCAACATGCCAATCATGGCCAACGTCACAATCATGGAAGTGCCCCCGTAGCTGATGAGCGGCAGGGTCACCCCGGTCACCGGCATCAGCCCAATGGTCACGCTGATGTTGATCATGGCCTGCAACACAATGGCCAGGGTCAGGCCAAAGGCCAGCATTTTACCGAAGCGGCTGGGGCAGTGCCAGGCGATGGTAAACCCCCGCCAGCCCAGCAAGGCAAACAGGCCCATGACAATCAGCGCCCCGAAAAAGCCCCATTCCTCGCAAATCACGGAAAAAATAAAGTCGGTGTGCTGAAAGGGCAGGTAATACAGC
>DAIDMR010000207.1 GCA_027448865.1 Vampirovibrio sp.
CAGGCGCTGCACTGCTGAGCCACGCTGCCCATGCGCGCTCCCTGCCTGACGGCTGCCTGGACGGCTTGCTGCCCATATACGACCATTCCCAAATTTACTGTTGCCAGGAGGGATGGTGATGAAAAATCCTGAAAGATCGACGCGGCTATTCGATGACTTTCTGGACAGTGTTCTTTGGCTTCGTCATGATCCCGATCATGGCATTGGGGATTGAGTTGGGGCGTTATTTCTATGCCCGAGCGGAGATTGCAAAGGCGGCTGATGCGGCTGCTCTGGCGGCTGCGGCGGAGATCAACCAAAGGATATTTGAAGCTAGTGGGGATTTGTTGCCAACCAGCATGACTTGGTCCAATGCCCAGGCCTTTGCAAGTATGAATAACAACTATCTGGGGCAGTATGGAGTCAATGCGGTAGTGACGGGGATTACGGTGGATGCCGGGAAGGATACAGTGTTGGTGCAGGTCTCCGCAAACCTGGACTGCTTGTTTCCCAGTGTAGTACCAGAAGTGATCGTCTCTGAGAGAGGCTTTGCTGAAATCCGGGCATTTGTCCGTTGATATGTTGGTTTCATTCTGATCTTCTCCCAGGAAACGCTGCACAAAATCAGTGCTGACGTGAAACCTGACGTGCTCAGAGCCTTAATTTCGGAGTATATGGCCTGAATGATCCCGGCTTTCTTCGCAGCAGCACTTACTACCGTGGGGAAAGGTATGTGTTCAGGATAGTCTTGGGTGGCGCCAGCATCTCGGAAATCTCTGCAAAGCTCGTTCTATGATGATATCCTTCGAAATCGTCTTTCAACTGCCACTCTAAAAATTGAGGTACCTATAACCGAACAGAGGAGGTGATTGTTAGGATAAGTTTACATCTTCACTGTAAAGAAAAAACACATCACCTTGATGAAATCCCGCTTTGTCTGTTTAAATCCCACTGAATTTCAACCACCGATTTATGACATAACTCGGGATAAAACAGGATTATTCTGGAGAGGGGTAATCTCGGTTGAGCTGTTCAATCCGTGGTTTTCCGGTTTTATGCGTAATGACCGGCCCAGGTACTCTTCGATCGCTTCACCTCGGCGACTAGGCACTCTTACATCTACTTCTGATTCAGAGAATAGACAGGAGCGCAGCCGACCATCGGCTGTCAACCTGAGCCGGTTGCAAGAGGCACAGAAGTGTTCGCTTAAGGGTGAGATAAATCCAACGGTACCTTTCGCTCCAGGTATCCGGAACGTACGCGATGGGCCATTCCCAGAAGGGCTGTCTGCTGGCTGTAGATCCAAAGCTGTAAGCTCTCGGCGCATTTCTTGGGCTGAAATGTATCGCCTGAGAGCGGATGGAAAACCGGAATCCCAGCCTTGTTGACTCCCAATGGGCATGAGTTCAATAAACCGAACATGCCACTCGTGTTCGAGAGTCAAACGGGCGAGGGGAAGTAGTTCATCATCGTTAATTCCTCGTATAACAACTGTATTGATCTTTACCGGGTGGAGATTGGCCTGCTCCGCGGCTGCAATACCATCCCAAACCCGATTGATATCGCCGCCCTGGGTGATCTTCCCGAATCTCTTTGCATCTAATGTATCCAGGCTGACGTTTACCCGTTTCAAACCCGCTTCCGCCAGAGGCTTTGCCAGCTTCTCTAGCAGGATTCCGTTTGTCGTCAGACTAACCTCTTCAATCCTTGGGATCGGGTTAAGGGATCCCACTAAGTCTGGAAGGTTTCGCCGGACCAAGGGTTCGCCGCCTGTCAACCGGATATAGCGAATCCCCAACCTGGCAGAAGCACGCACGACCCTTGTGAATTCCTCATACGAGAGGATCTCTTCCACTGGCTTCCAGGGAACTCCCTGTGCCGGCATACAGTATACACCGCGCAGGTTGCATCGATCCGTTACTGAGATCCTAAAGTAAGTTATTGAGCGGCCAAATGGGTCAATCATAGCAACCTTTGTAGAGAAAATGACTCTTTCAGGCGATGGGATCGAATCAACTGCAATCCCAGGTAAATACTGGCCCCCACCGCAAAGCCGATGGCGAGATTGCGCGTTATCCAGGCTGCCGCTGCTACACCTGCTGCAGGCAGCCATTCCTGCCAGCCGCGCAGGTCTTTGGCCAGTAAACCGTGTTGAACCCCTACATAGGCCAGCAGCACGCCAAGGGCCGGATTTGGGATTAATTTGAGTAGCGGTAGAAAACCGGTTCCTATGAACAGCCCGAGGAGAAGGAACAGAATTCCCAGCATCAGGGGGGCGCCTCCGGTCCGTACTCCCAGGCGGTAATGAGCGGTCAGCCCACCACATCCATGGCAGACAGGAACCCCGCCGAACAGGGCTGGGGCCAGGTTTTGCCGTTCCCATCGTGCTCAATAATCGCCTAGGTGTGACCTGGGTAGCCTGATTACCAAAATATTGGCGGGCGGCATCTGCAGTGGAAAAGATAGAATTCGCCAGGCTAAGCGGAACCTGAGGGAGAGCGAGAAGCCAGAGAGCCGGTCCGAAGTCAATTAATTGCGGAAAGCTTAGAACAGGCAGAACAGGAGTGATCGAGAGCTCAGGAATGCCGTTGTGTATCATTGCTATTGCCAGCCCAAAAAAGATGACAGCCAGCGTGGCCCATTCACGCCGGATAAGGAGAAAGAAACCCAGGATCAAGACCAAGCCGAGAGTAGGCCAGACATTAAAAGGCTGAAAAAGTGTCCAGGCAGACTGGAGCAGCAGTAGCGCCAGGCCAAGTTGGATTCCACGGACTACAGATTTAGGAAATAAACGCTGGATGGGTTGAGCGGCGTTTGTAACTGCCAGGGCCAGGAAGATCGCCGCCATCCACCAGGCGCCGGCATTCACCACACTGGGAGAGAGACCAAGCGCCAGCGCCGTAGCCGCAAGCGATTTGAGCGGCTGCACCGGGATGGGCAGACGATAGGCAAATGCATTGACGAGATAGGAAAATCCAATAACCAGGAAGGCGCTGGCGGCATTTACCCCGTTCAAAGATATCAGTGCCAGGGTGAGGGGTAGTAGGACGCCCAGATCGCCCAGGGCACCGGATAGCTCAGCCAGCGAAAAGCGAAATCTCAGATTATCCTCCGCTAACCGGTGGAAAAAACGCAACCTCATCATTTGCTCCCAGCGATTGGTCTGCAAAGGCAAATTCGTGATTGACGGCTACAATTACGGTCTTGAGCGACTTCGCCAGGACAGGCTGCTCATAGGTCAGTTGCTCCAAGAGAGTACCGACCGTGGCGGATCGGTCGGAAATTTCCTGGCTAGTTGGTTCGTACTGGCTCGCTCTTTCAGAGTGGCAAACAAGCGAACATTCAGTCGCATACCATCAATTCCTTTTGAATAGAGAAGATCAAGGATTCATCAGGGATGGGGGTGTAGTAGGATTGGCCTGCACAGGTCTTACAGAGGGTCAAATTCTCCCACAGCACTTCCCGCTCGTTAAGGATTTCTTCTCCACACCGGTCACAGATCGCCTTTCTCCCCGGCTGGCTGATGATTTTTTCCAGGGGCGTGTTCAAGTTCACAAGCTGGACAGATAACAGCTCCAAGGCCGGCATCCGCTGATAGCCTAGGAGCTGCGCTTCCCATTTATTGCGCGCTTCAGGAGCAAAAGCTCTGGCTGCTGTCCGGGCTTCACCACCCGGTACAATACGGACTGCTCTGCGAAGCTGCGTATCCACAAATGTGGCCGCCACTTTGCCAAAATCTTCCACCCGCATCGTTCGCCGGCCAACCCAACAATTGGTAGCGACGGCGATCCCATCCGATGCGCAACCATCCATCTCAACAATCGTCAACAAGCGCTTGTCCGTTTGAGGGAGGTCCAGTCCCAGGATCTCCCCGGCCAGCATCCCCATGCGAACACCAATAACCTGCCGGGGGCAAATGTGTTTGTGAAGTGCAGCCGATTCTTGTAGAAGGTCAGATAGTGTTTTCATTGCAAAAGTCCTGTAAACGTTAAGGGCCGTCTCTCTATGAGACGGCCCAAAACCAAGGTATCGGGTTGGGACGTCTCCTTTCCAAGGAAACTCCTCAGGAGGAGTTTCGGGGGGCCGGGATGTTTCCATCACAGACCGGGGCTGCTGGTATCCAGGGATGCTCGCAGCCGGACCGATGACCTTGCACATCAAGTGTTTAGGCTATCGGACTCGGAGACATATGAAGTTATCGGTCTTGACTTTCTTCTCTCGAATCCTGCTCAGCTCCGTCGTGTAAACCGTTTTTGAAGGTGTGGATTCCGCTCCCTTCATCTCCAGCAATTCGCCCGATCCGGCCAACACCGTGTAACGGAACGACTATCCCGTGTATTATCAGCGGTTCTGTAGGTCCTAGACGTATCGGCACTTACAACCTCCTTAGTTCACATTCGCCTGTTAAGCTAACAATAGCTCGTCGATCTACCTACTTTAAGCGGTCAGCTTTCAGGATGAATTTTGTCGTATTTCCTTGGTGATCAGACCGCAGCTTCCTGTTTCGTCTTGCCTGCCGCCGGTTTGACTTTTGGCGCGGATCTGAGCAGTAGGAACCGGTAACCGGCCAACGCTACGAGGGCGACGACACCCACAATCCAAACACCCAGAAGCCATTCCAGGGTGGTTGGGAAGTAGTTGAAGCTCAGCCCGGGGCCGGTGTAAGCTGTGCGAAGTTCTTCAAACTCGGGGACAGCCTGGGCAGTGATGACCAGGTTTAGTTTTGTGGAAAGCGCCGTCAGCGCTACCAGCCCGGTGGCTGCCAGTCCGCTCCAACGTGCCTTTCTGGCAAAAACCAACAGGGCCAGGGGGATTGCAATGCCCAAACCCACGTGTAGGATCCAGAACACCCACCAGAACGGGCCAGAAAGGACGAGCGCCAGGCTCTGAGAATAGGCCGGGATAGAGGCATAATACCCAGTCGATATTTCCGCCCATTCAAGCAAGGCAGACACAAGGAGCAAGCCCAAAACCGTCCGCTCCAGGACGCGTACCACGTCCACTTCAAACAGTTGCAGCAAAGCGGCGAAGAATGTGACCAGCGCAATCCCCGATAGAGCGCCTTCAGCCAGGAATAGGATGGGCGTCAAGCCCGAGTGCCAGAAATCGCGTGCACCGACGACACCAAACAGCGCGCCCTCTGCTCCTCC
>DAIDMR010000208.1 GCA_027448865.1 Vampirovibrio sp.
GAGGACGAGCTGGCCCGGGAGCTGGATATTAACTACCATTTGTCCCTGAAAAACCGGGTTTTTTCCAATTTCAGCGAGGCCAACAAGGGCGATTTTCAGGCATTTCAGCCCACCAAGCTCATTCGCAGCTGGGATTTTGGCTACCATTGCCCGGCCTGTCTGTTTTTGGCGTTCGATAGCGAGGATCGGCTATTGGTGCTGCGGGAAGTGGTCGATACTCAGGTGCTACTGACCGATTTCGCCCAGCAGGTCAAGGCCGTCACGGAGGCTCACTATCCCGGGGTGACGGTGGAGGACATCTGCGACCCGGCGGGGGCCCAGCGCTCCGACAAGAGCGTGCGCACCAGCATTGAGATTTTAAACAGCCTGGGTATTTTTCCGTTTTTCGATCGGTCCCCCATCCAGGACGGGCTGGAACTGATGCGGGTGCAGTTGTCTCGATTGCAGGGCAGTACCCCGGCCCTGCGGGTGGACTATGGCTGCACCAGGCTGATTGAGGCCTTTGAGGGGGGATATCGCTACAGTTCCCCGGAGTCAGAGACCCCGTTGCAGGAGCATCCGTACGAGGATGTGATGGACTGCCTGCGCTATGCGGTCATGCAGAAGTGTTCGTTGCCGGTATCCGGTAAGTTCCGGCGATCGCCCCGGTACCGGCCCAGCAATCGCTATACGGGCTATTAGGGCAGCACGGCTCAGCTGGGCGGGGCTTGTCTCCCGGGAACGTTCATTCAGGCTCAGCCAGGCTATGGCTGTGTTCGACTTCATCACCACATTTCAATAGTTATTGAAACATAAAAATAAATAAACAAATATTTGTAAAGTTGGCGTTCAGTGTGCATTTAAGCCGGTTTGGGGCTCTATGGTCCCATATCCCCGTGCCGACATTCTCGAAAGTTCTCCTATAATAACTCCTACATCCCCCCTCTTTTAGTCTGCCGCTTCATGCGGCCTTTTTTTTACCTTTAGGTCACAAAATGAATTAGCCACAGTTTCCAGATTTTAACCGTAATTTACAGCCAATCTGAAAGATTTTCGCTTGTGTCCCCCAGACGGCTATGTTATAAATTTCCTGTTCTCTCAAATGAACTCCCCACGCGGGGTGGTAGCTCAGTTGGTTAGAGTACCTGCCTGTCACGCAGGATGTCGCGGGTTCGAGCCCCGTCCACCCCGCCACTCATTTCTAGTGGCACCCGAAACCAAACCAGATAGTACGGAAACCAGCTCTACGCTTGTGTTTCCGTTTTTGGTTTTTAAGTTCGAAGTAGCAAAATTCAGCAGTTCCTTTTTTTCTTCGTAAGATCCTGAAATCCAGCTCATATTAATGAGTTCCGGGAGTTCGATAAGCATGTCCGCTTGCCGGTAGTAATCATCCTCAGCCTTGCGCAATCGTGTAATATTTTCTTCACATTTGAGCATCCGCTCATTACAATCGGCCTCAATCTCCTGGTACATGGCAGCGTCAATAATTCCATCCAGGCGATCCTGATAGGCGATACTGCGGTTTCTGATGAGGCGCTTGCGTTCTTTTTCGATGCGGGCCAACTCGTCCATGGCTGTATTGTCTTTATATTGCGCCATGTCTTTAACCGCATTGCGAATCATTTCGGCATCCTCAGCCGTGAACGGCAGTTTGGCTAGCTCGTTTGTTACGGCTTGTAACAGATTGGACTCGCTCACGTAGCCCTGTGAACACGTTTTTTTCATGTCCGAGCAGCGGTAATAGACGTATCGTCCGCCTTTTTTGTATTCGCCCACCAGGGGTTTTCCGCATTCACCGCAGCTGACCTTTCCTTTAAACAGGAAGTCTTGTTTATTCATTTCCACAGGTTTATTCCCTTTCCTGAACTGTACTTGCACTTGATACCACAGGGTCTTGCTTACCAATGGCTCAAATTTGCCGGGGTAAATTTCCCCCTTGTATGCGATCTCGCCCATGTAGATTTTTGAACGTAGCAGCTCGCCCAGTTTTGTCTTGTTGATTTTTTGGGCATACGGGCGGTAGCTGTAGCCCTCGCTGGCGAGTTTTTCTATGGTCGCCTGAATGGAATGACCCGAGGCATATATTTCATAGGCTCTACGGACAAACGGGGCCGCATCCGGGTCTGGTTCAATATTCTTTATGGCCCGATTATTTTTGTACCCATAGGGAGCCACCCAGGCCCACTCACCGGCCATAATCTTTTGACGCTGGCCCTTCTTTACCTCTTCTGACAGGTTATCCACATATTGTTTGGCCTGGCCCATCATTAGCAGCTCGAAGAATTTTTCAGAGCTGTGACTGTCTCTGCTGATAACCTTGCCTTCCTTGACCTTGTGGATCACGGTCAGCTGGTCATTCATCAAGTCGTCGATCAGGATAAAGTCTTTCAGATTTCGGTACAGCCGATCGGTTTTCTCCACCAGGATGGCCACGGGTGTTTTTCTCTTTTGAATAAAAGCCACCATTTGGCCGAATTCTTCCCGCCCGGAAGTTTTGGCGGTTTCCGCCTCTGAATACTCACGCAGGACTTCAAAGCCCTGTTTTTGGGCGTATTTGCGCAAAAGCTCCAATTGGGCGGGGATTGAAAACCCCTCCTGCTCTTGCTCTTTACTAGATACCCGTGCGTATATGACTGCCTGATTCATTTCGTTCTGCCTGTTACGTCTACGGATATTTGATAATCATTTGCTTTCCGCAGTTACTACACTTGTTTTCATTTGCATTGTGAACAGTTAATTTCGTCTGACACACCGGACAGGTTATATGGCCGTACAAAAAATAGCCTTCTATTGGTGCCAGGAATAGTTTGATGATTGAAACCAGTAGCAAGGGAACTCCGACAATAGCCCCTATGCCAGAAAAGCAAAGCGCTATGCCCACCCAAGCGCCAAAAAGCCAATTTAACGACCGGGAAAGCCCACTAAATAAACCTTTTATTTTTCGACGTTTAACCAGAACTGTGCGAGCTTCAAGCTCAGCTTGCTCCCGTATTTTTATTTTTGCTTTTTCATCATCAATGATTTTTTGATGTTCAACCTCACTGTAAGACATATATTGACCCTTTATTTTTCAATATTCAAAGCAGCCTGCCACATTTGCTCAGAAATTATGTAAATGTCGTGTCCCTGCTCTTGGAGATCGACCACTTTTTTAATCTTTCGACCAAAACTCGTATTCGTCCAGGATTTAGTGGCAATTGTGCCCACCACAAGATAATCCGTGCCTTTGATTGGAGTATCCAAAACAATCCCACCAGCTTTTTCCGTGAGGTCCTTGCAGACTTTACGAGTTCCACGAAGGAAAGTACCGGTAAAGCAAAAAGCAGTGCCTTCAAAAGTTACCACCGCGCTTTTGTTGATAGGTAGCTCGGTCGATAACCCTCCCACAGCGCCGGTTTCATCGAAACTACCACCCTGCAAATTTATGAGGGTTGTTTTAAAAGTGTCCAGTTCTTCCTGAGTTATAACCCCATCCTCAAGTATTTCGTTGATATTACTCACCAACATGCTTCCTGGCCATTCGTCTGCTATGAGTTGATTCTCTAAAAGCCATTGACGCAGATATAAAAATTCTCTCTCGTTCAGCTCATTGTCAGCTATAAGTCCGTTACAGATGCCAAGTAGACTATGAAGTGCCTTTTTCTCAATTGCCTTCCCGTTAAATCTATCCATTCTGTCGTTATGCAAGTATTCAAGCATGTCTCTCATATATAAAACCCTTATATCAAGTGTGAATTAAGAGCATTTTCAGTTAAAGCTCGTCCGTGATTATAAGACAGACACAGGCAACGAAATGTAACAGGATAAGCATGTCCTAAATCCCGCTCAAAATGTTTAGATACACAAAAGGTTAAGCTCGTCTATTAGCTAAGCGGACAAAAACTATTGCCATGATGGGGTACTTGATATTTCATGGTGATGTATTAACACTTTCGGGTTGCGCCTAGAACATATTTTCGATAATCTGGGCAGTAGCAGAGTTTTACGTAAGAAGATGAAGGGGTTTCAATGGACCTGGATTTTGGCATGTTTATTGATGATTGGGTCGCACTTTTAACCAATGAAGAATTACAACATTGGCTCAAGATAAACGGTTACAAGTCTACAGATTCGCTCTCCTGAGCTTGAAGTCTGGACCAAAACGCTTTTGAAGCGCTTTTTCAATATCTTCCTCTGGGAAAGTGTTTAAAGCTGCAAAGATCTCTTCTTTGTCATAATTGTTCAGGAGTTCTTTGCCTACTAGCTCAGTGTATGGCAGCTGAACAAACTCTGAAATATTGAACATTGTATCTTCATCTACCTTACCTGACGCACCATCTAAATCAATGATCAGATCCCTTGGTGTGGTATTTAAGTTTATTGCCAGCTCTTCCCAACTGGACCCAATTTGGTCCAGCTGCGCTTCAATTGTTTTTAAAAGTGGGTTTGGGGAAATAAGGAGTCTACGCACCCTTATTGGAGGGCTAATCCCAGACTCCGCTAGTATCTTATTGTACTCATCAACAGCCTCCCAGTGTTTCAAGAGATCGATATTAATCCGATCTTTCAACAGGGGGTACGAAGCGATTTTCTCTGAAAAACCCTTAGGAGGGGTCCGAGTCCCGTTTAAAACTTTACTCAGTAGGCCCGGGTCAATGCGTAGATCAAAAGCAACGTCCTGCTGCTTTAGGCCCAGACTGTCAAAAGCTCGCTTTAGCTTCTCGCTGTAAATACTCATAGCCTAACTTTATGGCGATTTTACAAAAAATCAAAAGACATTTCTTGACAAGTTTAAACTTGTCACTTATTCTAATTGTCATAAGACGACAAGACAAAAGAAGTCAATCAAATGATTTAAATATAAAAGATGTAAAGGATTTTAAAAATGAATGAGAGACACATATCAGGACACAAGGCATCCCGCTTATTGGGGGTTTCTCCGAGAACAATTTCTAAATGGTTCCAGGAAGGGAAGTTCCCAAACGCATTTTGCCTGGAAAACGAGTGCGGACAGACTATTCGAATTCCAGAGTCTGAAGTGCAGGCATTGAAACAGCAGCCTTTCAAAAAAAACGCATAACCGGCTAATCCTACAACAAGGCCGATCCAAGCTCAACCATAAATTAATTTCAGCTTCATCTTAGAGGACAGCCCGCACAATGTACGCCAATAAAACTTTTGCCCAGCAGGTCTATGAACGTGCCGGGTATTCGGAAGAACACGCCTATCAGCTTTCAAATCTGTTTTCAGCCGTCAAAAAAACCAATGATCGCTTGGTGGCCGAGGGCAAACCTGATCTGCTCACGCAATTAAGAGAAAAGCGAGCCGCCAATGCAGGAGTTTAGAGCCTTCTTCGACACTGAAACCATCCTGGACGCAATCACACTGGTTTTAGGATTCGCTGCCATTGTCGGGGCTTGTTACGCAGCTTCACCAATTTAATCCCACACACACACCAACTACCTTTCGTAGGCCAGCCAAGGGCATCCCCTTTGGGCGGTGCTTTTGGCTCGGCTTTTTCTTGAGGTGCAAACAGAGTTTTAGAGTGCGTCACGTAGGCGCTAGAGAGAAGAGGAAACTATGTCAGTTCAGCTGTCCACCACTATAAAGGTAGGGAAAGAGCAAATCACCGCCACTGTAACCGGTGAAACGGCACAAGGGGCAAAGGCGCTTTTAGAAGAGATTAAAACCCTGCTAGGCGGTGAGCCTGCAAAAGCCCCGGAAGCCAAAGCCCCCAGCAAGCGAGAAACAAAGAAAAACGCCGAAATTCAAGCCCGAGAACTCAATGAGCTGGCTTTGTTATGGATGCGCCGGGTTAAAGCCGCCATCCCTCATTTCCGGGATATGCCCGATCAGCAAATTGCTGAAACCCTCAAATGCCGAACCCCGATGGCCATGATGAGCCCAGAGGAGTCCGGCACGCTGATTGAATTACTGCAACAACTGCTCACCACCTCCGCTCACAACAATGCAGATGTCGCCGCATATCTGCGCATTGTGAGGGTCATTGAATCCTTATCCAACGCGGAAGAGTGGGAAACCCGCAAATCCACAGATATAGACCTTAACGATTGGAAGCTGGTGCAGGTCAACGGCTCCCACCTCTTGAACGCTGCCAAATCCGAGCTGGAAGCTCGCTTGAATCTTCTGTCTATCGCGGCCTTACCGATTACTGTAGCCGCCTGCTAATTCTCCCCTGTAACCGTAACAACAAAGTGAGCCCCAGGCTCAAGAGAGGTAATAGAGATCATGGATAACATTTTTGCTAGTCTCGCCGGGTTAGTGGACCAGTCCTCACTGGCCTACGTGCTTGAGGAAAACAAGGAAGGCCTGAACCGGGCCCGACTGATTCAGGGCGATATTAAATTTGAGAAGGACGCCAATTTCAACCAAACCGTGCATTACACCGGTGGGATTGGTTTGTCCCTGGATGGACTGCCCGAAGAAATTCAGGCCAAAGGCACCATCATTAAAACCGAAAACAATGAGTGGGCTGTTTTCAAGTCGCTGGATGCCGTTGTGTTGTTCCACAGCCGGAACCGCCGGAAGTATGGCGAGCATGAAGGCCAAAAGGGCAAGCTGCTTTGCGGCAGCAATCAGGACGGGGCTCATGCGGTTGGCTGGACTGGTGTCGAGTGCAAGGCTTGCCCCTTCCACAAGAA
Organism: Vampirovibrio sp.; assembly: GCA_027448865.1. Taxonomy (GTDB): domain Bacteria; phylum Cyanobacteriota; class Vampirovibrionia; order Vampirovibrionales; family Vampirovibrionaceae; genus Vampirovibrio. The sequence goes on from DAIDMR010000208.1 coordinate 6,621, forward strand.
GAACATGGAAGCCGCCGGGAAAAGCAAAGAAGAGATTAAAGAGTACGCCTGCAAGTCCAATGTGACCGCTCTGGTTTACTTTCCCGAGTTTGATCATACCGCCATCTTTACCGGCAACGGGGCCTCCTATATGCCCACTGCTGAGTGGCTGGATCAGGTTTCCACTCTGGGCAAAGCCCTGGCCAAAAAGCCAGAATTCCAGGCGGCAAACCCCGGCACAAACCGTGTCAACCCCTTCTTTTTTAAGACCAAAATTTTTGCCGGTGGATTCCAAAAAAACCTGGATGGCAACTCGTTCAATTCGCTGGAATTCAGCAAGGCCACCCAGCCCTACGATTGGGCCACCCTACTGAACTCTGTAGATGTTGTGAAGCGTTCAAAAGAGCTGTGTGAGGAGCTGTTGGACGTTTGGAAGCAAATGTATGTGGACCCCAACCATTCGGCGGTGTTCGTCACCCTGCTACCCGGGGGCAAACCTGCGAGTGCCTTGCCTATTCAATCATCTGCTGAACGTGTAACGGTGCCTGCCTTGCCCGCTGAATCGACCGTGCAAAATGCACCAGCCCCAATCCCGGCCATGGCAGCACCTCCCGCTCCCGTTCCTGCCCCTGCTGCCCCGGCTCCCCAGATGACCGTGAACACAGTTGTGTTGGATGACGTGGATGACGTACCCCCTATTGATACCGTGATCCCGTTTTAGTCAAGCACAGAGAGAGTTAGAAGGTAAATCATAATGGCCCTGCAAAATCCCAAAGCAATCGGCGTTCAAGGTTTCTTTGAAACCCTCGCCGCCAAGCTGCCCAGCTTTGAGCACCGGCAAGAGCAGTATGACCTGACTGTAAAAATGGCGACTGCCCTGCAAACCAAAACGAACCTGGTCGCCCAGGCTCCCACCGGAACCGGTAAAAGCTTCGCAGTGACCGGCGCTGTGATCTCCGAATACCACGGGACCCAACGCAGGGCCATTATTGCCACCGCAAACAACTCCCTCCTGGAACAATACGCAAGCAAAGATTTACCCTTCCTGACCAGCATATTCCCTTCGCTCAAATGGGCACGGGCCAAAGGGAAAAATAATTACGCCTGCAACCTCAAAGGCGACAACATTTTTAGCCAGATGGCCCTATTCAAAGCCTCTGACAGCATGAACAAGCTGCAACAGTGGTTTGACTCAACCCACACTGGCGATAAGGAAGAGATTGATTTCAACCTGAGTGCTGAGGATTGGGGCAAAGTCAATGCCGATGATTCTTGCACCGGCAAAAAGTGCCCGCTATACAGCGAATGCCACTATTACAAGGCCAAGGCCCAAGTGCAAAAAGCGGAAATCATCATCACCAACACCCACCTGCTTTTGCTGGATTTACTCAATCCTGAACTGGAATTGTTCCCGCCCGCCGATGCCATCATTTTTGATGAAGCCCACCAGATTGAAGATATTGCTATCAGCCAGATGGAAACCAGCCTGACCGCCCAACAGGTCAGCAACTACATCCTGAAGGCGCAAAAAGAATACGGCGTAGCCGAAACACAAACCGCCAACATCAGCCAGGCCACCGGTGCCTTTTTCTCCGCGTTCCGCTCCATCCTGGCCCAGGGAGAAGAGAAGAAGTCCATCATTCCCAATGATGCCTTGCGGGATCTGACCAGCCATTTTCAGCGGTCAATGAACGAGCTGGCTGCCGAGGTGAAACGTTTTAAAACCGAACCCGACACTCGCCCCCGTCGCCTGCAAGAAGCGCTGATTAGCAACATCACCAGCGCCGGGCGTGCGGCCATGGCGGCGGTTACCAATGACACCCGCCATGTGTCCTGGGTGGAGCAGACCAAAACCGATTTCAAAATTGTGACGGCTCCATTCCGGATCGCTAAAAAAATGGATCAGATGGTGTTCTCAAATCCCTATATTTCCTTTATTTGCCTATCGGCCACCCTGGGTGGGGAGAAAAAAACATCCGGGTACACGAAGGATGCCGCGGGGAATATCGTGGAGGTCCAGGGGCCAATGTTTGAGCAGTTCCGCCAGCGCATTGGATTGGTGAACGCTGCCGAGTTTGATTGCCCCAGTCCGTTCAATTACCAAAAAAACTGCATGCTATACCTGCCCACCCCGCCGGTCGGGATGAAAACTCCGAATGATGAAGGCTTCACCTTCTGGATGCTGGATCAGATTGTCCAGTTGGTAGAACTGAGCCGAGGCCGTGCCTTTGTACTGACCACCAGCAATAAGGCATTGAAGCAGATTCACGGGCATCTTTCAGCGGTAACCAATTTCCCGATAAAAGCCCAGGGAACAGGCATGGCAAACGGGCAGCTCATCAAGTGGTTCAAGGAAACAGAGAATTCCATCCTGGTGGGCACCAATTCCTTTTGGGAGGGCATCAGCGTGGAAGGGGATGATCTCAAGCTGGTCATCATCGACAAAATCCCCTTCGTGTCCCATACCGAGCCAATCCAACAGGCCCGTGAAACTTGGTACAAACTCAACCCCGCCCGTAAAAATCGGGCATTCATGGACCTGCAGGTGTTCCCTGCAAAAATCCGCCTGAACCAGGGCTTTGGTCGATTGATCCGAACCAAAACCGATACCGGGGTGGTGGCCATCCTTGACCCACGGCTGACCAATGGCGGCGGGTGGAAGAACGATATTTTGCGCAGCCTACCCAAAGCCCCCAAAACCACCATTTTGAAAGATCCAAGGCTGATCGCCCTATTGAAATAGCTTTAAGCCTGACCGGGGGCTTTGTTACCGGATCCGTTAATACAAAAGGATAAAGCCAATGCCAAGAAATGACCATTTAAACCATAAGCCTGATCAACTAGGCATCGATAAGTGCGAAACTCTGCGCCGGAAAATCATCGAACTGGATGCCCTGATTGAGGAGATTGTTCCTGCAGGACGTGAAAAATCTTTAGCGATGACCAAATTGGAAGAAGCACGCATGTGGGCGGTTAAGGGCATCGT
>DAIDMR010000209.1 GCA_027448865.1 Vampirovibrio sp.
GTCAGGTGGGCAGGCTTCAAAATGAGAGATCCAACGCAGTGGGCCAGTCCATCCAATCGTCCCGCCTGACTTTGCACGGTTTGAAGGGCTGCTTCAATAGCCCCCGCATCGGTGGAATCCAGAAGCAAGGGAGTGGCATTCAGCGCCTGAGCCAAAGACAGCAACCTGGACTCGTCCCGGGCGGCCAGGTGTAGGGCGGCCCCGGCTTGATGCAATCGTTTCGCCAGGGCTTGACCGACTCCGCCGGTGGCTCCGGTAACGAGATAGACCCGATCGTTCATGCGCAAGCTCCAAAAGAGATAATCGTAAATTCACGAATCGATGATACGGAGAGGCTGATTTGGGTGAATGGATGTTAAAAAAATTTAAAGATGGATCCGGTGAAACGTTACAATACTGTTCAAGACGACATTTTTGGGATTTAGGGAAGGGATATCAGGGACTTTTCTTGAATATAACCAGTGTAGCACGGCTTTAGTGCTGTTTGTGTGAGTTCTCTCAGTCAGGCCTTTTGCAGGTGGGTTGTCAGGGCCTGACTTTCAAGGCCTCCTGAAAAAGCGGGAAGGGAGGGGGGCGACCCGTGCCGTGCGAAGTGGACGGGTTCAAACTCACCCATTTGTTGACATCTTTTTTTGTGGCTGCTAATCTACATACATTCAAAGCGCAACACACTTGCCAGTGCTTTGTATGGGCCATTAGCTCAGTTGGCTAGAGCGCACCCCTGATAAGGGTGAGGTCCGGTGTTCAAGTCACCGATGGCCCACCATTTCCAACAATGGAAAGAACTTCTTTTGTGAGGAGTTCTTTTTTGTTTGGAGCAAGGGGGAGAGTGTATTCGATCAAGACCTGTTGCTCTTTGATTTCAATGCGCTTTACAAAGGACCGGATAAAGATTTTCCGTTCCATCAGAGTGCCTTTCAGAGTGCCTTTGCTCAATAAGAGTTTGAGGTCTTCGGTATAATAGCGGATCGCTTCAGCCGTTATACTCTGATGGTAGTTCGTTTGGGCTTCATCCAGCAGCTCAGAGCGTTTGCTTTCAAGAGTATCCAGCTGATCGTTGTGCTCCTTAATCCGGGGGGCCGAGGAGGAACTGGGATTGCATATCAGCCCCCAGGCGCTTGCCCAGCTTCTCCGAAAATCACCTGAATCGCTTAAGGTTTCGACCGCACAAACGCTTTGTACACTTTTTCAAGTGCCACTTCAAGAATTTTTTGTCATTACTCCAGAGCCCAAGATTAAAAGCGCCAATATCATTCAACCGTATCGGCCGAAGCCGCAAGACACAGAGGCTCTCTTCGTTGATCCTTCGAGGTTCCTTTGATGGGCTGGCTGCCGCATAAGATCAGCCAATACTTTGAATCAGCCAGTTCTGGGGCATCCTTATTACTCCCCGAAACCCGCCAAGCCAACCGGCCTTTATTAACCACTGTTTATGAGGCTTTACAGAGGGAGTATGATTTTACGGCATATGATATCGATCACCTTGAAACCTTGATAAAACTGGCAGATCTGCTTCCCTTGCCGACTTGGAAGGACGCCAAGAACCTGATCGAGGCGGAAACTTATCTCGTCCAGCAACTGCCAGGCATAAATCCGAAGGCCATCCGGTACTGTTTGGAATACCTCTATCATCTTCTCAAACGACAGGGACAGATTGTTCCAGAAAGCGAAGCCTCGATCTGGCGTTCTGTCTGGCGAACCGTTCAGCGCTTCCAAAAGCGGGGGCAACTTCTGGTTAATGATTTCATCGACTGGATGCTCAAGAACGAGTTCAGTGCGGCCAGCATCTTAGATAGAGTCCGAGAACTACTCAGTTTTAGATACTGGATGGAGTCTCAAGGCATCTAGGACATTGATGAGATCACCGAAGCGAAGGCGCTTCAGTATCTACATGAGCGAGGGCGAATCTGCCAGATGAATACTTGCCAGAAAATCGGTGTTCATCTCCAGGCTTTTTTGGATTACTACCGGGAACGGGTGAATCCTTTGTTTCCTGGGTTCTCACTTGCTCGTTTCCGCTCCTCATCCGTCCATGGCGTAACCGCCAACAGCGAAGAGGTGCAAACATTATGGAACGCCTTGAAGAGGGGATCTCTAGAGGCAGAAGCCGCGCTCATGCTCCTCCTGGTGATAGGGGCAGGTTTCCCGCTTAAAGTCTTGCCCCTGTTAAGGTCGGTAGACTGCCCCGGCAAGCTCGTTTATACCTTTCAAAAACCTAACCGGCAGGGAATTCATGAGCTTGAAATAGTTCTTCCCTTGGATGAGCCATGGATTAAGAATTATTGGATTGCCTACTTGGAGAAGCGATCTGCGCCTGCCGACTTTGCTTATCTCTTTGTTTCCCCACTCTCCATCAAGAGACGGCAACCGGTATCCCCGAAATATTGCCGGATAAGGCTTCAGGCTCTTACAGTCAGCCTCTTTGGATATCGAATCACGGTCAATCGCCTGGAGCGTGGCTCTTTAATCGCATTAGCCGGGAGACGGAGCTACGATAGGTTCATGAAAAGGGTTCAAAGTGTTCCCTTGAGCAATGGAACCAAGCTCATGATCTGGCTCCAAGGGCAAAAAAAACCTCAATTAGCGCTTAATCTCAGAGCAATATGGCCTAAAGGAAATGCAGTCAACCCTGCTGGCTTTTCCGGAGCGGGGCGACAGCCTGATTCAACTCCTTTACCGTTAAAACTGAGAGTAAAGGGGCGTTGATAAAGATGAGGCTTGCGCTTTACCAAAAGATCCTTAATAATGACCTTAAATCACGGTCAATTGACATTAATTTAAGGTCAGTCCTTATGACTTCTTTTGCGGCCCTGTTTCCAAGTCCTGTTTTGGTCGATGTGCTTTGCCTCTTTCTGATGCATCCGGAAGAGGAGGTTTATCAGCGTTCACTGGCGGAGAAAACCGGGTATTCTTTGGCGCAAGTCCAGTATGCGCTGGAGCGGATTGAGCAGGCCGGGCTGGTCAGAAAGAAAAAGAACGGGAACCGCCTCTATTACAGGGCAGAAAGAAGCCATCCAGCCTTTGAAGACTTGAAGCGGGCCTTTCTGAAGACAGTCGCCTTGGGGGATGTCATTCGGGAAGCTCTGAAGCCACTAGAAAACAAGATCCAATTCGCCTTTGTTTATGGTTCTATAGCCATTGGACAGGATCGCCCGGATAGTGACCTTGACCTTCTCCTGATTGGGGGCGTATCGCTAAAAGATATCGCCAATACAATGGCAGATCTGAGCGAAAAGCTCAAGCGAGAGGTCAACCCGGTCAACTATACCCCAGAAACTTTTGCGGAAAGACTCAAAGAAGGCAACCGCTTTGCCCTGGAAGTACTGGAACCCCCTAAAATATGGCTGATAGGTAACGAGGATGAGTTTGCAAGGCTGGCTGAACGAGGATAAGCTAAGCCCGCACACCACCAACCCCAAGGAAGTCCAGAGCCTTTTCAAGGTGATTGAGCGAGATATTGCCGATGCCGAGGTGACCGCTATTTCTGCAGACCGGCGTTTTGCCACTGCTATAACGCCGCCTTGCAGTTGGCCACCGTGGTTTTATGCTGGCTTTCGGTTGTCGGGTAACGGCAGGGAAGGGGCATCACTTTGTGACCATCAGCTCTTTGCAGTTTACGATGGGGGAAGCCGCTTTGCCCCGGATGAAATACCTTAATGTGTGCAGACAAGCCCGCAATAAGACCGACTATGACCGGGCTGGCGTGACGGAAGAGATTGGTGGATGAATTTACCCGTGAAGCCATCCAGATTCAGGTCGATTATTCACTTAAATCACAGGATGTACAACAGGCGCTGGAAAAGCTTTTTAGAGAGCGAGGAGCGCCATGCTATTTAACGGGTCTGAATTCATTGAACGGCCTTTAAATAAATGGCTACGAAGCAAAGGGACAGAGTCCATATTCATTACCCCGGGAAGTCCTTGGGAAAATAGCAAATGTGAATCATTTAACGGATAACGGAAAACTTCGGGATGAATGCTTGAATGTCCACTGGTTCCGAACGCTCCGAGAAGCTCGTGTGCTCATTGAGATGTGGCGGAAGCAATACAACAGTTTCCGGCCACACTGTTCTTTAGGCTAGGCTACACCTCTGGAATTCGCCGCTCACTGGCATTCTACGAATCCCAGTGACTCCCTCCGGGCTGTGATATGATTCCAACACTCAAGCGTCACCTGGTATTAAAAAAGGGGCCCGGTTAAAAGGCTGAATCATGCGACCACCGAGCCCTCTATGGCTTGGGAAAATGTTTCAATCCACAGCCTCCCCGAAGGAAGGCTGAATCCGCGCAGAAACAACCGTTTAAAGTCACGTTACCGAAAATTTCCGCAACCCATAAATGTCAGTTCCCCGTCTTCCCTATCCACACAACCAATTGCTCGCAAAAAAAGTGGGGTCCTCGCTGGCATAGGCATACTGGGGGCTTTTGGTCTGGGCGGGGTACTTGCGGTCATCGCGCATAAACGTCCCGCTTGGCTCTCCTGGAGTCGGCGGCAAACGGTGCAGGTAGCCGAAACCAGGGGTGAGCCTTTGCCCGTGAATCCTCTAAAACCGTTAACGTACTGTAGTGATAAGGTCGGCATCCAACAGCGTCACGCCCTCAGCGTGGAAATTGTCAATGAACTATGGCCAGACATTCTGAAATTTGCCGAACAGAAACCGCCCGGTTGGGACAAGGCACTGGAGGAGAAGTACAACCAGATCATTCGGAAAAAATTGAACGTGCCGAATTGGGGACAAGTAGAGGTTCGGTTTAACATGCTAGATTCATCCTCTACAGGTGCCCTCCCCCCATTGAGTCGTCGTTTAAACGAAAAAGAACCGTTTTTACTAGGGTCGTTAAACTACGATAAACGAACCACCCATTTTGATCCCCGCTCTTTGGATGAGCAACAAGAGGCGTTTGCCGTACTAACCCATGAAACCAACCATATGTTGCGAGCGTTGGCTCAAACAGAACCACAGTATCAGGCCAGTTATAAAGTAATGAGTTCGATTGACACAACCGATTTCCCTTTGGGACTGTATGAAGCAGGACCAGCTTTACTGAGAAACCTCATTGGCCAGGAGCTATCCAAGAACTCTACCTCTGGTTTACCGCCAATCCTGAAAAAAAATTGGGATATTGATGCGTTTCATCAATTGAGCGAAGAACAAAAAACAAGCTATTGGGGCTTTCTCAAGCAGCAGTGGAATAAGCCAGGGTATGAACAGGTAAAATTGACGCCCCAATATTACAATGAAACATTTGAGGGTCTTAAAACACACAGCCCTGAACATCTTAAAACCGCCATTGAGTTCCGATATCTCAATGAACTGGAATCATATGCTCTGGCCATGCACAGGGCTCCTGGGGTTCCGCCAGAGGTTATGGCAGGGGATCTTAAAGCGCATGCGAGGGCGTTTGACATTCGGCAGAAGATTCGTGCCTATTATGATCATTTTAATATTCCCCCAGAAAAGCAATCGGACTTGGTTAAAGACTGGGAGTTAAAACTCATTCCCAATCCAGTGGATTCATAGGGGTGACTTGCTCGGCCTACTATTCTCAACGAATCTTTGACCCTAGCATCCAGCCTGAAAGATTTCATCCTTGGCTATTATGGCGTTACCACACGTCATGCGGTAAGTTTGGCTGGGGTTTAATTTAGGTTATACGCAGAAAATACAAAGCGCGGGGCTATGCACGCTCTACAAAGTTTTCACGACCTGTAAGGACATGCCCAGTTCATTCACGGGTGTCATTTGCTGGAAGGGGCTGAGGCCTTTAGTACTATTTCCGCGACGGGAAATATGCTCTTGTTTCATTTTCCATCGTTTACTAAACCCTTCAGCGCCATAGCGAAGCGTACCCGACCCGTAACGCTGATTGATCCGATCCAAGGCTCCCATCAACTCTGTGGTGCGTTCCCGGTCATAGGGATCAAGCAAACTCACCTGTATCTCATTGGCTGGGGACAGATCACAGAGCATGACTCCTGATTTGTTATAGAGATAACCCTCCCGGTAAATTTGCTCTAAGGCTTCCATGGCCCAATGAATCAACTCACTGGTCAGATCCGTCGAATAGGGCAACGTCAGGTGCAAGCCATTGGAATATTGAGGGCCTTGCTCTCGATACCTATTGGTCTTGATAAACACATAAACCCCTCTGGCGGTCAGTCCTTCCAATCGCATCTTTTGGGCCGCTTGGGTCGTGTGCATGGCAATGGCCTGCTTTAATTCTGTCAATGTCTCCACGTAAGCCCCAAACGACAGAGAAGACATAATTGATTTGGATACCACCGGCACAATAGGCGGCACACAGGAGACCCCTCGCAGCTCATAGACCGTACGCATGAGAACCACATTATTGAATTGCTTAATCAGCAAGGAATCAGGGGTATTTTTCAAATCCAGAGCGGTTTTGATTCCCGCTGCTTCCATCTTTCTACCCCATCTTCTACCAATGCCCCAGACATCCGAAACCAAGGTGCGAGATAGGGCTAAATCCAAATAGGGCGAATGAGACAAATCCAAAACCCCTTGGGCTTTCAACGATTTTTTGGCCAGCCGATTGGCAACCTTGGCCAAGGTGCGGGTTTGGGCAATCCCAATGGACACGGGAATGCCTGTCCATTGCTGGATGGTCTGTTTGATTTGTCTGGCATAAGCATCGGGGTTCTGGATGCCGGTGAGATCCAAGAAGGCTTCATCAATGGAATAATGCTCTAGTTTGGACGTGAATGTGCCCAAGGTATGCATGACTCGCCCCGACATTTCTTTATAAAACGGGTAATTGCTGGAAAAATACTGCACGTTATGTTGTTTAACCAGCTCTCGAATTTTATAAAACGGGTTCCACTCAATACCCAGGGCTTTGGCTTCTTTAGAGCGAGCTACCACGACCCCATCATTGTTAGAGAGGACGATGACCGGCTTGCCATTCAACGATGGATTCAGCACCCGCTCACAGGAGCAGAAAAAACTATTGCAATCCACAAGAGCGTAAAGGGTCATAGGGGAATCACAAGTTAAATAGGAGAACGATACAGGCCGGTCACAACCCCACAACAAAAACCGCCGGTTTCATCCGTGGGGTAAGGCGGCGCTGAGTGATCATCCGTGACCAAGAACAGTTTGCCTGCATTCCGCACCAAGCGCCTGATTTTGTAGGCCCCTTCAATGTCCACTTTCAGCACATCACCGGGGCGGGGGCGAATAGAGCAATCCACAATCAGCAGATCCCCTTTTAGAATATGCTCAATGCAGTCCTCCTCCGCTTCATAGAGGTGCGTGGCCGCCGGGTTTTGAATGGCCCGGCAGTTGAGATCCAGGTTTATATACCCTTCGGCCAGGGTAAATGGAGGGGTGCTTTTTGAGAAAAAAGGCAGGCTAACGCTATCCATGGCGGATGTTCTCCTCTTTTTCTGCATCGTTCTGCTAAATGCTTAAGGCTGAGTCGTATGCCATGTATTGTATCGAAAGTTTATTCGATTGGCAATCATGAAGTCAGTGGATCGGGGAAGAGAAATCTCAGTTCTTTGGGTGGCAATCCGCAAAGTAATTAAGACTCAAGCAATGTTCTCGCTTATGGCGGATTCGTCCGACTCAGGGGGTGAAGTGTCCTTGGCTGTTTCGGTTTTCCAGATCCGTCCAGGGGTGTTTCCACTGTGGTGGTTTTTCTTGTTGTGGGCGGGGTCGGTAGGATTGGTTCAGATTTTGCTGGAAGCGTTTTTCACAGAAAGCAAGAAAGGTCTGGGTCATTTTATCTTCTGACTGTTTTTGATTTTTAAGTGTCTGCTTAAGCGAATCTTTCAAGGCGTTCCATTGCCGGTAACAGCAATCGTTCGGGTGATCGGGCAAATTGACCGAGTGCATCAGGCACTGAGACTGGTGACACAGACTAAGTCCCCGATGGCCAAAGGCCTTGCCGCGGGGATCGTGATCCAGCCGCCCGCACCAGTAGCATTGCCGGTGGGGCAGGCAGAAGGGTTCAGCCTGATACAAGTGGGTGAGGACGTCGGTGGTGGGTTCCTCCCTGTGATGTTCGATCCAGTCCGGGGTATGGAGAAACAGGGTTAGCCCGTTGAGATTTAATTTATAGACCTGAATGATGGTCCAGTGAAGAGCGTTGAGTTCCGAGAGGGGCTTGAGAGTCAATTCTTGCCCAAAACGAAAACGATGCGCCCAGTTCACGTATTTCAGCACTTTGGTGAGCTGAGAGGAAGAGAGTTCTCTCCAGGGATTCAGAAAGCGCTGGGAGAATTCAGGTTCTGAGAGATTCAGCTCCCGCAACAAATCCTTAAAGGGCGTACAGCCCAGGGTTTTATCAATGCGTACAAAATCCTGAAAGACTCCTTGATGCTCCCGAATACTGGCAAAGGAAGCCAGTTTTTCTTCCACAAAGCTGAGCAAAGCGGGTCTAAGAAAAGCGTAGTGGTTTTTCATGTCTAATAGTCTACAATATGTTGCCGGTGAAAAATAGGGTGATTTTGACGGATATTTTATTGACACGCGGCTTTGTAGGATGAAGGGGTCGTTATTCACCTGGAGTATGAACCCATGCAATTAATGGTCGATTATCTGCCCCTGAATCAGGTGCTTTTACCCCAACGGTTTACCAAGTCACATCCGGTCAGGCACATACAACAGATTGCCGATAGCATCCAGGCCTTTGGCTTTAATGATCCCATTGCCGTGGATGAAGCCGGTGAAATTGTGGAAGGGGTGGGCCGCTATCTAGCCGCTCAGTTATTAGGGTTGGAGACCCTGCCGGTGATCCGGCTGACGCATCTGAGTGAGGCGCAAAAAAAAGCGTATCGGATAGCCCATAACAAGATCGCAAGCAACACAGGCTTTGATCTGGAGGCCTTGCGGAGTGAATTTGAAGCCTTGTGCCAGCTGGATGATTCTCTATTAGCCTTGACCGGCTTTGAGCGCATCGAACTGGATGATTTGTTGAAGCTACCAGACTTGCCGGAATTGGCCCCGGAGTTAAACGAATCGCTGAATGAGAGTAAAACGGTGGTCTGCCCGCATTGTGGAGGGACCGTTCATGTCTAGGCTGCCCCAAGTGTTGAGTTTATTTGCCGGGTGTGGTGGATCCAGCCTGGGGTACAAACTGGCGGGTGGCCAGGTGGTGGCCGCCGTAAATCTTTACCGCATGCGGTAAAGATTTACCGGGCTAATCATCCGTGGACCCTGCTACTGGATGGGGATATTACCACACTGGCGCCCATAGAGATTATGGCGCAATTGGCCCTCCAGGCGGGGGAACTGGATATTCTGGATGGCTCTCCCCCGTGTCAGGGCTTTTCGCTGGCCGGCAAGCGACAGGTGCAGGATCCCAGGAACCGCTTATTTGAAGAGTATGTCCGGTTTCTAAACGCTTTTCAGCCAAAGGCTTTTGTCATGGAAAACGTGCCGGGGTTGGTGAGCGGTAAAATGCGGGGGCTTTTTCAAGAGATGATCCAGGCCTTACAAGTAGTGGGCTATCGGGTATCTGCCCGGATTTTGAACGCCGCACATTATGGGGTACCTCAGGCCCGGCGTCGGGTCATTGTGGTGGGCATGCGGAATGATCTGGGATTGCTCCCCATGCATCCAGTGCCAGAGATGCATGCCATCTGCTTTCAAGAGGCCGTCCAGGATTTGAGTGAGCCGGGCTTGATTCAAGTGCCGGTGGGCAGAGCGTTGGCCATCGCCAAGGCCTTAAAGCCCGGGGAGTCGGGGGCTGATTTGCATGCGCGTTACCAGCAGAAAGGCCATGATTTTTCCTTACAGCGGCTGCATTGGCACAAGCCGAGTCCCACGGTGTGCAAGACCATTCGGGCCGGGCAATGCGGGTTGTTACACCCGGAAGAAGATCGCTTTTTGAGCATCGGTGAGTTGAAACGGGTGTGTTCATTTCCCGATGAGTTTGTCTTGTTTGGCACGTTTGAACAGCAATGGGGACGCTTGGGAAACGCTGTCCCTCCCTTGCTCATGAAAGCAGTGGCCCAGTCTGTTATGAGTCAGTTGAAAGGAGTGGATCATGCCTCGGCCTCCTAAACGGTTATCTGGACAGGATATTAGTGAAATCGAGATGCTGGCGGGTCTGGGCCTGGCTCAGGAACAGATTGCCGATATCAAGGGAATTTGTGTGGAAACGCTGGTGAAATATGCGGCCAAAGCGTATCAGGTGGGCAAGGCCAAAGCCATTGCCAGGGTATCAAAGACTGCTTTTGAAATGGCCGCCTCTGGCAAGCAACCCAGTATGACCATGTTTTATTTGAAAACTCAGGCAGGCTGGCGGGAGAAAGCCACCATTCCAGAGGAACTGCTGAAACTATTACGACAGGCAGAGGAGGAATAACCAATGGGTTTACAGATGAAATCCGTGAAATATTCCAGTCGGGGCGGATATACCATTGAGTGGCAGGAACCGGCCTCTATTCGCCTCAATGTGAGCGAAGCCCTTTATGTGCTGGCACTTCTAAAAAATGGGGTGTCTATTTCTGTTTTGGAAGAGAAATTCAGTTTTGAAGAGCGAGAAGCCATTTATCGGTATCACCAGATGCATTGGGAAGCATTGCGTGAAAATCTGAATCAACAACAAAACCAGATTCGTTCGCTGTCCGCTTTGCAGAAGTCACTCAAGCAGGTCTTGCAATGGGGTGTGGACAGTTTAAATCTGACCTTCCGGGATTACCTGCGTGAGGTGTTGTGCTGGCCAGCGTTGGATCCGAAACAGGTTAAAACCAATCAAATGTATCGGGATGCCCTGAAACGGCACTGTTTTGAACGCGCCGTATACGAGCGATTGTATCAACAGTATGGATTGCCCAGCCCTAAAATTTTACAGGAGGTGGAATGGCGTTTGAGTGGACCACTGATTCCACCGGACCCGTGTTAGTATTCTTCTGCCAGCATAATGGTTAGCACCCGTCGGGTTTGATTGGCATCCTCGGGATGTTCACTGCCAAAGGTCAGGGTGAGATCGTAATAATCGATTTTCCAGAAAATTCGTTGTCCCTCCAGTTCAATCACTCCAAAATCGTGTTCACCATAGGGATCATTATCGGGGATGAATGCATTGAATTGCTGCACGGCGTTAAGTATAGCTGCTTGTGTCACTTCCGGGAGAGTGGTAATACCCGCTGTCATTTGAACCTGTCCCCCAAGAAAGGTTTGCCTGAAGTTATCATTGAGTCGGGCGATCCGTTGGCTTTGATTGAAATTAGACATGTGTGTCTCCTTAAGAAAATTGAAATTGGGCAGTCAAAATTATCCAGTCGTTTGTCATGAACTGGTTTGTCAAATCAGATTTGGGCACATTAGTTAGCGTGCGTTATGACGGTTCGGGTTTATGTGCTCTGAGGCGGGCTTCCATTTGATCCAGCGCCCGATGCAGGTGATCTTTGGACTGATGGGAATAGCGAAAGACCATCTGAATGCTGCGGTGTCCGGAGAATCGCTGCACGGTAGGCAGATCCACTCCTGCCTGAACCAGATGGGTGATGGCCGTATGACGCAGGGTATGACGACAAATGATCGTGGGATCCAGACCAGCGGCTTTGACTACCCGACGGAAGGGAACTTCAATGGATGCTCTCCGCCCGGTGCGGGAAATTTCGCTGGGAAATAGGTATCCCTGCTTGCCCAAATCCTGCTCTTTTAGGTAATGCTCCAGATACCGGGCCAGACTAGCGGTCATGGGTTGGGTTCTGGCCCCGCATTTGGCTTTGGGGATATAGATTTCCTGTCTGGCGCAATCGATGTTTTCAATTTGAATGGTCAGGATTTCCTTGCGGCGCATGGCAGTGCCCAAGGCAATACGCATAAAGGGCTCAATGATGGGGCAAGTATCTTGCCGAGCCGCTATTAATAAGCGATCAATTTCAGCAGGTTCCAAATAAGCGGTGCGGATATTGTTTTCTCGGTATTTGACCACTTTACAGGGCAGTTTATTCAGCCAACCCCACTCCACCGCTTTGTGAAACAATTGGGACAAAACGGCCAGATAACGATTGGTAGTGGCTTCAGTACGCCCGGTAGTGGTCAAATGGCGCTTGAAGCGCTCCACGTCAAAGCGACTGATATCGGCAAGGAGCATTTCCCCGAAGTAGGGAATGAGTTCTTGATGCAATTGCCGGGTTTTACCGGGAATATTGCGCCCATTCTCCAGTTCCAGGTTTTCCAGGTACTGCAAGGCGGCGTCTTTAAAGCGGGTAGGAAGCATGGATACAAGTCCTTTGGGCAAACGGCGATAATGGGATATTGCCCTGGAAAAAGACCCCTGAGAGCCCGCTGGGATGAATTTTGTTGCGTTTCTTAGTGAAGCACTCAGAAAATTGCTATGAAATACATCCAAAAGTCCACTTCAAGCAAGCAGCCCCTCACTTCTTCGCCACCGCAAATAGCCTAGCGCACAAGGCTATTGGACTCCCGAGTTTCTCAATTGAAATAGTAAGCTTCGGGTCAAGAGCACTTTCTATTTGGATTTTAAGGAAAATCTTGACTTGCCCATTCTTCCCAAATTGACACTCAGGGCATTGTCATAACAGAAAAAAAGGCTAAACAAGAATAGTAGCTTAGAATAACTCCATTTTTGATACATAAGCCGCCGCGTCATCATTTGAAAGCGAGTATTGAGCTTGGGATTCGTTGTAGATATATAGATTCCCCTCGGAAGAATCAGCCGACTTGTATGAATACATATCTCGCTGTTTGATGATGAAAGACCGGAAGCCGCCGTCCGGTGTGTAATAAAGAAAATACGGTGCTGTTTGAGACATTCCGCTAAAAATTATTCTTCCAGTTGGATCTTTAATGGTAAGAGAGCACCCGAGACTTCCACAAGAAGTGGTATCTTCGGCAAAGGTGACCTGCTCGTCATTAGTTAGTTTTTGGAGATCCTGGGTTGTGGAAAGCTTCAAATAAGCATCAACGTAGGCATCATCAAACTCTTTCAGCCTCTGGTATTGGGCTCGCTTCTGTTTATAAGCTGAACTCGCCTTTTTCAGGTCGGCTTTCAGGCCTTGAATTTGATTCTCCAGTGTCTCAATTTCTTCTTGAGTTGGATCGGGTTCAGGCTGAGTGGCTGTGTAGTCCCGTATTGTCTGATCAGAAGATAAATCGATTCGCGGTATATCAGGCTGTAAAGGTAAAGATTTTTTCTCTTTCAGTTCCTCTTCAAGAGAAAGAAGACTTTTGGCCTTCGCAGACAGGGCTTTCTCGGCAGTAATCATTTCAAGGCGTAACGTGTCTATCTGCTTGCGGCCTTCTCCCACCTTGGTTTTTATGATATTCACGGTATTTTCTGAGTTATCGAGGAATGAAGAGTTGATCCAGCCAGTGATCTCCCCTGTGTCTCCTAGGTAAGAAATATGTACCCAATCGCCTTGGCGTTCGATTTCATTGACTTCTAAGCCAATTGGAATTATTGAGATAACAGCAGATGTTGTATCTGGCGATAGACGCAAATTGACATTATGTCCGGTCACGCAGAAAGTGACATGAGCGGGCGATGTCTCGACAGTTGTTTCATAGTTAGACTGACTATATGTGTTATTCAAAGACCTAGACTGCGAATAAGCACCTCTTCCAGGGTTAATAAGCATAATCAGTAAGCCAAGAAGAAGAATAACAACAACAACAACCCAGCCATTGACCGAAGTGTACGTTGGATCTTTCTCTGTCCATTCAACTTTTGTGCGATCCTCTCGTGTAGGCCAATAACCTGGCTCACGTCTTGCTTGTTGAAGCTTTACCCTCTCCGTATTACTAATTATCAATTCAAGTTGTCTACATTCTTCTTTCTGGATTTGATAAGAATCTTTCTGCTCGGTATACCAATTACCAGATCCACTTTTCCTTCGTCTGTAATAGTGGCCGTCTTGAGCTTGTTTCCAATTTCCAATCACAATTTTCTGGTTAGTCTTCATCGCTAACCATTCCATCTTTGGAATTGCTTCTTCAGCGGTTATACGAAACCACTCCGATTGCGGAATACGTTTGTGTTTAAACATTGCATGAAGAACACGTTCCCATTGGCCTGCGTTCTTACAAGCAACAACCCGAACCTTGGTAGTGGTAATACCTACTTGTAACTGACGTGCTCGCCTTTCCCAATTGGTTGACATTCCAATTTTATGCAACCCAGTTGCGTTATCACGAATGAGATATACGCATTCTCTATCTACTTCCACAGCTCGCTTGTCTTGCATGAGCTTACTAAAGCCTTTTAAATGCCCCAGAGGTCCAAAAAGATTATGTTACTTGTTTTTAGGGTTAGTGGTAGGCCATCGGGGAATAAAACACCAAACCTCACCCTTATCTTCATCGGTGGTCCGTTTTATAATAATTAAAGTGTGGGTCCAGCATGATTCGAACCTGCAAATAAGGGATTATGCGTCCATTATGGGTAAGTCCCAAACCAAGATCAAAATAAAACGATAGATTTAAAACTAAATAAAAGCATGCCCCTGGCCAGACTCGAACTGGCACGATATTGCTATCAACGGATTTTAAGTCCGCAGCGTCTACCATTCCGCCACAAGGGCACGCTTCTGCTTTATCCTAACAAAAGCCATCTCTCTTGCCCAGTCCTTTGCCAAAAATCTTTCCACACCCTGGGGGTGCCTCGAATCTTTGAGTTTTCCAACTTAAGAAAACCCAACCCGTTCTAATGCCAGCAATCTACCCAGAAATCTACAATGTATAATGGGATATCGATTGGCAAGGGGGCTTCCATGCGCACATTATTTCCGGAAATCGAACCATACAACCATTTTTATCTACCCGTCTCCAATGGGCATACGCTCTATGTGGAAGAAGTGGGCAACCCCCAGGGGCAACCCGCCCTGTTTCTCCACGGCGGACCGGGTGCGGGCATTTCCACCAACCATCGCCGCCTCTTCGATCCGGCCCACTACCGCATCATCCTGTTTGATCAGCGGGGCGCGGGCAAAAGTCGCCCCCACGCCTCACTGGAGCATAACACCACCTGGGATCTGGTGGCCGATATCGAAGCCATTCGTCAGCATCTAAACATCGATCACTGGCTGGTCTTTGGCGGCTCCTGGGGTAGCACGCTGTCTCTGGCCTACGCCCAAACCCACCCGAACCGAGTCTCCCATGTAGTACTTCGGGGTATCTTCCTCTGCCGCCCCGAAGAAATCCAATGGTTCTACCAGGAGGGCACCAGTTGGATCTTCCCGGAATTCTGGGCGGAGTATCTCAAGCCCGTGCCGCCGGAAAAACGGGCAACCATGGTGCAAAGCTACTACGAACTGCTAACCAGCCCCAGTGAACATACACGGCTGGAAGCGGCCAAAGCCTGGAGCAAGTGGGAAGGCTCGACCTGCAAGCTCCAGCCGGACCCCACGGTGATTGATCACTTTGAAGAGGCGTATCACGCCTTATCCATGGCCCGCATTGAATGCCATTACTTCATTCACAACTGCTGGCTAGAGCCCAACCAGCTCCTGCGAGACGCCCATAAAATCGCCCACATTCCAACATGGATCATTCACGGGCGTTACGATGTGGTATGCCCGGCCCAAAACGCCTATGAACTCAGTCTGGCCTTGCCCAAGGCGGAGCTGCGCATCATCCCCGATGCGGGCCACGCCTTTGATGAGCCGGGTATTCTGAACGCCTTGCTGGAAGCCACGGAGCGCTGCAAGCAAGAACTGCCAGTCGCCAACCGCTAGAGCAGGTCGCCCCATCGCCCAAGCCTGCCCGCTGGTATCCGGCTTGGTGAGCCTATTTTGGACTAATTCGCCTTTTACTTGACCAGAGCCTGCACACTGCGGAAGGCAGGATGCTCACAATCGCCCAGCAGTTCAAACAACGCCGCTTCCACCGTGGAGGGGATAACGCCGGACTGGATCATTCGGTTGATGGCCGTCTTGTGGTTGTGCTTGGCCCGGGATTGCACCGCATCGCTCATCAAATGCACCTCAAATCCGCGTTCCAGCAACTGATGGGCGGTTTGCTGCACACACACGTGGGTCTCCAGCCCACACAGAATCACTTGTCTGCGTTCCAGGCTATTTAAAAACGCCAGAATATCCGGAGACTCTCCGCAGCCAAAACTGCTTTTCCCAAAGATGGCCGCCTCCACGGGTAGCAAGTTTTTTAAGGCCTGCACGGTTGAACCCAGCTTGTGAGGCACTTGCTCGGTGACCACAATGGGCACGCTCAGCAAATCGCAGGCTTTCAGCAGGGTGGCAATGCTGTCCTGTAAACGCTCCGGATGACCCATGGCTGACAGCAGCTTCTCTTGCACATCTACCAGCAACAACAGCGCCTGATCCTGCCGTAACAAATAACGATGACTCTGATTGTCCATATCGGCTGCCCCTCCGGTTGACTGTGCGCCTGTTATTTCAGCACGGCCTGAATGGATTGAATGAATTCCGCCGCTGTTTTAGGCCGGGGCGGATTGGTTTCCAGGTTGAAAGTATCCACCATAACCGGCTTTTGGTTTGGCAAAACCACGTAAAACGTGGGGTAACCTTCCGCCCCGAATTCGGACATCAGTTTCTGCTCCGCCTCACCATTG
Organism: Vampirovibrio sp.; assembly: GCA_027448865.1. Lineage (GTDB taxonomy): Bacteria > Cyanobacteriota > Vampirovibrionia > Vampirovibrionales > Vampirovibrionaceae > Vampirovibrio. The sequence goes on from DAIDMR010000209.1 coordinate 16,531, forward strand.
TCCGGGGCAATGCGCACGTGGGGATAGTTTTTCACAAAAGCCTGCATTTCAGGCTTGGCCAGCACATTCGCCGCAAAATCTTTGCAGTGGGGACACCAGGTAGCATAAAAATATAGTAATACGGGCTTCCGGGTTTGAGCCTGAACCTGAAGGGCTTCCTGATACCCCCGGGCATCCTCAAGCCAGCTCTCAAAACTACGGGCCACTTCTTTCTGTTCGTTCATAGAACGATAGAGAATCACCCCGCCCAAGGCCAGGATGAATACAATCAACCCCAGCAGAGCGCCATTGATTAACGACAAACCCGTAAAACGCCTTCTGGATGACATGCCTTGCTCTCTCGCTTCAATTCAATTACAACAGTGCCAAAATCAATTCCTATTATCGCACAATCCAGCGGCTTAAATGGTTTTGACCACCACATCCCCCGTCAAGCGGCACTGGCAGGACAGTCTGTCATTGGGGGACAGGTAGAACACGGCTTCTTCCACCACCGACTTGGGGCAGACATTTTCCTGACCTTCCTGAATGGTGACAATGCAGTTACAACAAGCCCCCATCCCCCCACAGCGATCATGCACACTGACGTTGAGCAGATGGGCGGCCTCTCGTAAGGTGGTCTCCTCATCAATCTCTATGGATTGTCCACTGGGTAAAAAAGTGACTTTCGGCATACTGCGCTTTCCTGCTCTCTCTTAATGTGAATCAACGTCAGGGTAAGGCCCTACAAGGGCGGCCCTGTCTATCATACACCCTCAGCGGCCCTGCCGATCAGCAAACACACTTTTCACAGAAAACCATCCTGACCACCGGGGTTCAGTCATCTGTATCGAAAGCGTTTTCCAGGTGTAGAATGTCCGCCGGCTTGTTATTGCCAGGAAAAACAATACTGATCAGATCAAAGCGGACGCCACAGTCGGCACGGTCCGGGTGCGCTGCCAGATAGGCCTCCGCCAACTGAAGCATGCGTTGTACCTTCTGTGGGTTAACTGCCTCCAGCGGGCTTTCCAGAAACCCGGTTCTTCGGGTTTTCACCTCTACAAAAACAATGATGGACTGGGCAGGATGATAAACAATGAGATCAATCTCTCCCAGTTTACCCATACGCCAGTTACGGGCTTCCAGACGAAAGCCCTTGTTTTTCAGGTAAGATTGTGCGATTTCTTCGCCCCGGCAACCGGTTCGGTGAGATGAGACAGTCATAAAGGCAATGATACAGCAATTTGCCCTTGATGGTGATGGTGTTGTAAGCGCCACGCGCTTGCCAGCCTGACCTGAAGGAACTGCCTACCCGATTGTTTTACCCGAAAGTTTTGAAGGTGGATTCGATGTTTTTTCCAATCACCTTCCGAACCGCGTCAATCTCGGTCTGGACCGCTTCACGCTGGGTATCCACCCTTCTTAACTGAAGCTCCAGAGACTTATCAATAGCCTGGATGGCGGCGACTCGTGCCTGAAGCTGTTGCGCCTCTGGCCCTTCCGGCTCCAGGTTGGAGGCAATGGTAAACAGGGCCCCGGTCACGTTTGCCAACTGCATACGGGCCTGGTTAATAAACTGCCCCTGTATCTCCAGGTCGCTCTTCCGGGCGGTTAGCATCATATATCTGGCTTGACTTGCTGCAAAACCCATTTGTTTCTCCTTTATAGAGAGATTGGACTCAGCCTATCCAAATTGCTTTATAAATATATAAAGGAGAATCAAAGTGTAATATTGATCGATATCCATTAATTGTTAAAATATTTTAACAATTTTATAATCCCCATGTGGATTGAGGGCCTCAAACAGGTTGAAGCGAGCGGCAAGGGGGCTAATCGTTAAGTGAAATCTTCCCAGCGCCGGTATCAATGGTTTGTCTGGTGGAAATGGGTACCGTGTAGTTGGGGTCTACCATGAGGTTCAGCATAATCTCCTCATCCTTGCTCATGTTGGGGAAATAAACACCCACCTGATGTTCAAAAGTCTGCCAGTCATACTGAATGTGCTTGACCACGCCCCGAATATTACAGTCCTCGCCTTTACAGTTAAATTTAAACTGGTAGGACTGGCCAATGGTCAGCTTGAGCATGGCCCGTTGGGCCGCATAGCGTAACGCTAGGCCGCTGGAGGTGCCATTGACCGCCGAAAACAGGGTTTGGGAGTCAACCAGCAACACGGGGAAATTGACCACTTTGCGGGGTTCCTGACGACGCTCCGGATGTGTGGATTTTTGAATGGGGGTACACACATGGATAAATTGATGGTCTTTTTCTTCAATTTTAAGCACGGTGACCGAGACGCTATCAAAACTCCGGGCCGCATCCGGGCTGGTGGGCAAATCCAGATAAATGCGGGTTCCAATGGCAACCTGCTGGTCGCCCCGCTTTTTGGCGCTTAGCACCAGACGGACTTCCTGGTTGTTGGCCTCCATAACATCCAGATAACAAGCGGCAAAAACGTTCTTGTTAATCTGAAAGCGACCTTTACTGATTGTCTTGCTCACTCCGCAGGCCTGATTGGGTTTGGGAACACTTCAAAAAGCTCAGTTGTAACCATATTACCATATCTGATATGGCCCGAACGGCTGCATGCTCTTGTTATTACCCGAACAGACACTTGTTCTTTTCAAAGCATGGGGCTTACAATAATTATAAACCGCCGACTGTGACTCATTTCCTGTTTTCTCATCCGGGCCTGAACCAGAATCATCCAATTTGGCCCCGGTAGGATACCTACATTTTTCACGGTGACTCAACATTAATTGGTGAGAATTCCGGAACAACCTGGGTTCAGAAACAGTCCTCTCTGTTATAAGGAAGGGTGCTTGAAGCTGATGATGCAGAAACGCAATTTTGGGCTCCAGCTTTTATTTTGCGGTGTGGCGACTGTGCTAATGAGCGCCACACCGACCATGGCCGCCCCGGTTCAGGGCAATACCCAGACCGTGCAGACTCTGGAGAGTACGCTGTTTGCGGTTCAGTACGATCAGGAGCCGCTAGAGACCCGAGTGGGCCGACTGGAGGATACCGTCTTTGGCCAACGGCAAAACGGTACACTGGAGGCCCGCATTGAAAAATTAAAAACCGCTCTATCCCCCAGCACACTGGGCCCCTTGTCCGCACAGCCGAAAAGTCCGGCGCTCCCGCCTAAAAACACTAAAAATTACGACAACAAGCCCCTGACGTCTCCCAGTTCGGCTACGGCCAGCAACCCGGGCAAGAAAGCCCCCATCAACCGGGCGTCCGTGCCGAATAACAGCCCGCAAAGCACATTCCCTGCGCCCGCCGCCGGGCCTGCCCCCGCCGCCGGAGAAAGCGACTATCCCACCATTAGCCAGATGGAACAGAAACTGTTCGGGAAGACCTACCTGCAAGAAGATATAACGGCGCGATTGGCCCGACTGGAAAAAGAAGTCTTTAAAGTCCCTCAGACCGGGGCATTATCCGATCGCATGGACAACCTGCAAATGGTGGTTCTGGGGGATACCGGGGTAGCCGCGCCGCCCTCTCAGGTCATTCCCTACATCGGGGGCAGCAACAGTGTCGGCAGCCCCAATGGCGCTTATTCCAGCTACACGCCACCGCCTTACGGCCATCTGGGCAACGGCTACGCTCCACCTAACGCCTATGGGCCCAATGCAGGTCAACCGGGATATTATCCCGGCTCCCAGGTGGCCACGGCCAACGGCCCTGCCTATGGCAACCCGCCCGTCTACGGTCAGCCTGTGCCAGGCAATTATCAGCCGCAAAGCTACGGGCAGAGCTACGGCGATCAGCAGGCCAGCTACCAGCCGGTCATGGCGGCGCCGGGCATGGGTGGCGGCGGACAGATTTCCCCTGACTTGCTGGCGGCCATGGACGAGGTGGAAAAACAGGTCTTGGGACATACCTATCCCAGTGAACCAGTGAACAACCGGCTGGATCGTCTGGAAGGTAGGGTATTCCATGCCACTTCCCCAGAGATGGACCCCAACGCGCGCATGCAACGGGTGATTGCCGTGGCCTCCGCCGGGGGAGCCCCCACGTCGCCCCAAGCCAGGGCCAAGTCCACTTTTCAGAATTTACTGCCCATCATCCTGACCATCTTGCCTTTGATTTTGCTTTAATGGGAAGCCTTCCCACCCCGGGGCAGCATTTTTCAGTGTTCAGCCCTTGGCAGCCCCGTTGTTTCGGGGACGGATTTGGCGGAAGATAAAAACACTGTGATGAATAAAGCCGGTTGGTGTCATGCCCCTGAAGAATGGACAAATACAACCCAAGCGACGCCTGTGGTTTTCCTCCCCCTTGGGCAGCTGGTGTCTGGCGAGTACGGAAGCGGCCTTAATCAGTCTGGACTGGGAGGGAAACGCCCGGACAACTCCCGCCGGATTTCGCGAAGACCCGGAAACGGAGCTGGAGCGCCAGGCCGTAGCCCTTTTACAACACTACTTTAGGGGAGAAATCGTTACCTTTGACGCGCTGCCGCTACAACTGACGGGAACGCCCTTTCAGCAGTCTGTATGGCAAAGTCTGGCAGACATTCCCTATGGGGAGACTCGTTCGTACCAGTGGCTGGCCCGACAAACCCTCAGCCCCAAGGCCACCCGTGCGGCGG
>DAIDMR010000210.1 GCA_027448865.1 Vampirovibrio sp.
AAAAACACCACAAAGCTGCCCAACGGAATACCGGTTTTGGCGATTTCCGGCACCTTGGCCACATAGGCCCACAGGGCAAACAATCCCACCACGATGGCGCTGAGCAGCCCCATCAAGGCCGCGTCAATCAGAAAGGCGAACACCCGAGGCGCCAGACCGGCCAATTCCACCCTGATGTGGATATTTTCAGCCGTTTCGATGGTATGAATGGAGCGAATTTCCAAAACGCCTCCCCCGGGTAAACACGCATTGCCCAGCGCCTGATGTACCGCCGGGCTATTATAATGATGGTAGGCAATGTTACGCTGGAAGGCAAGCGTCCTTGGGGCGGGGAGGTTTATGTCATATAAACGGTGGATTCAAGCGCAAGAGCCGCACTGGCAGAGGCTTGAAACGCTGCTGAGCAAAGCCCAGCCCAACACGGCCAGTCTCCCGCCTGAAGAAATTAGGGAGTTGGGCCTGCTGTACCGGGGAGTGATTCTGGATCTCTCCCGGGCGCAAAGCCAGCCGGAGGCCCAGCACCTGGAGCCCTACCTGAATAACCTGGTGCAGCGCTGTCACGGCAAAGTGTATGAGCGCCCCCCGGCCAGTGGGAAAGACGTAGCCAACTTTTTCCTGCGGGATTTTCCCCGGTGCTTTCGCAAAAACGCCGGGCTCATCGCGTTGGCCTTTGCCCTGTTTACCGCCGGAACGCTCTTGGCCATGCTGACCGTGCATCTGGATCCCCGCACGGAGACTTACTTTTTGCCCCGCCCGGTCATTGATCAACTGGATAAAAGCGTGTTGTGGACGGATAATATGCAGGCCAACCCCTCGGAATCCAGCTTTCTGATGACCAATAACATTCGGGTGGCCTTTAACGCCTTTACCTTCGGGGTGTTGTTTGGGGTGGTCACCCTGCTGCTCTTGTTTCACAACGGATTGTTTGCCTTTGGCGGCCCCTTGCAAGTGTGCTTTAACCACGGCATGGGCTGGCGATTGCTCAATTTTATGCTGGCCCACGGGGTCATTGAGCTGACCACCATTTTTATCGCCGGTGGGGCGGGCATGCTAATTGGCTTTGCCCTGCTGTTTCCGGGGGAGTTGCCCCGATGGCAAGCGGTGCGGGTCAAGTCCAAAGAGGCCATTATCCTGATTGCCGGGTGTGTCCCCCTGCTGGTGATTGCGGGGATTATCGAGGGCATGGTGTCGCTCAATCAGGCGGTGCCCCCGGTAGCCCGCCTGGCCGTGGCCCTGGCCTCGGCGGTGGGATTAATCGCCTACCTGGGGTTTAGTGGGCGGGAAGCTAGCGCTAAAGCCAGTCAGTGCTAATTCTATGCCTCTCTGTCATTCCCGCGCAGGCGGGAATCCATTTTGAAAAAGTGCGTTCAGTTTTCATGGATTGCAGTCGAACGAAATACGTTTTGAGTTAAAATAGTTTCTCGTCTGTACAGGAATGACAAATCGCTTATCCATGAAGTGGACAAGATTCAGTCATTTTTAATCAAAATTATCAAAAAGCAGCATTAAAGTAATGTCATACAATTTAACCTATCCAAATTATCAACCACCGTCTGGCTTAACGGCTCCTGTTCCAGTGCCGTCCAGAACCAGCACTCAAAAAATTTCTGACGCACTCTCATCCATAGGTAAAAAAGTCTATAAAACAGAAAAGCCCTCTGACGCCATCATTTTAACTTCTTTAGCTGCGTTGTCCGCATCAATAATCAGGCCCAAGATTTTTTCCGCTTTACCCGGAGTTTTCGATTATTTGCTAAAAACCACAGTTGGAATTGGTTTATTCAGCCTCTTTGGAAATATTTTTACCGGCCATCAGCAATCCTATAATTTAAGAAAAAATAATCCCGAAGCTTACTTGCAATATCTACGCCAAAAGAGCGGCCAGTAAGTAAGAACTAAAGACAAACAACTTTTCTCTATGGATAATCACCCATCTGAGGTTTAGTGAAAGAGAGAAATAAAGTTCTCAACCATTCTTTATGAAGTATTGCTTTAACGCTCTCTATAGATCAAAATAAAAAGGCTGGTTTTGGAGACCAGCCTGCGGTTTTGGAGACCGCGTGAATGTACATTCAATTTGCAAATGTTAAATGGCTCTACCTATCGTTTATGCTTGGTGGAGTCATTTAATTTATAAACCATACCCGCTTTTGGAGTTGGGGGTAATGGCTCACCTTTAGTCACAGTCCTCTCCGTACCAGTATTACCGCCACGGGGACCAAATATACCGTATTGCCCTGAAGTTTTTGCGATTTCTCCAGGGCGATACTCTTTTGTCATGATAAAACCTCCTTTTTTAATAAGGTTGATGTGCTGTATGACTCAAAGCCATCTCAAATTCATATTGAAACAGCTTAATTTAATTATTGATCCCGAAAGTATATCCCACAACAAACTACATTTATAATATTTACATGTCGGTTTTGTGAAACCAATTATGAATCTAACCCGCTTTAGCGGTTTCGTTAATAATTTTGTGCAGGTGGGTAAATAGCTCCGTCAGGAACTCCACTTGATCTTCCCCGGTCATGGCCAGCAACTTGACAATGAGAACCGGCAGGCTGCCCTGCTTGGAAGTCACCCCCGGCACCCAGCGAGCTTTGCGCCCAATTTCCACCGGCAACTGCTTTTGCAGGAACAACCACTCTTGCAGGGTGTAAGGCACCGTAATGCGCAACGATTCATCATCGGCCCGCACTTGCGGAATATTGAGCGCCGTGGCCAAAATCCGCAGCCGGACTAAATTTACCAACATTTGCGTTTGCTTGGGAATATCGCCAAAGCGGTCTTTCCACTCGGCCTGAATAATCTCGATGGCCAATTCGCTGTCCACACTGGCCAGGCGCTTGTACTCCATCAGCTTCACATCGCGATCGCCCACCCATTTGTCGGGAATAAGCGCCGTGACGTTGATGTCGATAATGGCCGGTTCTTTTTCCTCGGCCACTTCCCCCGTTTGCAACTCGTGGATAGACTCTTCCAGCATTTGGCAGTACAAATCGAAGCCCACGGCCACCATGTGCCCATGCTGCTCGGAGCCCAGCACGTTGCCCACCCCTCGAATTTCCAGATCCCGCAGGGCAATCTGGTAGCCGCTGCCCAGCGAGGTGAACTCCCGAATGGCCCGCAGACGGTCCCGAGCATCCTCGGTCAGGTTGCGCTCCGGGTCGTAGTAGCAATAGGCGTAGGCTTGCACGTTGCTTCGGCCCACCCGCCCGCGAATCTGGTACAACTGGGCCAGTCCCAGCCGGTCCGCCCGGTCCAGAATAATGGTGTTGGCGCTGGGAATGTCCAGTCCGCTTTCGATGATGGTGGTACACAGCAGCACATCGTACTGGTGCTGGGCGAAATCCAGCATGACGTTTTCCAAATCCCGCTCGTTCATTTGCCCGTGGCCCACGGCAAAACGCACTTCCGGCACCAGGGCTTGCAATTCTTCCAGCTTGGCGTAGATGGTCTGCACCCGGTTGTGCATAAAGTAGACCTGTCCGCCCCGATCCACCTCCTGCAAGATGGCCATGCGGATTTGGGCCGGGTTGTACGGCCCCACAAAGGTTTTAATGGGGGCCCGGTTGATGGGCGGGGTATTAATGACCGACATTTCCCGAATGCCGGACAGGGCCATATACAGCGTACGGGGAATGGGCGTGGCCGACAGGGTCAGCACGTCCACCTCGGTCTTCAGCTGCTTCATTTTCTCTTTGTGGGCCACCCCGAAGCGCTGTTCCTCATCC
>DAIDMR010000211.1 GCA_027448865.1 Vampirovibrio sp.
CAAATTGCCATCGCCCGCGTGGAACACGTTGCAGATGATGACCTCGTAGCGCTCGGCCACGGCGTAAATTTTTTCCAGCAGGTTTACCAACTGGCTGCGGGGAATGACCGTGTCATTCAGATAAAAGGCAGGGGCATAACGCCCATAAGCGGCCACTGTGGCTTTGCGAGCCTTCCACAGGGCCAGGCGCTCAGCTTCGGTTTCCCCGGTGCGCACCTGGCTGACCCGGTGATTGTCTAAAATGGCCAGCAACTTTTTTTCATCCTGCAGCACCTGGGCGGCGGGGCCATCCAGTTCAATCAATAACACCGCTTCCGCGTCTTCCGGAAAGCCCACCTGAAAGGCCTGATTGACGGCGGTGACCGTGAAGGCATCCATAAACTCCAGCGCCGAAGGCACCAAGCCGCTGCGGATAATGCTGGCCACCGTGCCCCCGGCATCGGCAATACTGTCAAAAGCGGCCAGATAGACCCGTACTTTTTCCGGCACCGGCGTTATTTTTACAATGGCTTGGGTGATGATGCCCAAAGTGCCTTCCGAGCCCACCATCAGGCCCACCAGATTGGGGCCATGGCTGCGGCGGTTCTGGCTACCAATCCAGGTCAGCGATCCGTCGGGCAAGACCATTTGCAGGGCCAGGACGTGATCGGTGGTGACCCCGTATTTAATGCAGTGAATGCCCCCGGCGTTTTCGGCGATATTGCCGCCCAAGGTGCAGGCGCTTTGCGAGGAGGGATCGGGAGCGTAAAACAGGCCGTGAGGCTTTAAGGCGGTATTCAGGCTGGCGTTGATCACCCCCACTTCCACCGTGGCCGTTCGGTTGGGTACGTCAATGGCCACAATGCGGCTCAGGCGGTTCAGCCCGATTTGCACCCCACCTTGCATGGGCAAGGCTCCCCCGGACAAGCCGGTGCCAGCGCCTCTGGCTGTGTATGGTACTTTGGCCTGAATGCAGGCCTGAACCACTTGGGCCACTTCTTCAGGGGTTTTGGGCAGGGCCACAATGTCCGGTTTTTTTTGAATCAGGGTGCAAGCATCACACTCGTAAGCCATCAGTTCTTCCGGTCGATCCAGAACGTACCGGGCTCCCAGGATATTGCGGAGCGTTTGAACCAGGGCTTGGGGCATAGCAACCACCGTTTCAGGATTTGAAAATGGATTGATCGTCGGAGGGCTCATTGGCATCGGGCGGCAACACACGCTGGCGATCCTGATCGGACTTGGCAAACAGGCGGCAATCCAGAAATCCGGCCAGCCAGCTTAGGCCCACAATAAACATCCATCCATAAGTGTCAGGGGGATGCTTGGTACCCAACAGGGCGACAATTCCAATGCAGAGCAATACAAAAAACATACTCCTATTGTAGCTTTAAAAGGGACCGATGCAAATGCCGATTCACGGGCTCAGGCTTTCTTTCCATTGTCAAAATCCGCTACAGTAGAAGGGTTTCTGATCATTGATTCTGGATAATTGATCTCTAAAAGATGTCTGACTTGCCTGACCCTAGCAATGTGCCCTGTACCGCCCATCCGCAAACGCTGACCCGCTTGCGTTGTACGGAGTGCGAAACGCCCATTTGTCCCCGGTGTATGGTGATGTACGAGGTGGGCTTTAAATGTCCGGTTTGCGCCCGAAAGCGCCCCAATAGCCTGGAGCAGGTACAGGCCAAACAGTGGTTGGCCGGAGGATTCAGTAGTGTGGGTCTCGGTTGGCTATACGGCTGGCTTCATCCCGTTTTAATGAGTGTGGGGTTGTTGTGGTTTTTGGGGCTGCCGATACTGGCCGTCTTGGTGGCGTATGCCTTGGGTAAGCAGGCGGGTGCGCTGGCCCATCGTGTATCCGGTTACAAGCGCCACCGGGGTTTGGCGGGACTGGCATTTGGTGGGGCTATTTTGGGGGCTTTGCTGGCCGCTCCCATTCAAGCGGAACTGTGGATGTTGTGGACGGTGCTCAGCACCGCCGCCAGCGATCCGGCGGTTTCCGGCACCTCCAGCACCTTGTATGTGTTGGGGCAGGGCTTGCGCTTGTTGGGACTGGTGGCTTTTTTGCGGGGCTTTCGTCAGGTTTTTCGGGGTTAGACAGGCTGGGCCGGATGGGCCTGCCATTCGCTCAGCATTTTCTCCAGCACCGTTTTATTGGCCTTGGGAAAGGCGAATTGGGGTAAGTCATCGGGCGTCACCCACCGCCAGGCCTGAGCCGCTTTGGGTTGAAGATCGCCGCTGATGTATTGGCAATAATAGGCGTACAGGGTAATTTTAAAATGGGTGTAGGCGTGTTTTACGCTGGTAATCAATTCGCCCACTTGCACCGCAATGCCCAGTTCTTCATGAATTTCTCGCAAGACCGTATCGGTCAGAGCCTCTCCAGTCTCCTGCTTGCCACCGGGAAATTCCCACAAGCCCCCCAGCAAGCCGCCTTCCGGGCGCTGCTGAATAAACACCTCATTGTCTTTCCAGATGACCCCCACGGCAATGGTATGGTGCGGGGTTTTGGCTTTGGCCGCCTTCACCGGACGCTCATGCTGAGTGCCCCGATCGCAGGCCTGGCAAAAGGACTTCACCGGGCACAGCAAACACCGGGGATTTTGCGGCAGACACACCGTGGCTCCCAGTTCCATGATGGCCTGGTTGTACAAGTGGGGCTCTTCGCTTTCCGAAAGCAATGCTTCCGATGCTTGCCATAATTCGTTAATGACGGCGGTTTGCTGAATGTCCTGATCAATATCAAAAACGCGGCTGAGCACCCGCTTGACGTTGCCGTCTAATAAAGGATGTTTTTGCCCATAGGCAAAGGTCAAAATGGCGCCAGCGGTACTGCGACCAATGCCGGGCAGGGCTTCCACTGCTTGTAAGGTGTTGGGGAAAATACCGTTGTGCTTTTCCACAATGTGCTGGGCCGCTTTTTGAAGATTTCGACAGCGGGCGTAGTAGCCCAGACCTTCCCACAGTGTCATCACCTCATCCGGCGGGGCTTGGGCCAAGGCCTGAATGGTGGGGTATTGGGCCAAAAAGCGTCGGTAGTAATCCAGTACGGTTTTGACCTGGGTTTGTTGCAGCATGATTTCCGACAGCCAGATGGCGTAAGGGTCGGTGGTGTCCCGCCAGGGAAGCTGTCGATGATCCCCTTTGTACCAATCCGTCAGGGCTTGGGCGAATCCTGTTTTTAGATAAGGCGGGGCGACTTGGGTAGGCATTGAAAAGAACCGTTTCATGAAGATGTGATTTGGGGGTGGCAGAGGCCTGCGGACTGGCTTGCCCTGGTTCATCATAGTGCTGAAAGGGTTTTTGGCAAGCGCTTTTACAATTGGCAACAAAAGGCAATTGGGACCTTTTGATTGTTTTTATTTTATCAAGTTAGTGTCAGCAAAGATATTTTCCAGCCAGCCATTTTGTCCAACTTTATCCAATTTAATTACACAGAGTTGATTTGAAATTTTAGAGAGAGCGCAAATTAAGGAGAAAGATTGATGGTTTCCATGTCTAGCGGTTTACCCCAATTCCAGAGCTTTAGTTCCCCACTGGGAGTCCCGCAGCAGGCGTTTGCTCCTGGCTTTGTTAGCCTTCCTGGAGGTTTTCCTGTCACGGGCTTTGCTCCCAGCACACCGGGTCTCGCCGGTGGATTTCCTGCCACGGGCTTCTCTCCCATCTCACCGGGTCTTGCCGGTGGATTTCCTGCCACGGGCTTTGCTCCCAGCACACCGAGTCTTGCTGGTGGATTTCCTGTCACGGGCTTCTCTCCCAGTGGCTCCTTGGGCCCAAGTCTCACTCCCCCCAGTCCAGCCGCTTCTTTTGCGGCCCCTCAGTTAGGGGGTGGCGGCGGTGGCTTTATGGAGCAACTGATGCCAGCGTTTCTCCAGCTTATTTTGGGTATAACTGAATTGCTTAAAGGCGTTGTGGGTCAGCCTAACGCTGCGCAAGATGCTACTGCTGCCGGCGCAGCTGCCGGTGCTGCTCCTGGAGCTGCTGCCGCTTCTGTTGGCGGTGCTGGAGCGACTGCTCCTGCTGCTGGGGCTGCCCCTGCTGCCGGTGCTGCTCCCGCTGCGGGTGCTGCCCCTGCTGCTGCTGCTGCTCCTGCCGCTGCAGCTCCTGCCGCTGGTGGTGGTGGCGGCGGATACTAATCCCCTCAATTGTACCCAGCAAAATAGGTATAAAGGCAGCTCTGCTTCAGGGCTGCCTTTTTTAATGGTTTTTTCTAATAATTTTTGTTAAAAAAATTACAAAAACACACTGGGCAGGCAATTATCCGCATTTTAATGTTTTTATTTTAATGTAAGTGTAATGATTAAATGTCGGTCTATGCCTACACCCTACAGCGTCAGGGATTGACCTTCAGAAAGCCCCCTTGTTTAGCAATTTAAATGGAAATAAGTGCACATTCAATTAATTTAGAGAGAGTATCGAGACTTATAAATAAAGCCCCCAAATTTAACTTCTTTGTAGTTTAGTTCCGGTTTTTGAAAGAGATGAGCGCAAATTAAGGAGAAAGATTAATGCCTATATCAGGTTTAGGTGCAGGTCTTGGCAGTTCGCCGGTTCCCGCATTACGTCCCCCGGTTAATCCGCTAGCCGCTGATGCGGCTGCATTGGGAGGGGTTGGCTCCACGGGTTTATTGGGTGGAGTTGGTTCCGCTAGCCTGTTGGGTGGGCCGGTACCGTCAAGTCCTCTGGGTGCCAGCAGTCCTTTTGCCGGCCCGGGCGCTTTGGGTGGCGACCCCATGATGCAGTTGATGATGGCAATGATCATGCTGATTACCCAAATACTGCCGTTGCTACTGGGTGGTAATAATGCTTTTGCAAACGCTTTGCCCAGAAGTGCCGCACCCGCTGCTGCCCCTCCAGCTGCCACCCCGGTTGCCACCAGAAGTGCGGTTAACACCGGAAATACGGGTAATACCGGAAACACGGGTAATACCGGAAATACAGGCAATACCGGAAATAGTAAGTAACACCGGTAACTGATACAAGCCCGCAGATGTCGCCCGTGGACCTCTGTTGGTAAAAATTAATTGAACTAAGAAAAGCAGTCCTATTGTTAGGGCTGCTTTTTTTACGGTTTCATTGATTGGATTTTTTATTACAAAGTATGTCGAAGCATATAAAAAAAGGCAATCGCCCTCAATTAATTGTTTTTATTTATATGTAAGCGTAATATCAATATCCGTGCCAGGAATGTATTCAATTTCATCGGGGCACTGATCTGATTAAAAACTCTATTTATATTGCATGTTGAGTTTGGAATATAAATTATGGAATTTAATAATGCTTCCATCTTAATTGGGGCTTATAACATTTAACACAATATTGTATGAAGATTTATTTTTTGTATTGCAATTTTTGAAAGAGATAAGCGTAAATCAGGAGAGTTGATAAATGTCCTACGCATTAAGTCCCTACGGTGGTTACTCCAATTCACTAATGATGGCATTCGCTCAGCTGATGAGCCTTTCGTCATCGCTGAGAACTGCCCCGGCACTGGGTGCTGCTCCAGCACCAGCTACAGCCGCTGCTCCAGGCGTCGCCCCTGCCGCTGCTCCAGCCCCCGCCCCTCAGCCTGTTCGTCAGCAACTCGCCAGTCTGAAGCAGTTGCAAGGCTATTCTGTGGCCGCCGATAATAATGGAAATATCAACCAGAGAATCGCTCGGCGATATGACTTATCCCGTGCTTCCGTTGTCGAAGCATACGCCGCTGAATTTAATCTGGGATTTCGTCCAGAAGGGAAAAATGCAGGCCAACAACTACAAAAAGGCCTCGCTCAGGTTTATCAGAATTTGAACTCTGCTGATCCGAATGCTAGAAACGCCGCAATCTTTCAGCTCGTGGCTTCACGGTATAAAAATGCCGGTGGCAACTATGACAATGCTCAGCTGAGACGGATTGTGCGGAGCGTAGACCCACAGTTGGCAAATGGCGAGGGTGTCGGTGAGAAAGACGTTCAAACATTGCGTGCCGTCTCCCAGGCTATAGGTGAAGGTAAACTGTCATTAGATAAGGTCTTTAACAACACGCGCAGAGATGCCGTTGAAAACGATAGACTGTATCAGAAGGCCATTGACGCCGTTAAAGCGGGTGACTTGAATTCCGATTTGAAGACCGGAAGAGGAGGAGGCCCTACCAATATTGCCCCTGGCGCTGCTGCTGCTCCCGGCGCTGCTGCTGCTCCCGGTGCTGGTGCTGCCCCCGGTGCTGGTGCTGCCCCTGGCGCTGGTGCTGCTCCCGGTGCTGCTGGCGCTCTCCCAGGTCTTGCTTCGCCAGCCCTGCAGTCTCTTGCTGCTGCAAATGGGCCGATGGCGATGCTTTATCCACTGCTCCAGCTATTGTTGACTATTTTACAAATGTACCTGCAAATGTATACGGGAAGCCCTAGTCCCTTTGGAGGCACCTTGGCTGCTGCGCCAGGCGCTGCTCAAAGCACACCCCCCGTTGGTACTGTTGCTCCTACAGGTGCTACGGGTAACACCGGTAACACCGGCAATACGGGTAATACCGGTAATACTGGTAACACGGGTAATACTGGTAACACCGATGATGCTCAGGCTGACGCTGAGGGTACCGGCGATACTGATGATACCGGGAATACTAAAAACTCTGGAAAAGGTAAGGCCGCTGATGCCCAAGCGGATGCTGAGGGCGCTGGTGACACCGGTGATACCGGCGATGCTGGTGACGACGCAGGCGATGGCGGCGATGATGGCGACGGCGGTGACGGCGAGGACTGCTAACGGCGCCCACTTGCCTGAAAACAACCAAAGACTGGTAAAAACGTAGCAAGCCAAGAGGATTGATGACTACCGAAGCGAAATCCGAAACAACCATTCAACACCGCAAAAGGTGACTCTGATGAGTCACCTTTTTGCTTAGAGACGGTCCGAAAAGTTTTCATTCCGGGCGGCTACTACGTTCGTGCGCTGCTCAGCTGCGTTATTTATCAGTATAAGCGCCTTGCTTGCGTTGCTTCAGCCTTGTAACCTCACCGGACTGAAAACTTTTCGGATAGTCTCTTAGGGACTGGCGTCAGGCGACAGGCGTCCGCTTTATCGGGCCCGGTGCTGAAAAATTCGGGTGGAAACCGAAAACTGCCCCCGGAGCGACTCGAACGCCCGACACCTTCCTTAGGACGGAAGTGTTCTATCCAACTGAACTACGGAGGCATTAGCTAAAATCCTAGCACAAGGCCCCAAAGGGGCCAATGGTATCCTGTCTCTGCTGTGGCCCTCCCGGGCACCCGGAGCCTGCCAGACTATCCAATAGTAACCCTGGACGGGAGGCTTTACCATCAAGGGGTGGGCCGTCGCAAAGGGAAAGGAGGGAGGGCATGGGTTTGCAGCGGGAAATTTATGTGCTTCTGGATGAAGATACCGCCCAGTTTCTGCACATGGCCAAAGGAAGTCACAGTCACGATGCTGTCAGCCGGTTTATAAACAGTTTGTTGCGTCAGGAGCGCTTTCGGCAAGGATTTCCCGCCTACTACAGGCAGCCTGAGCCGCTGAAGCCCTGCACAACGCCACAGGAAAAAGCGCTGCTCCTGCGAAGCGGTCTTTTGCCTCCTGTACCTCGCGTCTACCAGAAAAAGAGCTTATTGGAGTGGCTTATGGGTGTCAGGGTTTAAAATTCCCCCGCCCGGATGAGTTTGGCCGAAATAAACCACATGAACGAGGAAATCAACATCCGGCATGTCCTATCTTGGAGAAAGAACGAATCCCCTCCCAAGGGAACCGGTTCGAAGGGTGCGTGACGTGTTGCTGCCTTGTAACCCGTCCGCAATCGGAAAGAGAAATCCACTTAAAAAAACATCGGATAGGAGATACGGTCATCGCGCTCAAGCAATACCGTTTCAAGTTGCAGGCCGTTCTGGATTACCGGGCTGAACAGCTCAACATGATTCAGCAACAGGTGGCCGAGGCGGAACATCAAAAGTTCCTGATTCAAAAGCGCATTCAGGATTTTGATGAGGTCATCGCGCAGGCTTTCACCGACCAGCAACAACAAATGGCCAGCGGCGCCCTGAATCCGGATCAGTTACAGCAATTTCCCCATTACGTCTGGAGTCTGAAGCAAAACCGCTTTCAGGAAACCCAGCGTCTGCAAGCTCAGGAACAAAAACTGGCCCAACTGCGGGGCCTCCTGCAACAAGCCCTGATTAAAAAGAAATCTCTGGACACATTGCGTGAAAAGGATTTTGCCAAATACCAAAAAAGTATTGAAAAAGCCGAAGAAGAATTCCTCGCGGAAATCGCCCTGACCCGGGCCTGTCGCAAAAATCCGGTCTCCTCGCGGTAAGCCCCGCTCCTCGCCAAAGTAATAACTCGCTGAAGTAATAACTCAAGGTAAAGCGTTTCTATGCCCAGCCCACTTGACTTCATCCAGACCGCAGCGCCCCAAGCCCTGGCTGGCTCCAGGAATGAACTGGACGCCAAAACGGCTGCTGATGGAAGCGGCACCCCAACGGGCGACGCATTTTCCGCCGCCTTCAATCAGGCCTTCAATCAGGTAGTGAACAGCAAACTGAACAAACCGGATCAAGCCAGTCCTGCTGGCAACGAGAAACCAAATGACGCGGCCAACAATCTGGACGTGGAAAGCGCCGAGGCGGGTAAAGCCGGGCAGGCAGAACTTTTTGGCAAGAAGATCGGTAAAAAGGCCGAAGAAGATGCCACGATCGAGCTGGCCATGGCCGGGGGGCTAGCCAGCCCCAAGTCCCTGCCCGACGAGTTGCAGACGCCTGTCGGGGGCATGGGCCTCCTTGATGTGAAAAGCCAAAGCGAAACCCTCTCCATACCGGGTGAGACCGACCAGCAAACCGGGTTGATGCAGGACAACAGCACACGGCTGGCCTTGTCCGTCGGTTTTGGGACACTGGCCCCGGAAGCCCTGTTAATGATGGGCCTGCCCCCCGCCTTTCAGGCACAAGGCACTATCAGTTCCCCGGGACTGCCTACCGCCACCGAATCAGATAACATTGTACAAACCAGCATGGACGTTGAACCCGGTAGCTCTGATACCACCGCTGCCGCTCGGCTCAATAATCCTGTCAGCGTTATTCAAACCGGCTTTACAGTCGCCCCCTTCTCTGCCTCGCTGTCTGAAACGGTGGACAAACAGGGCCTCGGCTTTGAGGAGGCCATGCAACCCGCTCTAACGGCCCAAGCCCAGCTGCCCCCAATGGCACAGGCAGACGCTCCCCCTGAAAATCGGGCTGCGGAATGGCCGGGCGCCACAGAACGTTCTGCGGTGGTAGAAATTCCCGACTTGAACCAAACCTCCAACCCAAGCAGCGTGCTGGAGGTTTCCACCGCTCCAAACCGTCTCCAAAGCAACCCCCAAAGCAATAACATGGGGACTTTTGAACCCGCTACCTCACCCCTCACCCCCTCATCACCGGAAATAACCCAAAACACATCAACTCTGGCCACCCCCTTCAGCTTGCCGGTTCAGGAAGTGACTCCGGCAGGGCAAGGGCTGCCTGCCACATTCAACGGGCCTTCTACGGAAATGGCGGAAGAAACGTTGGCTGCCACTAACCCCCTGAGCGCGCCATTGGGCAACCGCCCCCAGGAAAACGCCTCTCCTGCCAAAGGAGCCATCAAAATTGCGGACAGCAGCTCCAAAACCCCCATGAATGAACTGCTCAAGCCGATCGCCGACTTGCAACAATCGCTCAGCGCTCTGAACGGAGAGATTGAAACCCTGACCCAAGACCCGGATTCGGACGGCCCGCAGCAGGTACTTTCCGAGGCGCCTGCATTCGAGATGTCAGACAAAGCCCAGCCTGGTAGCGATCCCTTACCGTCTGCGTCTTTGGCAGGCCCGTTGCCCGCTTCCGCTGGCATTCCGCAAAACACGGCAGCCAACAGCCCGGACAAACTGCCGCATTTTGCCTCGCTGGCTGAAAACCCGGTGGATCAGGTGGTGGATGGCACCGTTTACAGCGTTAAAAACGGCCAGAAAGAACTGATTTTGAAAATCAACCCGGATAATCTGGGCGAAGTGCGCATTCGCTTGACCAGCCATGGCAATAACGAAGTGAGTGCCCGACTGATTGCCAGCACCCAGGAAAGCCACGAACTGCTGAAAACCCAGTCGGAAACCCTGAAAGCCTCACTGGAAGCTCAGGGGATCCGTATTGAAAAACTCAGCGTTATGCTGGCCGGACACACCGACAACGGGGCCAATCCCAATAAGCAGGATCAGCCTTCCGGTTTTCAGCATCAATCATCCAATCAATCTCAGGCCCAGCCCCAGACCCAGCAGCAGGCATTCCAGCAATCAAATCAGTCATTTAACCCGTTTTTTCAGGCCAACAGCGGGGCATACCAAAATAAACAGGGATTTGCCCAAAACCCCGGCAGCATGAACAACGGAACCGGTCACGGCACTGAAGAGAGCAGCAGTCGATCGACTGAGCCCGTGAGGCGGAATGACAACGGTAACGTGAGTGTATTGGCTTAAGCCTCCCAGTCATCCGGAAAGCCCAAAGGAGAGAACCGATGAGTAATTACGAGACCCTCATCCAGATGCAAAACAATACCAACCGGGTGCAATACGAAGCCAGTCGTAAAAACCTGGGTAGCGGCAAACTGGATCGGGAAGGGTTTATCCGGCTGATTATGGCCCAATTGCAGTATCAGGATCCTACGGAGCCCCAGGGCAACGCCGAGATGCTCAGCCAGCAACTTCAGCTGGAGCAGGCCGACCAGATGAAGGAAATTGTCAGCGCCACCAAGTTCTCCCAGGCAGGCAGCATGGTGGGCAAACAGGCCACCCTGATGGACGCCCGATGGGATTTTACCAATAAAACCACGGGCACTCCGGAATGGGACTACCAGACCAATCAACCTAAAACGGTCACCGGGGTGATCGAAGCCGTGCAGTTCGACGCGCAACTGGGTAAAGCGCTGGTTCGCATTAACGGCAATTACTACGACGCGGATGCCATCCAGCAACTTTCCATGCCCCCGGCCGCTCCATTACCCGCTACAACGCCACCGACCAACAGCGCCAGCTAGAAAGGCACTATGACCCATTAAAAAAGAGAGTTGACCGCTCATTCCAGGTCATCCCTGTTCATCAGTCCATAGCCGAACGAGTGTTTCAGTTTTTCACAGAGATAAAAGAGAGATAACGTGGAGGAAATCGCATGAGTCAAGGTATGTTTACCGCCGTGTCCGGGATTCGGGCCAACCAAACCCGGTTGAACGTCATTTCTAACAACGTGGCTAACGTCAATACACTGGGATTCAAGTCCAGCTCCGCCAACTTTGCCACCGTGTTTGCCAGTACCATTAGCGGCGGTACAGCGCCCAATGGCGTCTTGGGTGGTACCAACCCCCGACAAATCGGTAATGGGGCCCTGGTTTCTGAAATCGCCTCCAACTTCGGTCAGGGCGGCACGCAATTTACCGGCAGAAACACGGATTTAAGCATGAATGGCGATGGTTTTTTCGCCGTGGAACGGGTGGATACCAATAACGGCAACAACTCCACCGATTATTACCTGACCCGGGCTGGTAACTTCACCCTGGATTCCAACGGGAATCTGGTCACCGCCTCCGGTAACCGTCTGCGGGGCAGTTCTCAAATTTCCGGTACCAGCACCGCCACCTTGGGTCGTGTTCAGGTGCCAACCGAATTCCAGATTACCAAAGAGGTGGATGCCAACGGCAGTATCCAGAACGTTTTCTACTCACCTATCGGTAGAAGTTCGGCCAACATCGCCACGGATTATGCTGCTGCTTTCGGTGCTCCCCCGGCCGGGAACTCATTAAGCACGGTGACCGTTCAGTTGCGTAGTTTTAGTGTGGGTACGGATGGCTCCATTACCGCCACCTACTCCAACGGCGATCAAATCAGCGTGAGAACTGACGCAGCCACGGTCGCAGCGGCCAACGCGGCGGGTGATCCGACCCTGGTTCGTCGGGAAATCGTTCACCGCCCTTATGAAGGGGGCTCTTATCCGGCCAGCACCTATTCGGCCAGCGATAACGCTTACGGTGGACAGGTGGCCCAGGCAACCGGTCAAGAGGTGTTTACCAGTGGCGTGACCCCAACGCCGGCGGGTGTAAACCCGATGGAAGGGATGCAGCTGCAATTACAAACAGCCAGCGTCATCAACCCAGCCGGTCTTCTGTACGATGGAAACAATAACTTCCTGCAGAGCGCCAACAGTGGTCAAACCCAATTCGGCGTAGCGGGTAGCGGCTCACGCGGAAATATCAACGCCGGTGCCCTGGAATCCTCTAACGTGGATCTGGCCGGTGAGTTCACCAACATGATTATCTCGCAGCGGGGTTTGGAAGCCGCCAGTAAAGTGGTGCGCGCCCAAAGCGAAGTCATGCAGACCATTATCCAGATCGTCTAATTTCTCAGTTAAATCCACTCTTCCTTGAACCAATCCCGCAAGTTGTACGACTTGCGGTTTTCTTTTGCCATTTTAGGCAGGGCGGTTAATGGGGCGTGGATAGCATTAAAATGGTGGCCAGAAAATTGTTAAACCAATGGGCCACCATGCCCGGAATCAGGGATCGGGTGCGCTCCCGCCAAATGGCGAAACACAGGCCAATGACTATGACATGCGTCAAGGCTTTTAGGTTATTCAGGTAACTGCCGTGAAACAGCATAAAAATAATGCTGCCGTAAAAAACCGATCCTACCCGTCCCCAGCGCTGATGCAGGGTTGATTGCACCAGCCCTCTGAAAATTAACTCCTCCAGAAAAGGGGCCGTAAAAACGGCGAAAAGCGACATGGCCCAGATTTGGGATCGGGAAAAATGCGCATAGGGATCTGTACCCAGATTCAGTCCCGGCCACCACTGTTCCAGGGCCGCCCACAGCAGGCTTAATATCAGGGTCAACCCGCTGCTCAGCAAAATGAGCAAGATGGTTTCCCATTGGTAATATTGCCGGGGTCGGGTCATGGAAAGTCCCAGGTAATGGGGTAAATGTCCATACCGCCAGTGCAGTCCACCAAAAATGATCAGCCAGGTCAACACGGTGACCCCTTGCTCCAGAATCATCTTGCGCACAGGCCCCATAAACGGATCAATCAGCAGCAGTATATTGGACAGTAGCAAAGGTATCAGAATATAGCCTGATAAAAGGCATACCAAAACTGTATATAAATCCCAGGGGGGTAGCTGGTCGGAACTCGGTGCGGACACTGTCCCGGGAGACAGGGCTGACTTAACTGGGGGCATCGGCGCTTACTTTTCTCTGCACAAGCATGGTGTTGTATCCTAGTGTCATGAAGATCAATCGTTTTCTAAAATCTATCAACCAAAAAGTGCCCCTGGATAGGGCTATTATATCAGACCTGTTGTTGTGGGCGCTGATGGCCGCCTTGTTGCTTTACGGCCTGTATATGGTGGCCATTGTGCTGCCAGCCAAGCGGAGCCAGACCATTCATCTGGAATTTTTGAACGCCAATGAAATCAGCCGGGGGGCCCCCGTTCGCTTGATGGGCACCGATATCGGGTTTGTGGATGACATTCGTATTGAGCGGGATCACGTGGATGTGACCATTCAAACCAGTCCGGACGCCATCCGGATTCCGTCCGGTTCGGTTTTTACAGTGTTGTTTACCGGGCTGGGCGGGGCTAAAAGCATTGAGGTCACCCTTCCGGCCACTCCCGTGCCGGACAAGGACGGCAAACCGGTTTACCGGGTCAAAGAGCCCATCAGCATGCGAGACACCCTGAACGCCAGTTTGGACAGTGTACAGGCCTTGCAAAAAGGCTCTGAAAATATTTCAGACTTTTTCGGGAAGCGAAAACCCGTGGAAGAACTGCAATTCAATATCAAGGAAGCGCTGGAAATGTCCACGGTGGCCACGCGTAATACGGTCAGCCTGAACCGGGCTCTGGGGAGCCTGCGGCAGGACGTAGACACCTACACCCGGCAAGGCATCCAGACTTTCCAGACCTTTAACGAAGGCGCCAATCAAATCAACGCGGTGACCCGACCCGACAAATTACGACCGCTGCTGACGTCTATCGATACTGATCTGGATAACTTTCATCATGCCTTTGTCAGTGAGGGCAAGTTGGCGCATCAAATTACCCATCAGTTGAACCGCTTTAATCAGCGCGTCACCCGGCTCAATAACAGTTTGTCTCATGTGGGGCAAGTTGTTCTGCACAAGCCGTTACCCCAGTGGCTTTCGGATGTTGAACGGGGTCAGCAAGCAATGGATGGGGCGCTGGATCGGCTGGAGCAAACCTTCCCTGCTGGCAAAACGTGGGATTTAGCTCCTGCCCGACAGAAGGTGCAACAGGTTAACCAGACTTTAGTGGACTGGCAAAAGACCGCGGATTATTTGATACAACAAGGGGTTTTAAAGCCAGACGCATCGCCGGGAACCGGCAATTCCAGCCATTTGCGCCCAGTCGGGCAAGCGACGCCGGGCATCGTATCCCCCGAGGATAGCCGGGCCTTGCCCCAGGTATCGGATGCGACTTTTTGGCAGCCGGTGTGGGACATTATTCTCTTCTTCTTTTCGTAGGGTTCTTTTCCTGTCTTTTCTGAAGGCAATAAAAAACGCCGCAACCGTTATGGTGGGCGTTAAAGCGCAAATTTGAAATTTGAGAGTATTAAATCTATCCAGCCTTGTCCTTGTGATTGCATAAAAACAATCAATTTTCATCTTGGAACAGCTTGTAAGCGCATCGTTACAAATGGAATGAAATCCGGTATAAAGGCTTTCCCGGTGGCGTAATCCGGGCTGCTTTTTCCGGATTGTCAAAATGATGCCCGATTAGAAGAATGGGTGGTGAAAAAAATAAAAAACGCCACAACCATTACGGTGGGCGTTAAAGCGCAAATTTGAAATTTGAGAGTTTTAAATCTATCCAGCCTTGTCCTTGTGATTGCATAAAAACAATTACTTTTCACTTTGGAACAGCTTGTAAATGCATCGTTACAAACAAGGCCATAGAGCCCTGAGACCGCTGTTTTACCCCTCAGAATCCGGTGGATTGATCAGCCAGGGCCGAGCCAGCGCCCACAATTCAGAGAGTCGCTGCGGGTGTTGCAGGGCCAAAGCCCCCAATAAGGCTTCCAGACCCGTGGCCTGCCGGTGGGCGGCCTGATCCGAACGACGGCCCGTGCCCACCCCCACATTGCGCCCCTGACGCACCAGCTCCAGTTCCGCCTCGCTTAAATGGGGTTTGAGCTGATGAAACAAGGCCACTTGGGCGCTGGCTTTGGCGTGGCGGGTGGTAAAGTCGTGCAGATCCCGGGACTGGGATAACCCCTGAGCCACGGCCAACTCTCGCAGGAACAGTTCAAACACGGCATCGCCCAAAAACGCCAGTGCCCGAGGGTGGGGCAAGTTGTGGAATGCTAGGTTCGCCGCGTCAGACACGCAGGATTTCCACGCCGTCTTTTTCCACCGTGGTGGTGCCGTCCTTGTTGTCGAGGAGTTGGTAGCCCTGAGACAATATCTCATTGCGGAGTCGATCCGCCTCTGCCCAGTTTTTCTCAGCTTTCGCTGTTTTGCGAGACTGCACAAAACCCTTCACGGCGCCAAGTTCCTCTGGAGACAGTGAAATTTCTTTCTGGACAAAGGCTAAATGGCTATCAAACCCAAGTGTTGAAAACAAATGCAAAAGCAGATTCAGAACTAATTGAAAAGCTTCTAAATTGGTTCTTTCAGATCCAGTAAAATTTGCCTGAAAATTCTCTTCAGAAAATTGACGCGTATAACTTTGCAAGCGGCCTTTTAACAAATTTAATTGCCCTAAAGCACCAGCAGTATTGAGATCTTGGGATAAAGACTTAAAAGCAGATTCATATACAACTATCGTATCCCTCAAGGCCGATTCTTTTAATTGCTCGACTAAGCTTGGATTAGGTACTAACTCAAATTGCACGATATCCTGCTGAGCTAAACGCAATTGCTTAAAAGCTTCCGCTATGGACTCGTGAATCTCTGCCACACCAGACTGAGCACTATTTAGAGAAACCTCATTAAAGTCTACTGGCTTCCGATACCCGGCTGTCAGCAAAAAATAGCGGATGGTGTTGGCGTCGTAGCGCTCTAGCAGCTTTTTAATGGTAGAAAAATTGCCCAGACTCTTGGACATTTTCTCCCCACTGACATTCACAAACCCGTTGTGCAGCCAGTATTTGGCAAAAGGCTGGTGCCCCGTCCAGGCTTCACTTTGAGCGATTTCATTCTCGTGATGCGGAAAAATCAAATCCGCCCCACCGGCATGGATATCAATCTGCGCCCCAAACACGGCATGGTTCATGGCGGAACATTCCATGTGCCAGCCGGGACGACCCCAGCCTTTGTCCGCACCTGCGGCAGGCCACGGAGATTGCCAGCCATTGGGATCGCTCAAGGGCACCGCTTTCCACAGGGCAAAATCCAGTGGCGATTCTTTCTCTTCATCCACATCCACCCGAGCCCCGGACTTGAGATCCTCCAGATGCTTTTTGAGTGCTTCCGGGTCATGGGTGCCGAATTTCAGCTTGCCGTAATCGGCCTTGGCCGAAACCCGAAAGTACACGCTGCCGTCGGCGGTGCGGTAGGCCGCCCCTTTGTCCATGAGGGTCTGAATGCCCTGTAGCATGTCCCCAATGTACTGGGTAGCTCGGGGCTCCTCATCGGGAGGAAGGACGTTCAGGGCCTTCATGTCCGCTGCAAAACTCTCATAATTCCGCTCAGCCAGCGCCGCCGGTGTTTCATCCCGCTCTTTGGCCCGGTTCAGGATTTTATCGTCCACATCGGTCACGTTGCGCACGTACTTCACGTCGTACCCCAGAAACTTCAGGAAGCGATACAGCACATCCCAGGTGATGTAGCAGCGAGCGTGGCCTAGGTGGGCGTCATCGTAAACCGTGGGGCCGCACACGTAGAGTTTTACTTTTTTTCCCGCCGGATCCAAAGGAATGAAAGACTCTAGCTGACCGCTCAGGGTGTTGAACAGCTTGAGTTCAGGCGGCTTGTTTTCAGAAATTGACTGGGCCATCACAACAAATCCTGCACGGTCATCTATGCGGAGGGCGCCGCAGGCTTGGCATCATCCGACAGGAAACGACGTCCTTCAATCAGCACGGGCAGTCCACGCACCACGCAAAAGGCCACCGAAATATAGGTGCAACCCAGGCCCAACCCGGTGATGGGCGTCGCTACCGCAGGGTCGAAGCCGGGAGTGTGGCCCAAAATCATAAAGGCAAAAGCCGCCGCTTTGGCCACCGCATAGGTGGTGCGGCTAAAGTTGGAACTGACCAGTAGCCAACCCAGTTTGGACTGCTGCATGCTGGATTGCCCAAAGGCGGTAAAGCCTTGCTCCAAAGCCATGGAGCGCAAGCCGTCCACTACAATGCCCCGCACGATGACCACCAGCGGCACCCACAGGGGCAACCAGCCCAAGGCCAGAAAGGTGACCCAGTACACCTGCTCCACAATGCGATCCCCCAGAATATCAATGACCGCCCCCATCTTGGAAGTCTCATTGAGCTTGCGGGCCAGATAGCCATCCAGAGCGTCCATGGCGATGACCACAATGGTCAGCACAAAGCAGATCCAGTACATGGACTGGGTGTGAATAAACAGCAAGCCCACGACCAGTAGGCCCAGCAGGGTACGAATGAGGGAAACCAAATTTGCCATGGCACTATTCTAACCCAGCCTCAGCCCTTGTCAAAGCCAGTGACGGCTCGGGGGCTTCTAGGCGGAAACCGGGGCAGGATGCGCCAAGCGCTGATATAACACCTTGTAGGCTTCGGCGCTGGGCTTCCAACTGTGATCCGCTTCCATCCCCCG
>DAIDMR010000212.1 GCA_027448865.1 Vampirovibrio sp.
GGCTGGGAATGGCGCGTTTTTTAAACCCGGTCAGTGGATTCCATTTTAACGCTTGGATTATTTTGTTTTTAATTTATAATGCCGTTTTGAAGGTCAAGGCCCTGCGCCCGGAGCAGGTGTTCGCCGTGCATATCGATTCCGGTATGATGCGGGCCAACGAGAGCGATCTGGTATGTGAAGCCCTGAAAGCCATCGGCTTGCGCCACCTGGAGCGCATTGACGCCGAGGACATTTTCCTGAACGCCACCACGGAGATTGATGGACAAACCGTGGGCCCGCTCAATCAAATCACCGATCCCGAAGCCAAACGCCGCATTATCGGCGATGTGTTCTATCACCTGATCAGTGACGCCATTCGCAAAAGTGGGCTGGATCTGGATAAAACCTTTATCGCACAAGGCACCTTGCGCCCGGATCTGATTGAAAGCGGTAACCGGGAGGTGAGCAGTCAGGCCCACACCATTAAAACCCATCACAACGATGTGCCCCTGATTCAGGAGCAACGTAAAAAGGGCCTGATTATTGAGCCCAACCGGGACTGGCACAAGGATGAAGTGCGCAAAGTGGGCCGCATGTTGGGTCTGCCAGAAGAATTGGTCATGCGGCATCCTTTCCCCGGCCCGGGTTTGGGGATTCGGGTGCTGTGCGCTAAAACGCCCTACTTAACGGAGGACTATGCCTGCGTGAATGCCGAGCTGCAAGAGCTGGCCGAGGCCGATGGCTTTGAGGCGGTGCTGGTGCCGTTGCAAAGCGTGGGCGTGCAAGGGGATAGTCGCAGCTATCGCTATCTGGCGGCTATCAAGGGCGACTTGAACCAGCTTGGTTGGGCGAAAATCCGCTCAGTGGCCCAAAAAATTCCCAACCGTATTCACGCCATCAACCGGGTGGCCCTGTTGCTGAATGACAAGCCCCTGCCGAAGCAGTTGAAGGCCATTACCCCCACCTTGTTAAGCCCCGTTTCGCTGGAAAAACTGCGGGTGCTGGATCAGCTGGTGACCGATGGCTTCCGGGCCGAGGGGCTTCATGATCAAATTAGCCAGCTTTTTACGGTGTTGCTGCCGGTGGATAGCGATCCGCGGGGAGATGGCCCGTTGCGGCATTCCGCGGTCATTCGGGCCGTGATGACCACGGATTACATGACCGCTCGCCCGGCCGCTCTGGGGTCGGACATTCCCATGGAATTTATCCGCAATCTGGCCGAGGAACTTTCCGGGCAACCCAATGTAGACTGGGTGTTATATGACATTACCAGCAAGCCCCCGGCCACGGTAGAGTGGGAATAGTGACTGACTGAGCCGTGATTTTTCCGGAGGCGCTTGCCCTAAGGGCAGGGAGTTTTTCCGGTGAGATTGAAGCGGGTTGAGCATTCGGTTGCGTTTTGGGCGCTCAGTTTTCTGTTGTACGGCTTGTGCTTTGGCTTGATTCGGGTGCAGGCGGAAGCCTTGTATCACAAGTCGCCCCGGCTGACGCCCCGGACTCGGGCGGAAGTTCCCAAACCCTCTCCCATGCTGGCCCCCCTGCTGGATTTAAAGCGCGACCATCGTGTTCACGACACGCCCCCGCCGTCGGTTTATTCTGATCTGGTTCCGGTGTCCTGGCAGCAGCCTGCAAAAAACAGTCCTTCGGCTCCCAGCGCCTCCCCGCAGGCAAGACCCGCCAAACCCGAATCGATGCGGGGACAGCCTTCCACAGAGCCGCAAAGTCATCTGCCAAAAGGTCTTACCGATTGGCAACCCAGCGTGATGATACCGGCAGCCCAGCCTGCCACCTCAGCAGCCTCAGCGTTACACTCCTCCCATCCTCTCAAACTGTCAGCCTCGCCCCCAAAAGGTATTCTCCTTGAGGAGGATGCTTTTGCTTTGCAGGCCACGGCGACCCCGGTCAGTCGTCCGTCCGGTGAGAAGCCGCTGGTGCATTTTCCGCAGGATCTGTCGGATACCCGCTCCA
>DAIDMR010000213.1 GCA_027448865.1 Vampirovibrio sp.
AAGAGATGGCTTTGAAGCAAAGCGGTTCTCCGCAGCCGCAAGGCGGGGCCAGCATGCCTTACAGCGTACCAGGCTCCAACAGTCAGGTAACGCCGCCCTTGCAACTGAACACACCGGCCAAAACGGCGCAATACTAAAGCCAGATTTTGCTCGCCAACCCTTACAGCCCCGAAACTCGTCGTTCGGGGCTGTTCTTTTTTAAAGTCACCAAAAGCTTCAAACCCATGCCAGTCATGCGTAAGAGCCGCTTGGCACGGACCCGCCTTTGTGCGTTAATAAACTGCAATTGATGGGTCTGATTTCTAATTGCCAACAAGCAATTTTAACGCTTCAGCGTTCTTTTCTATCGTAGCTTTTCAATCTCATTCAAAGGAAGAAAGGCACAGGGGTCTTTTATCCAATGTCCTACACCATACAAAACCGTCCCCAGTTGTATCCTGATCCACGGCGGCAGGTTCGTTTCGGAGCGGCCAGTGTAGCCCCTTCAACCAAAACAGCCCACCCTACAAATATCGGTATCGGCAGGGGTTCCCTGACACCCGGCCTGCAAGCGCCAGCGGATCGCCTGAAAATCCGCTTCGGTTCGGCCAGCATTCCCTCCCGGGGCAACATTAATCATCAGCCTCAAAACGGGGTGTGGATCACCACCGAACGCATTCCGGCCAAAGTGGGCGGACTGGGAGAGGTCTCAAAGACCATCCCGGAGGCCTTTGCCCAATTCACCCATAAAAAGGACTTGCGGATCATCGTGCCCTACATGAAAGCGCACCGCAGGGTGGATCAGGAAATCCGGGACAAAATCGCCAAAGGCGATAAAACCGTTTCCGAGGCGGATTTGTTCCAACCCACCGGCACTTTTTTGTCCTACAAAACGGACGATCACCGCACCATCAAGCTGGAAGTGCTGCAAAAATTTGAGAGCGCCACCGGCTTTGAGGAGTACAACCGCACCCAGCCGGAGGAAAAACGGGTGGGCAACTGGGTGTACGCCTTGCGTAACGACAACTACTTCATCGGGAAAAACAAGTACGGCCTGGAGACGGACAAAGGGCTGTCCGACTATACCTACACCCCGGAAGCGGGCGAGTTTGACAAGGTTATGCTGTTTAACCGGGCCGCCAGCGAACTGGTGCCCCTGCTGGATGGCAACAACCCCGACCCTCGGGCTGCCCGGCTGAAGCGCTTCAATAACCTGCATAAACCGTCGGAATTCCCGGCCCTGGAGGGCGTGGAAGCTCCCAGGGGCAAAGACTTCCGCAAGAGCATCGACTTTGTGATCGCCCACGACTGGCTGACCGGCCCGGTCAACAACGAACTGGCGGACGATCCCTACACCCGCAAGCACTTTGTGGTGCATAACATGTTCGATAAGGAACAGGCCCCGCATGTGGCCCA
>DAIDMR010000214.1 GCA_027448865.1 Vampirovibrio sp.
CCGACTTCCAGACGGCCAACTACCTGTTGAATTACGGTCAGGTGGATATGGTGCTGCCGCGTCGGGAGCTGGCGCCCATGTTGGCCAATCTCATTCGTTTGCACCGGCAATCCTCCGGTTTGAATCCGGCGGCCCAAACGTTCGCCAGCTCGGCGTCCGGGGCAGTTTGATAAGGAAACGCAAGCCATGTCCGACAAGATCCTTCCCCTGGAGTTTGAAAAGCCCATAATGGCAATGGAAGAAAAGATTGAGGAACTGATGCGGTTAAGCCAGGACAGTAAGATCGACTTCTCTGAAGAGATTGATAAACTTCGCGCACAGGCCGATGAGGTCAAAAGCAAGCTGTATCAAAAGCTAACCCCTGCCCAGAAGCTGCAAATTGCTCGTCACCCCCAGCGGCCCAACTTGCTGGAAACGGTGAAGATGCTTTCGCCCAACGTGTGGATTGAAATGCGTGGCGACCGGGCCGGCACTGACGATCGGGCCATTATTGGTGGCATCATCGAGCTTTCCTCCGGGCCGGTGATGGTGGTGGGCACCCAAAAAGGCCGGGGGATGAAGGAAAACCTGACCCACAACTTTGGGATGGCCAACCCGGAAGGCTACCGCAAGGCCTTGCGCCTGTTTGCGCATGCCGAAAAGTTCAAAATGCCGGTTTTGACAATCATTGATACCCCTGGCGCTTATCCCGGTATTGACGGGGAGCAGCACGGCATTGGGCAGGCCATTGCCTACAACATTCGGGAAATGGCCCGCCTGAGAACACCGATTATCTCTGTGGTCAGCGGAGAGGGTGCCTCCGGTGGCGCTTTGGGGATTGGGGTGGCCAACCGCATTTATATGCTGGAGCATGCCCTCTACACCGTGATTTCCCCGGAAGGTTGCGCTTCCATTTTGTGGCGGAGCGCCGAGTACGCCTCCAAAGCGGCTGAGGCGCTGAAAATTACCGCTCAGGATCTGCTGGCTTTCGACATTGTGGATGGCATTATCCCGGAGCCTCAAGGGGGCGCTCATCAGGATCCCGCCACCACGGCCCAGCGCATTCTGGAAACCGTGGAATCTGCCATTGCCGAGCTGAAGGGCTATGATGCCGAGAAGCTGCTGGTGGATCGCTACGATCGCTTCCGTAAAATCGGGGCGTTCTGCGAGGCCAAATCCCCGGCCCTGAAGTCCTAAAACACGCTCAAATGCAGAGAGCGCTGATGTCTCCTATTGGCTTTCCTTGTGCTGTTTGAGGTCAGGCTGATGAGAGCAATTCCATTGCTTGTCTGAGCTGCACGCAGTTTTACAAACGTGCTGGGACGAAAGCCTTTCCTAATATTATTGGGAGAGGAATCTTTCGATCGTTTAGGGCGTCGTTAGGCAACTCGATCAGTGGAGCCAGCGGGTCAGAACGATCAAAAGATTCCATTCTTGAAATTATTAACTTTTGTTACGGTTTGGGCGTTTTATTTTCTCTGACTAGCATCACTTTCCATTGACTTCGTTCATATAGACAACCCGAATGCAATGAAAGCCACCGACCGGCTGGGACAGACCGCCGGAAGGAGATGATGAGGAAGTTGATTCTTTATGTCTACCGTTTACGACACCATGAATACGCATTTTGATGTGTTGGCTATGCCGGATTATGAGGCGGTGAGTCGACGATTTTTACAAGGGTTTCAGCCGTTTGTGACCGCTAAAAAATATCAGGCCGTGCGGGCTGTGTTGCGGGAAGATGTGCGCCACGAGGCTTTGGTGAAAAATCCTGACTTTATTGACGCCATTGTGCAGCAGATGGATGATGAAGCGGTTCTGGAGAAACGCTACATTTTTCTGTCGGTGAAGCCTCAGTCTGCGGTTTAATTTTTTTCAGCCACTTACCAACCTAGAATGATCCATCCGTCGTGTTTTAAGTGAACTTTTGTTTTTGAAAAGGGTTTCAACCAAACGTTTTCAACACGCATAAACGATGTAAGCCTTGTCTTTCTCCGAAAGATTGCTATTGTCGGACTTTCACCATGAAATCAACCAGACCGGGTTGCCAAATTTGGGCAGCCCGGTTCTTGATGATGTAAAAAAATGTGAATTTTGCATATCTTCAGGATGTGATTTGACTGAAGTTTAAGACGCGTCTGCCGAGGGTACTGTACAGATGGTGTTAATTGTACGGTGCGTCCGATGAGCAGTCTTCCGCCTCTCATTTTTTACCCCCTGTATCCGGGCGGGCCCCAGGTTCGGGCTACCAACGCCTGGCTGAATGCCAACAGTTCTTTTCGCACCCAGGCCAACCAGTTTGTACCGGCCTACGGGGTGAATTTACCCACGGATTTAAGGGCCTCCGAAGCGGATACCTATTACACGCTGAGCGGTAACCGAACCATCTCCCGCTGGATGCCACTAATCCGGATTTTGGAGGGCTGAATCGGGCGGAAATTACCACGGGCGC
>DAIDMR010000215.1 GCA_027448865.1 Vampirovibrio sp.
TCAAGGGGGATGTGTCCCCGGAGATTTTTGAAGCGGCTGATAAAGTCAGCCAGGAATCTTCCATTCAGGTGACCGGTGTGGTCAAAGCGGATACCCGTTCCAAGCTGGGCTTTGAACTGGGTGTGACTGACTTTAAAGTGCTGGGAGAGTCCGTGGATTATCCCATTAGCCCCAAGGAGCATGGGGTGGCCTTTCTGATGGATCACCGCCATTTGTGGCTGCGGTCGGCGCGGCAAAACGCCATCATTCGCATTCGGGCGGAAATCATTCGGGCGGTACGGAACTATTTTGATCAGAATGGCTTTACCCTGGTGGATGCCCCCATTTTTACCCCCAACGCCTGTGAAGGCACTACCAACCTGTTTGAAACCGACTACTTTGATGAAAAAGCCTACCTGACCCAAAGCGGGCAGTTGTACATGGAAGCCGCCGCCGCCGCCTTTGGCAAGGCCTATTGCTTTGGCCCCACCTTCCGGGCGGAAAAGTCCAAAACCCGTCGCCACTTAACTGAATTTTGGATGGTGGAGCCGGAAGTGGCCTTTATGGATCTGTATGAGGATATGGATTTGGCGGAGGATTTTGTGTGCTTTATTGTCCAGCAGGTGCTTCAAAACCGTCGGGCTGAACTGGAAGTGCTGGAGCGGGATATCAGCAAGCTGGAAGCCATCCAGAAACCTTTCCCCCGCATTACCTACGATGAGGCCATTGAGCTGATTCGCAAGCACGGGCCGGAAGAGGAGCACAAAAACTTCCCCTGGGGCGAGGATTTTGGCGGCGATGAGGAGACCATTATCTCCAGCCAGTTTGATCGCCCTGTGTTTATCCACCATTATCCGGCCGAGATTAAACCTTTTTACATGAAGCCGGATGCCGAGAATCCCAGGTACGCGCTGAATGTGGATATGATTGCCCCGGAAGGTTACGGAGAAGTCATTGGTGGCGGTCAGCGGGAAGATGACCTGGAGGTGCTGGTGTCCAAAATTCAGCAACACGGCTTACCCATGGAAGCGTTTAACTGGTATCTGGATGTGCGCAAGTATGGTAGCTTTCCCCATGCCGGATTTGGTTTGGGCATTGAGCGCACCGTGTCCTGGATTTGTGGACTGCACCACGTGCGGGAAACCATTCCATTTCCCCGTCTGATGGATCGCTTAAGCCCCTAGGGCATTGCTTCCGGCCAGGAGACAAGGCTGTCTTGCCTCCTATCAGTACCTACTAAACAGAGAACCTTTGGTTCTCTGTTTTTGTTTGTCCGCCGGCTGTAATTCATTCGGATAGAGGATCAGCCTGGCAGGGATAGAAGGGTATGCTGGACAGAGGACGAAATCCAGATTTTTGAGTAATCACTGAGCGAACGATATGCCTGCAGCCCGTAAGCCTAAAAAGATTTTCATCCAGTTTGCCATCGCCATGGTGGTGGCTGTCATCTTTGGGGTTTCTGCCATTGTCGTTGGGTTTATGGTTATTCAGGGTATTTCCACCAACGCGGAGCAGGTACAAAAGGAAGCGGCCGCCAAGGCGGAGGCCGCCAAAGTGGAAGCGGAAAAGTATCGCAAATTGCAGGAGCAACTCAGCAGAACCCCTAAAACGTATCGGGTGGTTACGGCTTTGGTCGATTTAAGACCCGGTCAAACCATCACCAAAGATATCGTGACGCTGGGGGAAGTTGTTGAGAGGCCTTTGCCCGGTACTTTGAGCCTGATTTCCCAGGCGATGGGCAAGGTGGTCAAGTCTCCGGTACTGTCCGGAGAACCGCTGGACAGTTCCAAATTGATGGATACCGGGGGCATTTCGGTGGAACCCGGGATGCGGGCCATTACCATTGAAGTGAATAACATTGGTGGGCTTGGAGGCGCGTTGCCGCCGGGCGCTCATGTGGATGTGCTGACCACCGTCTTCAAGGAGGATGAAGCCATCACGCGCACCTTGCTGCAAAATGTGCCGGTTGTTGCGGTGAATGCTGCTGGAGGCGGCTCCCAGGGTAACGCGGCTCGTTCCGGCTCTGCGTCAAAGCTAACTGCTGTGGCTGGTGGTAATTATGCCGTTACATTGGTGGTGAGCCCTGCCCAGGCAGAATTACTGACTTTGGCTGGCCAGCTGGGAGGGTTCCATTTAACCCTTCGCAATTTCTCGGATGCGCGGAAATCGACTCTGGCGGGTGCGGATTTGACCAGTGTGATGACCGGAATTCAGCCGGCTACTTTCAAAGGCAATGTACCCGCGCGGCCTGGAAGGGGTACAGACAAATCCGGCTTTTACAACGTGAATTACTCTCCTGCGGATAATTTGCCTTACCCGGAGCCGGATAGTAAGGCCGGTAATAAATTTACGATGCAGGTGTATCGGGGAACCGGTACGGAAACCATTGATTTTCAGCGCTAAAAACCCCGCTGATGAGTGGTAGTAGAAATTGAACCAAAAGGATGACGCTATGAACGGGAGAAGTGGGAAAAGGCTGATGAGAGTGGCCTTGGCTGTGGTGGTGACCGCACATCTGCTTCCCGTGTCCGCATTGTTGTTGGGGGCGGTGGCCGCTGACGGCAAAGGAGGCAAGCCCGCCAAGGCTGTGGTGCAAATGCCAGAGTTGAAGACTCAATCTTCAGAGGCGCCTGTTTTGCCTGCTCCGGTGGCGGCTCAGCAGGCCGCCCCTACCAAGGCAGAGACGCCCGCTTTTATCCTGCAGCATCTGGATGAGAGTGAAACTCTGGATCGGCTGGTCGGTGCCCCCCAAAAAACCAAAGCGCTACAAGGCAGTGTCACCAGTATTCACGTGACTCGGGGACGCTCTCAAATCGTCAAGTTCGCCCAGCCCATTATGCGCTTGTCCATTGCGGAGCCTTCGGTTGCCGATATCATTCCTTTGTCCCCGGATCAAATTATGGTGAATGGCAAATTGCGCGGGGTGACCAGTTTGATTGTATGGGATGAAAACGGACAAGAGGGTATTTTTGACCTGTACGTTCAAAATGATAGCAGTGAGCTGCTGGATGCGGTCAGTAACATTGCCCCTAACGAGAAAATTCAGGCCCGGGTCACCGATGATTCCTTTATCCTGTCGGGCCAGGTATCGAGCTCCGTGGTGCTGGACGAGATCCGAAAAACAGCGGCCGCCTATGGGTACCGGGATGATAAATTTATCGATCTGACCGATACGCCGGTGCCTCAGGTTTTGCTTGAAGTTCGGATCGCGGAGGCCAACCGCAGTATTGGTCGTGAATTAAAAACGGCCTATCAGTTACGTTCTGCCAAAGGCGATCTCAATATTATTCGGCTGGCCAATCCGCTGGATGGATCTTTTCTGTCGAACATACAGAGAGCGACCAGTGGACTCAATCCAGGTGCTTTTGGCCCAATACAGAACAATCAGGCCAGTACCAACGCCGGTGGATCGACAGGTTCGGTTAACCCTTTTCGAAATTTCAGCGTCATGTGGGATATGTTGGAAACATCCGGCAAGCTGAATACGCTGGCCAATCCAACCCTGGTCTGTACGCATGGGCGCAGTGCCAGCTTTCTGGCCGGGGGAGAATTTCCGTATGTGGCTGGAACGGATCAGAATGGCAGCCCGATTATTCAGTTTAAAGAATTTGGGGTGAAGCTGGGCTTTACGCCCTGGATTGCGATTAAGTCTGGTCGTATCGAACTGAAAGTTTCTCCCGAAGTCAGTAATGTGGATTCTTCAAACTGCCAGACAACCACCGGTGGGACACAGGTTTGCGGTATCGCCAGACGTTCCACGGATACTACCGTTGAACTGATGGATGGGGAAACGCTGATGATTTCCGGTATTTTAAGCAGAGAAGAGCAAAATACTTTCAGCAAAATACCGTTTATTGGAAATTTGCCCATTTTAGGTAACTTCTTTAAAAACGCCGATATGAGTAAAAGTGATCGGGAGTTGGTCGTGGTGATTACCCCGCATATCGTCAAGGCAGCCGATTACGGCAAGGTTTTAGGCACCGTTCAATAATGCGTCCGGCAAGAGAGTAAGGACATGGTAAATAATTTAACCGTTGTGATTATTGAGGAAAACCCAGCCGTTCGAGCATTGCTGCAAACGGCTTTACTGGGTATTCCCGGGGTGGAAATTCTGGCCGAGACCGACAGTTTGGTTTACGGCTATGAATTGATTCGCCAGAATCGTCCTAAAGTGGTATTTCTGGATTTGCGAGAGAATGCCGCGAAAAGTCTGGATACGGCCCGGCGAATTTCCTCTTATTTTAAAGATGTGCTGCTGATTGCCTCTGGGCCGGATATGAGTCT
The DNA here is from genome assembly GCA_027448865.1 of Vampirovibrio sp. Classification (GTDB taxonomy): domain Bacteria; phylum Cyanobacteriota; class Vampirovibrionia; order Vampirovibrionales; family Vampirovibrionaceae; genus Vampirovibrio. Next base: position 4,264 of record DAIDMR010000215.1, read on the forward strand.
GGAGATGATCAAGGCTTGCATGGAAGCAGGCATTCGCGATTTTCTCAAGCGACCTTTCGACGCTGCGCAGGTCAGGGAGGTGTTGGAGAAACACCAGTTGGCCTTACTTGCCAGTACCGATGCGGGGGATAGAAGCGGCCGCATTGTGACGGTGTTCAGTAACAAGGGTGGGCTGGGAAAAACCACCATTGCCGTTAATTTGGCTCTAGCCCTTTCAGAAACCATTGGCAAACCGGTTGCCCTGGTGGATTTAAACTTGCAGTTGGGCGACATTACCACTTTTCTGGATGTGGAGCCCAAGCAGACCATTGTCGATGTTGCGCGGAATATTGGACGCGTGGATGCGGCTTATCTGGAAGGTTCTCTGGCGCAGTATCAAACCAAAAACGCCACGGTTTACGTGTTGGCCGATCCCTTGTATGTGGAAGACGCCGAGGAAGTAACCGCGGAGCAGATTAACGCTGTTTTGACCGTACTGCGGGCCACCTTTGAATACGTGATTATTGACACCACCACGTCTTTTGATTCTAAAACTCTGGCTGCGCTCGATTTGGCGGATTACATTCTACTGGTGACCATGGTCAATCTTCCCAGTATTCGCAGTAGCCAGCGATTACTCAACTTGTTTGAGCGGCTTGGCTATGATGCTCAAAAAATAAAACTGGTGGTGAATCGTTATATTCCGGGTGAGGAAATTACCATTGAGGATGTGGAAGAAACGCTGGATCACCCCTTGTTTTGGAAAATTCCCAATAATTATGGCGTGGTGATGACGGCAATCAACCGGGGTATTCCAATCTCAATGGTGGAGAACAGCAGGGCGCTGGAGAAAAATTTCCTGGAGCTGGCCCAGAAACTGAGCGGTGTTCTGTCATCATCCGGTGCTACCTATTCCATTCCCACCCGCAAAGAGTCCAAAAGTATTTTAGGCAACTTGTTCGGCAAACGGTGAGACAATTCAATTAAGGTCTGGGAGCCTCTATGTCTTTAAGGGATCGTTTAAAAAAACCGGGAGTGTCACAGAGTGGCTCATCTTTTGGTTTGGATGCCAACAGTTCCCACGCATCCGGTAACGCACAGACTTCGTTTGGCTCGTTATCGTCCGCAGGATATGGAAACACCTCGCCGGGATCGACAGGGGCCCCTGAGAACCATAGCAACCAGCCCAAAAAGGGAGAGCGGTTCGACGAGGTAAAAACGAAAGTTCATAACATGCTGGTGGAAAATTTAAATATCACTTCCACCGACGTGTTGAGTAAGAATGATGTATCCTTGGCGGCCTATCAGTTTCTGGAAAAAATCCTGATGGCTGAAAAAGTGCCCATGGGCACTTCAGAACGCGCTATGCTGATCCAGGAACTGGTGGAAGAAGTGGTTGGACTGGGGCCACTGGAGCCTTTGCTGAGAGATCCTACTATTTCTGAAATTATGGTGAATGGCCCCAAGAATGTTTACATCGAGCGCATGGGGAAGCTGCACAAGACCACCGTTAGCTTTAAAGACAATGCGCATGTGATGCATATTATTGAGCGGATTGTCTCTGCGGTCGGTCGCCGGGTGGATGAGAAAACACCCATGGTGGATGCACGGCTGAAGGATGGTTCGCGTTTTAACGCCATTATTCCGCCATTGGCTCTGGATGGCCCTTCGATCTCCATTCGTAAGTTCAAAGCGGATGCCGGGACGTTGGAAAAACTATTGGGCTGGGGCTCCATGACGCCCGCGATGGCCAAAACCCTGGAAGCCGCTGTGAAATGTCATTTAAATATCATTATTTCCGGGGGTACCGGCTCCGGTAAAACAACCATGCTGAACTCGTTATCGGCGCTGATTGCTCCCGATGAACGGATTGTCACCATTGAGGACTCCGCGGAATTGCAGTTGAAGCAAGAGCATGTGGTGCGTTTGGAAACCCGTCCGCCCAACATTGAGGGGGAGGGGCAGATTACGGCCCGGCAACTCATGATTAACTCTTTGCGGATGCGCCCGGATCGTATTGTCGTTGGTGAGTGTCGAGGCCCAGAGACTCTGGAAATGTTACAGGCCATGAACACGGGGCATGATGGCTCTTTGACCACACTCCATGCCAACACGCCCCGGGATGCCATTGCCCGTATTGTAACCATGTGCATGATGAACGATAATCCCCTGCCTGAAAAAACCATTCGGCAACAAATCGCCTCTGCAGTCCATCTGATTGTACAGGTCAGCCGTTTAATGGACGGACAGCGCAAGACCACTTCCATCTCCGAGATTACAGGGATGGAAGGGGATATGGTTACCATGCAGGAAATTTTTAAATTTGAGCAATACGGTCTGGATGAAAATTACAAAGTGATCGGCCGTCATGTGGCGACCGGTGTTCGTCCCCGCTTTGCCGATATTTGCAAGGCCAAAGGGATTGAGTTGCCCAATAACATTTTTGAGCGGGATGATTCCCCGCCACCTGAGGTGAAATAGACTGTACTTTACGGGAAGCGCCTGGTAATGAGTCCAATACTGCTACTGATTCTGATGCTGATGGCCTTTTTATTGATGGCGGTTGGTTTTGGTGTGGCTGTCTTTTTCTTCCAGAGATATACGAATCCTGAGCCGACCGAAGTTCAGAAGCGGTTAATGATGCTCAAGGAAAGGACTGTCAGCGAGAGTCAGGGTCCCGCTGAAGATCAGCTGAAAAAGCTGGCGTCTCTGTTTAAGGAAGCCGATTATCAAAATGAAAAACTTGGCGCCAAGCTGGAGCGGATTCCTTTTTTCCTGACCCTGAAAATTCGTATGCAGCAGGCTGGTATTAATACACCCGCTGATAAATATTTCATTATGAATATGTTGATGCCAGTGGTTATCCTGACGGTTCTGGGGATCGTCAGTGGTTTTTTCATGATGATCCTCTTGGGGGTGATATGGTCGGTGGGTTCTTATCTTCTGGTTTTGTTCAAACGCAAGCAGCGTTACGCAAAATTTATCGCCCAGTTTCCAGACGCTTTGAGCATGATTACCAGCGCACTGAGGGCTGGACACTCTTTCCAGTCTGCTTTGACGGTGGTTGCCAATGAAATGCCCAATCCAATCGCCCTGGAGTTCGCTTCGATGGTGAAAGATATAAATCTGGGCATCCCGGTTCGGGAGTCTCTGTCGCGTTTGGTGGCCAAACTGGACACTTTGCCCGATGTTCGCATGTTCGCCACCGCCGTGATGATTCAGCGAGAAGCGGGCGGTAACCTGGCTGAGGTGTTGGAGAGCCTGGGATACACCATTCGTGAGCGCTTTAAATTAAAAGGTCAAATCTCGGCCTTGACCGGTCAGTCCCGATTAACAGGCTATGTGTTGGGCGGGGCCCCAGCGTTTTTACTGGTCCTTTTATCGGTCTTCTTCTATGGCTATGTTTCACCACTGTACGAGACTGAAATGGGGCACCTTGCCTTGATGATCGCTGTGGTTTTACAATGCATTGGCTTTTTTATTATGAAAAAAATTGTGGATATTCGGGTGTAATCGTGGCTGAGGCGGATCTTCAAATTATCAATACGACTCACTTCCTGTTATTGATTGGCGGGGGCATTGTGGTTATTTTGGCCACATTTGGCGTGCTGACCGTCATCATTTCCTTGCTCAACTATGAGGAAAATCCGGTTAAGCAACGGCTTTATCAGTTAAAGGGAGACGGGGCTTTTGAGGGTGCCGGTTATGAAAAACCGACACCGTTTGATGATTTGCACGAACTCTTGATGAAGGTGGCCAAGCCCGTTTCTTACAGTCTGTATGCCCAGAATGACAAGTACAAAAAGCAGGTCAAAACCTTGTTGACCGAAGCTGGATTGCAGGATACAGAAGACAGGGTCCTGAACTTTATGGCCCAGCGGGCCGCTGCTGGCCTGTTGGCTGGCATGGTACTGGCTGTGGTCGGTACGGTTTTTGGCCTGGGCAATTTATTGTGGACGCTGGCCAGCGCCATCGGTGGTTTTATGGTGGGTAGTTTGCTCCCTCAGTTCAGATTGAGGAGTGCTGCCAGTAAACGCAAGGTAGAGATACGTTTCAAGCTGGCCGATACGCTGGATTTGATGGTGGTGTGCGTGGAGGCTGGTTTGGGACTGGATTCCACCATTCAGCGGGTGGCGGAAGAAACTGAAAAAATGGCGCCGGAAATTTCCTATGAATTCAGGCGGTTGAATAAAGAGCTGAATGCTGGTATTTCCCGGATTGAGGCGTTTCAGAACATGGGGCAGCGCTCCGGGGTTGATGAGGTACGCTCCTTGTGTGCCATGATTGTACAGTCTGACAAAATGGGGACCAGTGTGGCGGATACTTTGCGGGTTTTCGCCGACGACTTGCGTACCAAGCGTCGTCAGCGCGCTGAGGAGTTGGCCAGTAAAGCCAGTATTAAAATGACGTTTCCCCTGGTGCTGTTTATTTTTCCACCGCTCTTTATTGTGTTGATGGGGCCTGTGGTGATCAACGCCGTATTACAATTTATGATGAAATAACCCGGGCAAAGTTTTGTGGCTTCGCCGGGTTAAAAACAGGGCCGGTTGTTGATAGAATAGCGGACATGGATGTTCTCACGCACAATCAGTTGAGGGTTTCTCAGCGTCAGATTGACCTGCCAAGGCTCCCAGAGGCCTTTCAGGGACTGCGAGTGGTTCAAATTTCGGATTTGCATTTTTACGAATATACCAGTCCGGATTTTTATCATTCGGTCGTTCGGCAGGTCAATGATTCCAGTCCGGATTTGATTCTGTTGACGGGCGATGTGGTACACTACGGGCCCGATTACATTGAGCAGGCCCGATCATTCTTGAGTGAGTTGCAGGCCAGTTTCGGAAAATGGGCTATTCTGGGGAATCACGATTACAACGATAGCCAGCAGGGAAAATTGATTGGGGCAATGCTGCCACAGGCCGGATTTCAGTTGCTGAAAAACAACAATCATTGTCTGGAACGAGAGGATCAGCGCTTGTGGCTGGCCGGTCTGGACGATCTCTGGTATGGGGCCCCTAATATCTCCAAAGCCTTGGCCGACATCCCCACGGAGCGGGAGGTGACCCTGATGATGGCCCATAACCCCCTGTTGTTTGATCCCATTGCCCTGGGAGCCCACGGGCCAGTGGATTTGGTCCTGGCCGGGCATACCCATGCCGGGCATGTGTACATTCCTTTTTTAGGGCCTGTTTATCGCAAAATTTTCAGGATGAAGTACCGTTACGGGCTGTATGAAAAAAACGGATGTCAGCTACACGTCACCAGCGGGGTGGGGTCGGCGGCGTTTTATCTTAAAAAGCGAAAAATCGGGTTTCCCCGATTTCGCTTTAATACCTGGCCCGAAATTGCGGTTTTAACCTTGGGCAAAGGCTGAATTATTTTACAAATTTCAGTATATTTTCAAAAATATCAGCCAGCGCTGGGCAAGCTTTTTTGAGTTCTTGGGCGGTTTCTCCATTTGGATCAAATATATCTTTTAGGGCGCTTTTAAGATCCTTTACCAAACTTTCACCGGTATTCTCAACACCCTCTGCTACAGCAGCTTGATGGGTTGCAGCCGCTTGTGTGGATGCTTTGGCTTTGGGCTTGGCATTAGGCGCTTCGCTGTTTTGTGGGGTGGCTTCCGAGATGTTGACGCCTGTTAGTCTCGTGTATTTGGCGGATAGCTTTTCTATCTTTGGAGTCAAGGCCTCCAGCTTTTTTGCCGCTTTTTGACCGTCTTGTACAATAAACGCTTGCTCTGTGGGCGTTAAGGCGTCCAAAGACGATTGTAGTTCTGGTGAGCCTTTTTCAGGGGATTGCAGGGCTTGCTGTAAAAATATGCGGTCTATGTATTTCCGTTGTTTAGAAGTGGCCTTGGCGAGCGATTTTTCAAGGGCTTCTTTGGAGGTGGGGGTGAAAAAATCCATGAACTTTTGATAGAGGTTCTTGAAAAAGTCTAGTACTGGCTGATAAAAATGTTTGCCGGTTTTTGCTGTTTTTTCACCAGCCTGTTCGGTTTGGGTCGCTTTATTTTGCAGGGAAACGCTATCGATCCGGGACTCTGAATTTGTAAGCCCGGTATGGGATTGTGCGGGCAGGTTCGGCAGAGAGTTTGAGCGTCTCAAGGAGGGGCGGGATGCGGAGGGGATCGCACCGGGGATGGATGGAGTACTGGCCATAATGAAATCCTCACGGTTAGGCTTTCAGACCGAGGCTGAGCAGTGGTTTCATCGGTTTCAGCGAGCCCAGTCTGGCTGTCTTTCCCCCATAAAAACGGCTGATTGAATTTTTGTGTCAGTCAAGTTGAATTCGTAGCGGTCAAGATGTCAGTCCAAGCCGTCGAAACTGAATTCAGGATTTAGGTGGGTCGTTTTTTGCAAATCCAAAAGGTTTTCAACGGGAAATCCGCCGGTAAATCTTCCACCGGATTGAAGGGGGCATAGCCTATGTCGAATAAATCCGCGGCCATCAGGTATTTTTCTACTGCCTTTTCATTAAAGTACTGCTCAAAGACAGTTTCCTCATGGTGATGCAGCTCACCCGCATCATTGTATTCATCCACGGCAAACTGAACTTCGGCTTTGCCGCTCTCCTCCTGAAACTGGGAAACGGTTTTAAGCCGGTAGTTGGGGCCTTCGTAACTGTCCTTGCCGTTCCAGAAGGTCTGGTAATTTTCCAGCGTGTTGAGGTCAAACAAAAAGAGTCCGCCTGGCTTGAGGGCCTGGGCCACTTGTAAAAAGGCGCAGCGCAGTTCTGTCTCGTTGGAGAGGTGGTTCAAACTATCGTAATGGCAAAGTACGGCATCCACCGACTCTTCCAGAACAAAATCCCGCATATCGCCCTGAATCCATCGCACGGGGAGGGGCTCCGGGCACTCGGCTTGCTTTGCTTGGGCCTGGGCCAGCATGGCTGCCGACAGATCAATACCGGTCACCTGATAGCCTTTTTGGGCCAGCGATAAGGCCAGCGTGCCGGTGCCGCATCCCAAATCCAGCAGGTGGGCGCCGGGTGGAATGCCAAGCTCGCTCAGGATCTGAAGGTCTTTCTCGGTAATTTTGCGAGCGAAATCCAGGGCACCGGGCCAGTCGTACAGGTGAGCGAGTTGATGGTACATAACAGAAAAGTCCTTTGAGCTGCCCGGTTTATTGGCGTTTGAAGTTGACGCCAGGCAGCTTGATGATGGAAATAGATTGTCACAATCCGAAGATAGCCGGATAATAATACTATGGCAGAAGTGGTTTTGGAAAACGTAGCCAAGTCCTACGATAAGACCCCCGTGATACAGGATGTGTCATTGACCGTTCATGATCAGGAGTTTGTGGTAATGGTGGGCCCCAGCGGGTGCGGTAAGTCCACCATTCTTCGCATGATTGCCGGACTGGAGAGCATTACCGGCGGCACCATCCAGATTGAAGATCGGGTGGTAAACGATGTGCCTCCCAAGGATCGTGACATTGCCATGGTCTTTCAGAACTACGCCTTGTACCCGCACATGAGCGTGTACGAAAACATGGCCTTTGGCCTGAAGATGCGCAAAACGCCCAAGGCGGAAATTGACACCAAGGTTAAGGAAGCCGCCCGCATTCTGGATTTGGAGCATTTGCTGGAGCGCAAGCCCAAGCAGTTGTCTGGCGGGCAGCGTCAGCGGGTGGCTTTGGGCCGGGCCATTGTGCGCAACCCCAAAGTATTTTTGATGGACGAGCCTCTTTCCAATCTGGATGCCAAGTTGCGGGTGCAAATGCGCTCTGAAATCGCCGCTTTGCACAAACGGTTAAAGGCCACTACCATTTACGTGACCCATGATCAGGTGGAAGCTATGACCATGGGGCATCGCATCGTGATCCTGAATAAGGGTAAGATTCAGCAGGTGGATACGCCGCTTCAGGTGTATCATCAGCCCGCCAATATGTTTGTGGCTGGTTTTGTGGGGCAAATGAACTTTTTAACCGGGGTGATGGAGTCAGAAGGCCTGCGTTTGGGCGATCAAACCTTGTTGCCGGTACCCCAGGCCCTGCGGGAGAAACTGCAAGAGCTTTCGGGTCGTGCGGCGGTCATGGGCATTCGTCCCGAGCATTGGGTGCCGGAAACCAGTCCTGAGGCTGGGCCGGTTTACGAGATCGTACCGGATCGGGTGGAAATGCTGGGCAGTGAGCAGATGGTGCATTTCCCTTTCAATGGTCAGTTGGTGGTGGCCCGTTGGCCATCCGATTTGCCGGTAGCAGAAGGTCAAGCCCTGAAAATCAAGCTTGATTTGGACAAAGTGCTGCTGTTTGACGGGGCCACCGAGCAGCGCATTCAGTAAGTCCTCTGGCAAGCGGGCCCGATTTTTCAGGCGGCCATTTTGCGCAGCAAATCCCCGTGTTTAGAAATGAGGTATTCCTCAAAGGTTTTGTCGTCTACTTGCGCGGCGGCCAGCATCAGGAACTGATCGGGCAGTTGGGAGAGCAGTTTGATCAGGATTTCTGGTGGCAGGACTTTGCAACCCTCCATCAAGATGGGCTTGGAGCATGGGGCCAGCAGCTTCAGGATAAACCCATCGCTCATGCCCATCAGCAGCACCGGATCTTTCTTGATGAAACCGGTGACCAGTTGTTGCAGGGCCTTAAAGGGCATGGTTTTAAAGGCTTCCATAATGCGTTCTTTGGGGGTGTGCATAAAAATGCGCATAATGTCGTAGGGCTTGAGTTTGGAATAATCGTGTTGCCCGTAAATTTTTTGCAGCAACATCAGGATAAACTTGGGCTCCAGGGCCAGGATGCCTTTGGCCAGTTCCCGGCTGTTGAGACGTTTGTTTCTCATGATGCGCAGCAGTTCGGGGGTGGGCATTTTCTTGATGAGATCTTCCAGTTTGTAGATGCGCAGGAGCATTTTGATGAGGAATGGCTTGGGTAAATGCAAGATGAGCTTGAGCAGTTTGGCTTTGCTGAACAGGCGAAGGGCGTTGATGAGCATTTCCTTGGGCAGCAGGCGCAGCAGTTCTATCCAGTTGCTGCGGCGCATCATGCGTAAAATGCGCAGTTTTTGGGAGTGTATCTTGAGCAGCTTAATGAGCGACTTTAAGTCCAGGCTGGTGGTCAGCAGGCTGCCGGAGCGATCGATCCGTTTGGCACTGGCTGATGCCTGAGCCTGAATGTATTGGGTCAGTGTCATGCCCAGCCGTTTCAGTTCTTTTTCGCTGGGCTGGGTGTACCAGTGAATCTCCTGTACGGCGTTGCCGAGGCCCAAGGCGGCCTCAATACCTTCAATACGCATCCTGAACCTTCCCAATCGTGGTGGTTGGCGTGATTTTGATCCCTTAACCCCTCTTTCGGCAGGCTGGAAAGAACCTTGAGGGGTTTGTTACATTTTTTCACCGGCGATTCAGGGTACCCACTCGGAACGTAAGCCTCGGTTGGGAGTCTACTGGATTAGCACCGGGTGGTTGGGCCTTTGCTATAATGGGCGAATCAATCCCCACAGGACGTCAATGCTGGAAAGAGGTTAGAGCGCCATGATGCAGCTTCGAGTGATGCAGCCCCGAAATTTTTGCCTGTTTTACAAAGCGCCACTGGCTTTGACCGTGACCCTTGGGCTAGCCCTTACGGCTTTGATGGGGAGCGGCTGGGCCTTGTCCCCTCAATCCCGGCAGTATTATCTGGAGGCCCAGCAGGCTGAGCTTCAGGGCAAGCTGGAGCAGGCCGAGCAGGCCTTGCGCAAGGCCGTGGCCCTCGACTCTCAGGACTATCTGAATTTCGTCAAGCTGGCTTCTATTCTGAATCAGCTGGGCAAGCCCAATGAAGCCCTCAGTTATTATCAGCAGGCCTTAAACCTGAACCCACAGGACAATATGATCCTGTACAGCATGGGCGGTATTTACGAACAGTTGGGCCAATACGCCAAAGCCGAAGAGGCTTATGAGCTATGCCTGCAAAACAACCCCCGGTACCAGTTTGCCTTGCTCAATCTGGCCCGCACTGAAATTCAGCAGAAGAAGTATCCGCCTGCTATTGCCCACTATCAGCAATTTTTGACAAAGTATCCCGATCATTATGAGGGGCGTCGTCATTTGGCCAAGCTGTACCTGGTCACGGGACAGGAAGCGGCTTCGGTGAAAGAATTTGATATTCTCAAGCAGCGTTTTCCCAATCGCTTTGAGGAGCATCTGGATTTGGCCCGTGCCTTGACCGGCTCCAACGCGCCTGATCAGGCTTTGGAAGAGCTGAAGGTCGCTTACGCCAAAGAGGGCAGTAAGTCAGATATTGATGAGGAAATGGGTCGAGCCCACGCCGCCCTGGGGCAGGTGGATTTGGCCATTCAAAACTACCAGAAGGCGCTGGCCCTGAATCCCAAAAAGGATGACCTGTTGCCGCGCATTGCGGATCTGTACCGGGCCCAAAAGCAGTGGGAACCAGCTGCGGAAAATTATCAGCTGTATTTAAAAGCCCATCCCGATGCTCAGGGGGTTCGGCAGGCTTTGGCCACCACCTATCTGGACGCCAATAACTTCGAGGCGGCTTTCAATGAGCTGGGCCTGTTGCTTCAGGCTACCACCGATCCGCAACAACGCTTCTTGATTCAAAAGGATATGGCTTACTCCTTGCAAATGTTGGGCGATATGCCCAAGGCCATCACCCTCTCAGAGACCTTGCTGTCTGATCCGATGGCCCAAAAGGATTTGCAGCTCAAGTCCAATCTGGCCATTGCCTACCATCGAGAAGGCCAGTACGACAAGGCCGTGGACTTTTACAAGCAGGTTTACTATGCCGATTCGGCCTTGCGGCAGCAGTTCAAGATCAACCGGGAAAGTCTGGGCAACGATTTGGCGGTGGCTCTCACCGCCCTGGGCGATGCCGCCTACAAGGCCAAGGACTTTAAACAGGCCGTTTCCCGCTACGGCGATGCCCGCCTGACTGCAGATGCCCGGAATTTTTACCCGGATTTGGGTCTGGCCAACACCTATTACGCCATGGAACTTTTTGATCAGGCCAATGATGCCTACGGCAAGGTGCTGGAGAAAGATCCGGGCAACGTCACGGCCAAACTCTATCGAACCAAGCTGGCCATGGCCCGGGCGATTGCCAATCCCACGGGCACAGGGAGCGCCGCACCGGTCGGGGTGTCGGATGCCAATATCAATACGCTGGAATCACTGGCCCAGCAAAACCCCACCAATCAGGATGTTTTACTGACGTTGGCCAATGCCTACGAGCGCCAGGGAAATACCACGGCGGCCATCAATACCTATCAAAAGCTACTGGCGCTGGATACCAACAACCCCGACCTGCTTTCCTCCATTGGCACGCTATGGCAACAGGCTGGCAATCTGGAAAAAGCTCGGGAGCATTACTTAAAGGCCTTGACCCTCAATGAGCGCATGCCGTTTGTGCATTACAATCTGGGGATTGTGTACAACGAATTGGGACAACTGGATCAATCCGCGGAAGCCTATAAAAAGGCCATGAGTCTGGATCCGGCCAACAGTGATTCTCGCTACGGGCTGGCCGTCACTCTTGAGAAGCAGCGGAAGTATCAGGAGGCCCTGGATACCTATCAGTCCTACACCAAAGACCCATCCGCCAAATATACGCAGGAGGCCTTGATGCGTATTGAGTTGTTGAAGCAGACCTTGGGCGCTACTTCTGGCGGAAAACCGGCTTCCAGCCAGACAGGAGCAGCTCCCGGCAACGCCGCTCAGGCTAGCTCGGCTGGCTCAGCCACCGGTTCATCGACTGGTTCAAGGGAAAACACTGCCCCAGCGGTTTCTGCCGGGCAGGCTGGTAAAGTTCAGCAGGCCCCCTTGCGGATTGAGCCCAACTAGAAGCTCCCAATCCCCTGCGCGGCGGGAGTTTTTCAGACTAAAGTGCTTAAAGCGGCTTTAACTCCAACAAGGCCACTTGCCGTCCAGCTTCGCCTCGGCGGTGCGACCACAGCCGCTCGGTTTCGCACAAGGTGCAGGCCGGGAGGATGTCAATCTGGGTGACCCCCAAGGCTTGTAATTGCAGGGTGTTGACCTGCTTCAGATCGATTTTAGGCTTGTTGTTGACCGAGAGGCTGGTGTATAGGCTGGCGGCCGCTTGGGGGATGGTTTGACTGACTTGCTCCGCCACTTCCGCAGAGACTTCATAGCAGCATCCGCCGATGGAAGGGCCGATGACGGCCAGTAAACGTTCGGGGCTGGCCTGATGCTGGTTCATCAGAGTTTGGGCCACTTTGGCGGTAATACTCTGGGCGGTGCCTCGCCATCCGGCATGAATGACGGCGCCCACGTGCCGATCGGGCGCGTAGAGGATGATGGGTACACAATCGGCCACCTGCACCATGGCGGCCACCCCGGTTTCGGTCAGGATGACGGCGTCGGTTTCCCGATCGCAGGGGAGGTCGTTTAATCGAAATTGGTCGGTGTGGGTTTGCCGGGGCAGGGTCAGTCGGTTGACCGAGAGCCCGGTGTGCTTGCAGACCAGTTCCCGGTTGGCTCGGGCCTGCTCCGGGGGACAGACTTGACCGCCCAGCGTAATCGGCTTGCCGGTAAAACCGTGGATCACCCGTTCGGTGTAGGTATTGAGCAAGGCGGATTGATACAATACAAAAGGTTTGGTGAATACGGGTACGGCGGTTTTGGGCATTATCACTTCCCACATCCTGATAAAACGTCCAGGGTCAATCGCTTCCATTATACTGGTTGCCCTGGCCCTGATGGCAAGCGCCGGGCAAGCGGGAGAGCCCGTAGGCTTGCGTCTGGAAATTGAGCCCATCAAGCAAATTTATTCGGTGCGGGAAGGTTTGGTGGTGAAGCTGGTATTTAAGGCCAACCAGAGAACCAAACTCTGTCTGGCCAAGGATATTCTCAGCCAGATGGATATTGCCATTTCCCGCCCGGGTCAGGGCAAGTTGGCCGTGCAGCCCTTGGTGATTAAGGACAACAGCACCATTTTTCAGGAGCCTATGAAGGTGCAGTGGCTGGAAAGTGGCCAGAGCCTGACCTTGCGAGCCAATTTAAAACGGTATCACTTTTTGGACACGGATCAGTGGACACCGGGTGAATACCATGTGAGCGCTACTTTTAATTTATGCGAGCAAACCCCCGCCGAGAGAGTGACCGATCCGGGGCAGGAGATTCCGGTGAAGGCCGTCCGTCAGGGGTGGTTTATGATTATGATTTAAGGTGAGTGAGCTGAATTTGGAAGCAGAGGTTGTATGAAACAGGCACCGGACGCGATTTATATTGTCACCGCTTCTCCCGCCCGGGCAGCGGCCATTCAGCAGGTGATGGTGTTGCGGGGGTTTGACCAACTGGTCTGTATGCCCCTGGGGGCAATCGATTGGAAGGCTGTGGAG
>DAIDMR010000216.1 GCA_027448865.1 Vampirovibrio sp.
CAGCGATGATGCCCCCTCCGGGCAGTCCCCCACCGGACAGTCATTGAAACGACGGTTTCACAGTGCTTTCCACAGTGCCCTGGAAGAACAGTGGCAATCGGAGGCCTATTCCCTCAGTGACACTCAAACCCAACCGGCTGAAGCCCATTCCGACTTGAGAACAGCCCCCCTTAAAAACGCCCGCAAACTTGCCAAAACCTCCTGCCTGATGGGGGTGGTGGATCGTCTGGAACTCGGATTTTACAGTTCCCGTCCCCGGAGTGGCGCCTGCTTCCCCACCACACATCCCGAACCCGTTGCCCCACGCCGTGGCAGTCTGAACCGCCTGTTATCCCGCCTGACTTTCAAATCCACCGATCAGCGCCTGGGCAACTTTCACCGGGTAGACCGCTGGCTGCTGCGGGGGGCCATGCCAGAATCGGCAGCCGATTTTGCCCACTTGAGGCAACAATACAGCGTAAACACTATCATCGATCTTCGCGGTTGGGAAACCTCCCAACCCGCGCTGATAGACTATGAGCGCCATCAGGCCCATCAACACAACTTGCGTTACCTGCATTTGCCCATGGATTCTCATACGCCGCCCAACCAGGGACAATTGCGACTGTTTTTCCGGTTGATGAAGGAGAGTCGCCAGCGGGGCGAAACCGTGTATGTCCATTGCAAGCAAGGTGTGGACCGAACTGGCGCCTTGATAGCCGCCTATCGGGTGGCCACTGGACACAGCCAGCCGGAAGCCTTCAGGGAGATGCGTCGTTACGGCTACAACTGGCGACACGGCCTGACCCGACCGGCCCAGCGGACTTTTGTGCTAAGTCCGAGCCTGCCTGACCTTCTCAAAAAAGCCCAATGGGGGGCTGATCTTCAGAGAGAGGTTCAGACACTCAGAGACAAAGGGGCGCTGAGTCCCAAGATCGACCGGGAAGTACGGGTCAATCTGGTCCAAGGACAGGCAACAGACGGACAAAAACGTCTGGGCCTTGCTTTGTAGCCGCAAACCGTGTCATTCACGCTGGAGAGAGTGGAGGTTCATCAAGGATTGGGGTGTTGTTGGCACCGCTCATTTTTTCCACGTGGGTTTTGAAATCTCGCAGGCAGTCGCCAAAAAATGAATCTCCTTTCCGTAAGATATCCGAGGCTAGTTGGGTGGACTTACCGTTTTTAAGGCAGCCTGACTCCCAGAAGGAGACTTCCAGTTCCAGCCGGGTTACTCCCGGATTCTCGGTTTCATGGAATAAGAGTGAGGCCTGAGTACAGAGATCATCCGGATCGGTGGAAGCAGTGGCATAAAACTTACCGGGAATATCCAGAATCACTTTATTCTCAAATTCGTATAACTTTCCGCCCGGGCCACTGATCAACCAGTGCTTAATGCGCTCCAATGGCAGCGTAAACGCCTCAAACCGTTCCAGTGCGGAGTGAATACATTCGTGGGACTGGAGCGTCGTTCGCGGAGTCAACCTTGCGTCAAACATGAGTACTTTACTCATAAACTCAGGGAATTGAGACTGATTGACCCAGTACTGATAACAGGTTTGGGCCGGGGCACGTACTTCAATACTGTCCTTGAACAGTCGAAGACCATGAACTGGCTGAGCCATCACTCATTTCTCCTCCGTCGGCACTGCGCATTCTAGCACAGCGAGCGATGGACGGAGAGCCCCACGGTTGGCTAATAGGTTATGCCGACTGGCTGGTTTGCGTTTCTGACAAGATCAGCCAGGCCAAAACCAGTCAGCGCGTTTTGATAGCGAGGCCAGCGTTTTTCGCACCCCTTCAGGGAAAGCAATTTTAGGCTGATGACCCGTGGCCTGATACCATTTGACCGGGGAACAGGCAAAGTAGTGTTCCCACAAAATACGGCGCAAAATCGGATTGGCAGCGGGTACGGACTTCTGCCGCCGATACCGTTCCAGACTGCTTCCCGGGAGAGGGGTAAAGGTATGCTGAAGGCCCAGGCAATCAGCCAGCGTGGCAAAAGCATCCACAATGAAAACAGGCTGGGGATGGCTGATCAAAAAGCGCTCATTCAAGGTATTGGGATGGGTGGCCGCAAGCCACAGGGCTTCGGATAAATCATCCACATGAATTGCGCTGACAGCCCCGGGAAACGGAAAACGGGTGTAGCGTTTGCCCGCCTTCAGGTCATTGATCAGTCGTTCCGTACTGGAATCCGCCCGCAGGTGGGGGCCGTATATATAGGCGGGCACCATAATGGTGTAAGGTAGACCACTGGCCCTAATCAGTTGCTCGGCCTGCAGTTTGGAACGGCCGTAGTCAGTCTGGGGCTGAGGGGGAAAGGTTTCGGTCATGCAGTCGATGGCCGGGCTGGCCGGGTCTCGATCGGTGGCGGAAATGCTGCTGACAAAAACCAGTCGGCGCAATCGAGAACTGGGGGTTAAGGTGTCCACCAGCTGACGGGTGGCCTCCGTGTTCTGGGTAAAAAAAGCGTCCCCATCGCGCAATCCCACCAGAGCGGCCACGTGAAAGACCAGTTCCGCGGCTTGCAAGACCTCCCTATAACTTTCCGGGTGTGATAAATCCCCCACCAGCCAGTGAATGTTGGCGGGCGGATTGGGCCATTGAGCGGTTGCCTTGTTTAAATCCCTGACCAGACAGACAATCCGTTGCCGGGGCTGGGTTTGAACCAGGTATTCCAGCAGATTGCGCCCTACAAACCCGGTACTGCCCGTCACAAAAATCGCCATGCCGGAGGCCCTAGTTCCGCTCAAAGCTCAGTTGCGTCATCAAATCGGCAATCAACGCTTTCTGGAAGGCTTCTTTTTGGGCGTAGCCGACCAGCAGGGTATCCTTATCACTGGCTTTCAGCGATTGCCCGTTGGCGTGGCGCACAATGCCCGCCTGATAGTAACGGGAATTGGGCTCGTTACTCAACTTAAAGCGAATTTCCAGATGCCAGTAGGGTAGTTTCCCGGTTCCATCCTCAATATCCCCCTGACTGAGTGTCCTGAGTTCCTGAACCTCAACGGAAACAGGCTTGCCGCTGCCCTCGCCTCCCTCTCGAAGTCTGAGAAACTGGTTGGCCATTAAATTAATCCAGCCCAAATCCACCGTTTTGGCGAATACCTTATCCACCAGACCGCTGGAAACCCCATCCAGAATCAAAAACTCCTGAGGTTGCTGTTTACTGATAACCCGAATCACCTGCATGTCCAGCAAATCCAGCTTCTTTTTGACCTGATAAACCGGCTGAGCTTTCAGTTTAATGGTCGAGGCCGATTTGGAGCCTCCGGGCAGGAAACCCTGCCAACCCACTTCCGTGAGCTGCCCATAAAGCCCGCTCACAACCAGGGTCAAGGCAGTCAGGCCCGCCGCCACCAGAAACCACTGGATTTCCGCTTTTCGTGGCATCCAGGATCGTTTGGATGACTGTTCGCTCAAGGTGGAAAATCCTTAGTCTGGCAGTAACGTAATGGGGTGTCGCCCGGAAAAGCCCTCATTGAGCCCATGAAAATAAAAAATACCATCTTCTTTCAAGCGCCAGCATAAAAAATAGATGTCGCCGGAGTTTTCGGCCTTGTACGGAAAATCGATCAGGCCGCTCTGCATATCCCGCAACAGGATACCCTGTTCCGCAAAGCGCTCTACCCAGCGGTTTACCGCCTCCTCAAACGCGTCGAAGCGTTTTTGAAGGGCCATGACATCCGCATCGGAAGTCTGTCTGCCGCTATTTTTACGAGCCAACAGGAGTCGTTTACTGAGAATAACCCCGTCTTGCAATTCCCGAAGCTCGGCGTGGGCCTGCTTGAGCTGTTCCACAACCCAGGGAATCCACTCCACCGCATCTTCCACAGTGAAAAATTTTTTGAACTCATAAGTAGTCATACAAACGAGTGCCTTTTATTCGGTTTGTTTCCCTGCAATAGGATAGGCCAAACCGGTGGGTCTGTCCAGGTGAACGCAGTGGATAGAAGCAGAAAAGTGCCGGGGTTTGCAAGGCGTTCATTCTAGAATTTGAGCCTGATTTTCTGGATGAAAATGGTGTAAAACAGCAAGGAGCCCCAGTACATCAGGGTGGTCACGATCATATTCTTGAGCAGCGAATTATTCCCGGCAATGGGGAAAATCAGGGAGGCAATGGGCTTGGCAAAAGTCTGGGCCATGGGGTATGACACCACAATGAAAATCATGATGAGTAGATACAGGACACCGTAGTATCCTACAAAACGCCAGCCGTCAATTTCCCGCATGCGCCACTCATTATTCCACCTTTTTTTCCACATAATTAACGAGTGAGCAGCCTTGTTGAACCGCATGAAGCCGGGACTGACAAGCCTTCACCCACTTCTAGTTTACTATGATTTTCCAGTTTGCTGTTGAACATTACAGTTTTTGTGGCATTGACCGATAAGTGACGTGGTCACCCAAAAAGGATGAGGACAACGGCATGGTTCCCAAAAACGACCCTCAACCGGATGCGGATGTTCAACAGGCGCTTCAGGCAGCCAGCCAGCAAGGAACAGCTACACTGGAATCCGGTTCCCCACAACTGCCTGAACAGGGCTTGGGCGATACACTGACCCACGGCAAGTCCTGCCCCTTGCTGGGGTTGCGTTACGCTTTGGCCAAATGCGCCTATAGCGCCGAGCAATCGCCCTGGCAGACTTTGGCCATTATGTTCCTGAGTATTGTTTGCGGCTGGGTATGCGTTTATTTTGGGGCGACCGTGTTTGGGGCCTGGATTTTATACGCCATCTTCGCCGATGAGTCATGACCCTTGTTTAACACGGGTCTGGCTGGCTTTTGAAAAAACAGATCCGGCTTAAAAAAGAACCCCCTTCCAATTGCTTGAAAGAGGGTTCCTGGAAGTGACTTTCATCACCTCACCCCCTTATGATACAAAACGGGCCGGGTATTTGCCATTGCCCGACTGTCTAGAAATGCCAGTAGCCAGGTGAGTTCTGCCGTTGGCGCACGATGGGAAACGCCATCAGGGCCGGGAGACGATCAGGCCGGGGACGCCAAACCGCAGCAAAAAATGGGAAATGACTGGAAAGCAAGCCGTATTGCTGCTTCAATGGTAAACTGTAAGACAGTTGGAGGGGCTTTCTAACAATGCTGTTTTCCAAATTTATCGCGCTGGTTTGTCCCAATGGTAAAGATCCGGCCCAAAAATACGCAGAATCTCTGGCCCAAATCGAGATGGCCGATGAGATGGGCTTCTATGGCATTTGGCTGTCAGAAAATCATTTTTCCTGCAATACCGGCCTGCCCCAGTTTCAGGGGGAAATCGGCATTACGCCCAAACCGTTGCTGTTTGGCATGCAAATCGTGGAACGCACCCGACAGATTCGGGTGGGCACCGCCGTGCGGAACATTGTGTTCACCCATCCCTTGCTGGTGGCGGAAGAGGCTTTGGTTTTTGATCTCCTCTCCAAAGGTCGTCTGGATCTCGGGGTGGGCTGCGGCTATCGCCCTTGGGAGTTTGAAGGCTTCAAGATTAAGCAGGCGGAAGCGCGGGAACGCTTTCTGGAATCGCTGGAAATTCTGGATCGGGGGCTACGAGGGGAAACGTTCAGTTTTCAGGGCAAATACTACGATATCCCGGAGGTGTCTG
>DAIDMR010000217.1 GCA_027448865.1 Vampirovibrio sp.
CGCTCTTCGGCTTCCAGTTGGGTTTGCAGCTCCCGCAGACGGCCATATTTCAGCTCGGCGGCCCGAGCCAAATCGGTTTCCCGCTCGGCCCGCTCAATTTCCACCCGAGTCTGCTCCATGGCCTCCTTAATGCGCTGCACCGCCTGAATGTCTTCTTTCTCCGCTTTCCAGGCCGCTTCAAAGGCTCCTTTTTGCTGGCGCAAGCTGGCGATTTCCTGCTCCAGCCGTTGCAAGCGATCCTGAGAAGCGCTGTCCTGCTCTTTCTTCAGCGCTTCGGCCTCAATTTCCAACTGCATCAGGTGCCGGGAAATTTCATCCAGTTCCTGAGGCAGGCTGTCAATTTCCATCCGAATTTTGGAAGAGGCCTCATCGATCAAATCAATGGCCTTGTCCGGCAAAAACCGATCGCTGATGTAGCGATGCGATAAAGTCGCGGCGGCGATAATGGCGGAATCCTTGATGCGCACCCCGTGATGCACTTCATAACGATCTTTCAGTCCCCGCAGAATACTGATGGTATCTTCCACACTGGGTTCATCCACCATAACCGGCTGAAAACGACGTTCCAGAGCGGCGTCTTTCTCGATGTACTTGCGGTATTCGTTAATGGTGGTGGCCCCAATGCAATGTAACTCGCCACGGGCCAGCATGGGTTTCAGCAGATTGCTGGCGTCCATGGCACCATCGGTGGCCCCAGCCCCCACCACGGTGTGTAACTCATCGATGAACAGGATGATATCGCCTTCCGCCGATTGCACCTCTTTCAAGACGGATTTCAGGCGCTCCTCAAACTCCCCCCGGTACTTGGCCCCGGCGATTAAAGCGCCCATATCCAGAGAAATCAGTTTGCGGTTTTTCAGACTTTCCGGCACATCCCCGTTGATGATGCGCAGGGCCAAGCCTTCCACGATGGCCGTTTTTCCCACGCCGGGCTCACCGATTAAGACCGGGTTGTTCTTGGTGCGGCGGCTCAGTACCTGAATGACCCGCCGAATTTCTTCCTGCCTGCCAATGACCGGGTCCAGCTTGCCGCTGCGGGCCACGGCGGTGAGATCCTTGCCGTACTTTTCCAGAGCCTGATAATTGCCCTCGGCGTTTTGGGAATCCGCCTTACGCCCGCCCCGAATGTCTTTGAGTACGGCGTAAATGTTATTTTTGGTCAGGTTCCGCTTGCGCAGCAAATCGCTGACTTCCCCCGCCGGTTTCCACCATGGCCAGCAAAATATGCTCGGTGCTGATGTAGGAATCCTTGAGCCGCTCGGCTTCCCCAGCCGCTTCATCCAGCAGTTTTTTCAGTCGAGGGGTGATGAATACCTGCCCCGATTCCAGCGCATGCACGGTGGCCCGGGGGCGCTTGGCCAAGGCCGCTTCCACCGCCTGTTTCAATTCTCGGGGCTCAATGTCGAGTTGTTGAAAGATACGGGCCACCAGCCCTTTGTCATTTTCCAGCAGAGCCAGCAAAATATGCTCGGCGTCCAGCTGGTTCTGCTCAAAACGTTTCAGAATACTCTGGGCGTCCACAAACGCGTCCTGGGCCTGGGTGGTTAGTTTGTCCATATCAATCATGGTGTGCATCCCCTAGTTACGATTGACCGGGAATGACCGCAAAGCCGGGTATTTTTGACCGGGCCTGGCAGCCCCCTTACTGATGGTATTATCCCCCCGCACTCAGCCAATGACCGGAAAGTTTAGGATGATTTAATGATTGGCCGGAAACAAGAGTCCTCACAGCCAGCCCTCGTTTTCCAGATGCTCTTCCCCCTTGGGGAGGGCGGGAATGGGTAGATGCTGCTCCAAGGCCTGAATCAGCACCTTCATAGCCTCCCGATCCCACACAAACAGCAAGTGCTTTAAATTGGTATCCGGCTTGACGGACAGGGAAAAGGAGGAAATTTCCCGTAGATCCACCACATTGCCCCGGGTGGTGCGAATCCAGATGGGCTCCCGGCAATCCGGCGGCTGGTACATGGGCTTGGAATGCACCACGGTTTCCTCAAAGCAAAATTCCATGGAGAGGCCCCGCTTTTCGTAGTGGGCCTGCAAGGCGGCGTACACGGGTTCTAACTCCTGCACGCTGGCCCCGCCAAAACCGTACTTGGCCAAGTCCACAAACTTCAGCAGGTTATGGCGCAGCATGCGGTTGGCCAAATCGCTGAGCAGGCGATCCTCGCTATGGCTGGCCCACTGATTGATTTTCTCCCACAGGTAGCAATCATCCATGCGCAGGTACTGCTCAGTACTCAGGGACTTGCCATCGGTCATCAACTGATACAGTTCATCAGCGGGAGCCCCGGTGGGAATGCCCTGCTGGCGAGCCCACTGAAAGCGCATCAGCACCTTCTTCAACAAAGCCTCCGAGGCCTTGTCCAGCGAGTGCAAGGCCATTTTGTAGGCCTGATGCCGCCCGAACAGATAATGCTCAATGGCCGGAACGGCCTCTTCCCGCACCGCCACCACGTCCTTGCCGTTGGGCAGTTTGGCCAGCTCCAGGTTGGCAATGATGCGGGCGGCCTCAATGCGTCCGTACTGCACCCCTAAAAAGTGGCTGTCCCGTTGCAAATAGTCCAGACGATCCATGTCCAGCTGACTGGAAATCAGTTGGGCCAGAAAGTGCTTGGGGGCCCCATCCCCCATAAAGTTCAGCATGGCCTGGGGCAAGTCCGGGCCAAAGCGCTTCCAGATCTTCTGCAATTCCGGGTCTTCCATTAAAATTTTGCGGTTCCAGTGCTTGTCGTGCAGCAACCCCTGCTCTTCCAGCCCCAGAATATCTTCCAGCGTATGTGAGAGTGGGGTATGCCCGATGTCATGCACCAAAATACCCAGCAACAGCAACCGACTGAGCGGAATATTGGTGTTGGGGTAATGGCTGTCCAGCAAGGCCTTGGTCTTGGGATGCCGGTTCAACTGCTCCAGGGCCTGCATCATCAGGGAGGCGGAACCAATGCTGTGCACAAACCGGGAGTGGGTGGCGCCCGGAAAGACAAATTCGGCCAGCCCCATTTGCTTGACCCGCCGCAAGCGCTGGAAAGCCTTGCTGTTCATCACGCTAAGCAGCAGGTTTTGGGAGGGATCGTTGCGGTCGAACTGAATCAGCCCGTGGATGGGATCGGCCACGCTGGTGCGACGATGCATGGTTTGCTCGTTCACCGCCCTGGGCGGCCCCGACTTTCCATCCTGCACCGTGTGAGCCGTGGCCGCGGGCTGCTGAAGCGATTGATTGCTGTCCGTCTCAGGCCTTACCGGATTGGTCATGAACGCTTGGCCCCTCTTTGGTCAACATCACAGATTTCCCCAATCACTATTATCCCGCTTTTTAGCGGAGTTGACCATTGAAAGTTCAGCGTGACCTGAAATAAAGGTTAGCGCCTGAAACGATAAAAGCCTACAGGCCGGAGCGGCTGAATCCAAATTTTCGGGGCTGGGTCTTACTGGGCTGATTCTTCTTGAGCAATTGCAATTGCCCCTTTCGACGCCGTTCCGCCTCTTCTTCCTTCTGGATGGTTTGCATGTACTTGACCTCCACACCGGCTTTGTTGGCAGTCTCCTCGCTACAGGTCACGCAAAAACGGCCTTTTCTCTGAATTTCCCGGATAATGGCCCCGCACCCCTGACAGGCAGTCTTCAGGAACATCACCCCAGTGGTCAGCTTACCTTCCAGATAGTAGCGTTCGATGGTTTCCACCGGAATTTCCAGTTCTGCGGACAGTTCATCAATGGTCATACCGCCATCCGGGGCACTTTTTTGCAACCGACGGTACAGCCGGGTCACTTCCTCTTCCTCCAGCCGGATACAGGCCGGGCAATGCTCATTGGTGGTTACTTTCTGGAAAATCCGGTTACACCGCTTGCAATTAATGACTGATCCAACCATATCTCGATCCTCGTGCTATCACGCTTCTATGGAACAATCCTGTCTCACGCCGGGGACTTTATACATTAACTACACCTTTTGTATTAACTCCTTATCGAAGATGCGTCCCAAAACTTGAGGCTATTCGTAAAAATCGAAAACTTTTGTAATACTTTGTGATAATCGGAGTCAACAAAGTGAATTTTCCGGTTTTATAGCCTCAGTCGATGCAAGCTCTCTGTCGAGTGGCAGGAAGTCCGTATCCGGTCAGAAGGATTCTCGTGAACGTCAACGCCTACACATCGTCATCGTTACCGCTTCAAAAGCCACGGCATTTGGCCGGGTCTGTTGTTCGCAGCCAGGCCAGCAATGCTGCTTCGATTCAGTTTGGCGGAGGTAGCGCCACCGGAATCTCCCTGATGACGGCCTGGCAAACCTTGCGCAGCCATTTTAGTAACAAAAACAACCCGCAAGTGGCCAAGGCGTTCGTCAAAAAATACGGCACCGATGTCGTGTTCCCGGCTCTGTTTACCATTCCGGTGGTGGGCTGGGCCCTGGGCATTGTGGGCATCCCGGTCGCTGGCTATTTAAGTAAAAAAGGCGACAAGGCCCTGGAAACCTACACCAGGGACGCCAGCCTCCAGAATCATCCGGCGGTGCGGGCGGAGGAAATCGCCAACCACTGGAACAAGAAAACCGTTTCCGTCAATGAGCTGGCCTCTCGGTGGAACAACTTTATAAGCGCCCTGTTTCCGGCGAAGGAAGGGGCTGATGATTACCAGAACAACCTGAAGCTGCAGAAACGTTTCCAACTCAGTGACAAAGCCAAGGGCAGCAAGGGCTATAAACTGCTACAGCGACTGGTCGATGCCAGAAACGCATTGGAAAAAAGCTGGGTGCGTCATCTGGCTTGGCCGTTCACCGTGATCCACAACGGCCTGAAAAAAATCAGTTGCCCCAGCGCCTTGCGCAAAGTCTTTTTGCTGCCCCGTTTTACCTTGCTGGGCCTGTTTTTCCTGTTGAAGAAAGTGCCCAAGTAGCCCGCACTCAATCCCGTAAGCCGCTATTGCCCAACAATACTTGCGGAACCGCAGCACTTCCCCTAGAATGCCACTATGTTGATTGCGATTTCCACACTGGCAGTATTGCTTATTCTGATTGGCTGGAAGTACAAAAATCACCGGGCCGTACACATACCGGTAATGAGTCTGGCCTTCATGATTGATTTGGGTCTGCTGCTGTTCATTGAACTGAACCGGCAGGCCATCGCCACCTTACAAAAAAACATGAGCAGCGGCGCCGATGAAGGCCTGCTTTACTTTCACGTGGCGGTGTCCGCCTTGATGCTGGTTTTATACTTTGTACAAATTGGCACTGGCATACGCCTGGCCAAAGGGCGGGAAGTGAGCCGGGTGTTTCACCGAAATGCAGCCGGGTTGTTTCTGGCGTGCCGCTTGCTCAACTATGTCACCAGCTTTTTTGTGGCTTCCAGGCTGTAACCCAGACCAACCCGCGTTTGGATGATACCCACATCACCGTCTGCGCAGCTCCGGGCTATTCGCCTTGTTGCATTTGGCTGCTGGTGGCTTCTTCCACTTTAACCACTGCTCCGAGCAAGCCCACCCCAAACGCGTCATTCAGCTGCCGGTTCAATTGCTCCTCTTCACTGGGTTTTTGCTTGCGGTTGCCGTTAAAAAAGCTCATAATTTGCCCAGCCAGCTTTTCCATATTGGCATTGACCAGTTGAGACAAATTGGCGGGCAGTAAGCCCAACGGCGTCACCTGGGTTTGCCCTGATTGCGGCAAATTGGGGTTGGGAGGGGCCAGAGGCGCTTTAAAACGAAAGGTAGAAGCGTCTTGCTGCAAGGGTTGATACAACTGAAATGGATTCACCGCCGAAGCCTGCGAAGCATTCACCGCAGGCCGGTTCATAAAGGGGGAAGCCGCGTCGGCCTTCACCGCTTCTGCTTTTCTTTTCTCGGCAGTATCGGCGACCGGGTAGAGTGAAACTCCCGTATAATCCATCATCTCAAAAGTTCCCGTCTAAACTTTAGGACCCATCAAACCAAAAAATAAAAGTGACGAACCAAACAAGAATACGCTAATTCAAAATAACGGAATGTGCAATTGTTTTTAGAAAAAGTTACCCAATACCGGGGCTTTTACCCGTTTCCCCAGTACTACAAAGCCAGCCGGGCAGCCGGGATATCCAGCAAGCGCTCCAAAATGGTTA
>DAIDMR010000218.1 GCA_027448865.1 Vampirovibrio sp.
CCGAACTGGAGACCCATAACCGTGGAGCCATGGGCTTTTGCAGGCGCTTTGGCTTTCAGCGGGAGGCTCTGTTTCGGCAGGATATTGTCGTGGGGGGGGCTGCTGCGAGATGTGGCCGTTTACAGCCTCAGCGCCACACGCTACCGGGAGGTGGTGCTGCCCCGGATGTTATCCCAATCGCCCAGACGGACTGAGCCCCGCAAGCATGAACCGCATTAAATCGTATTAATAAATTGAGAAGGAACCCCATCATGTCACTCGGACGCAAAAAAAAGAGTACGACCAAGGTTGTTAAAGTGTCTGCCCCACCGCCCATCACCCGGGTGGAATTCAACAGTCCTACCGGGGATCGCTATGTGACCACCACCCAGAACCGCCAGCAGACGTTTCAGAGCTACCTGAACCCCGTCACCAAAGTGACGGTGGAGGAAAGTTTAAAAGGCCTGCAACAGTTGGCCAAGGAATTGAACCAGCCCGACCCCGTTCGGCAACAGGCCATCACCCAAAGATCCCGTGACTTTTTTGACTTGCAGTCAGCCGATATCAACGCCCAGGCCGATGCGCAACTGGCCCGCACCCGCTCCAGTCTGGCCAGGCGCTTTGGCGGGGCTTATAACGCCACCTTTGGGACTAATTTATTGGCCCAAATGGAGGGCAATCGGCTGGGGCAGCTGGCCGAGGCCAGCAAGCAGGCCGCCCTGCTGGGCGAGGATCTGTTCCGGGCCGATGAGGACAGCCGGATGCGTCGCTTTGCCCTGTTTCAAAACTATCTGGCCGATTTGAACAATCAGGCCCGAGGCTTGCAGAGCAACGGCAGCGGAGTGCTTTTGAACGAAAGTCAGCGGGCCACCGATTTGGCGGTGCAGAAGGCCAACCTGGCTTTGCAGGCCAGCCGTCAGGACGCCCTCAACCAGTCCGAGCAAAATCGCATTGACCGGGAAAGCGCCCTGCGGGCCAGCAGCCAAATCGCCATGGCCCTGATGGGCATTTGAGCGTGGAGCATCAAGCCGTGCCCTCTTCAGTCCATTCAGACCCTTCAGACCCTGCTGAGCCCGGTCAGGACAGCTCCCGTCCGGGGTTGGCCCGTCGTCTGGTCTTGTACCAGGCGGCGGAGCGCCACCCCGAATTGCAGGCCCTGCTGCTCGCCTGGTGCAAGCGGGACGTGCGCTTCTGGTTTCGCCATTTTTGCTGGACGTTTGATCCACGCAAGGAACAGCCCCACTTGCCCTTTGTGCCCTACGCTTTCCAGGAAAAAGTGTTGGTGGAGCTGGTGCGAGCCATTGAAACCGGGGAAGACCTGCTGATTGAAAAGAGCCGGGACATGGGCCTCAGTTGGCTGGTACTGCTGGCCTTCCAGTATTTCTGGCTGTTTCGGGAGGGGGCCAACTTCCATTTGGGCTCCCGCAAGCAGGAGGCCGTGGATCGCAAGGGGGATTTATCCACCCTGATGGAAAAACTGCGCTACAACCTCAGCTGGCTGCCCCACTGGATGCGTCCGGCGGGCTTTCAGGACAGCGTGCATGACAATGTACTGCGCTTGCTGAACCCCACCAACGGCAACACCATCACCGGGGAAAGCAGCAACGAGAACTTCGGGCGCGGGGGGCGCTACAAGGCGGTGCTGTTCGATGAGTTTCCCTTTTGGCCCGCCCAGGACGCCGCTTACGCCTCCGCCGGGCAGTCCACCCCCAGCCGCATTGTGGTGGGCACCCCGTACGGCAAAAACAACCGCTTTGCCGAACTGCGCTTTTCCG
>DAIDMR010000219.1 GCA_027448865.1 Vampirovibrio sp.
ACCCATCCCCGGCACCGGTGGTGAAAAATTTGGCATATGCGCTCTCTCTCTATCCTTTTCTAAATCCACTTCCAGTATTCACGCGCTAAAAAATTAACCGGGCGAACGACCTCAATCGCTTTGACATGAACTGGTTTGGCATTGACTGGAACCGGCTCACAAACAGATCCCGAAAATGTCCAGATCACGCCAATCAAAACCGCCCGAGCCTCAAAACGCTGTCCTTATTGTACACATCCGGTTTTCATTCGCCAATCTCTTACCCGATATCATCCTAATTACAGCCCCCACATTAAGAAAGCTCGAAATGCTTTCTTGTCGTAATATTTGTCGTCGTAATATTTGTCATTCCCACGCAGGCGGAAATGACAGGCCGCAACTCGAAAAACAAAGCAAAATAATCGTATCAGATTATTTTCCTGGCATTGTTTTTCCTGAGCTATGTGTTATGATGACACCTACCAAAGTGTAAAAGTGACTCGTTCTTTTTTGGCTTTGGCGCTTATTGAGTACGGAACTTTATTTCGTTCTTATGAACATTCTGAACAGCGTAGTCATTATTCTCGTAGTCATTCTCAGCGGCCCTGCCGGTGGGATTTGAATCCTGTTCAGAACGAGAGAACACCAGATTCAACAGACCGCCGGCCCCCCAGGGACCGGCGGTTTTGCTTTCAACCCAACAACCCGTAATTTCAATTGGTTTAGTCAACGCAAACAAAAAGGAGTCGCCCAATGACCACCCAGACTTTCAGCAACTTCCAAGCCATCTCCAAATTGCTGAACCGCGTGGTCGTCCTCCTGCTGGGCACGCCACCCACTGTGGTAAGCCTTAGCCGGGTGGTCGTGTTCGCCCTGAACGCCGCCACCGCCGCCGACACCCAAACCCGAATTCGTATGCAAGGAGGGTGTTATGGCCGCGCCTAGTAAACAAATTGAACGGAGCAATGCCACTGCTCCCGAAACCAATCCACACCCCGCCGTATTAACCGGGGCGGAGATTTTCCTGAGTTGTCTGGTGGCTGAGGAAGTGGACACCCTGTTTGGTATGCCCGGCGGAGTTATCCTCTCCATTTATGAAGCTTTGCCCGAATTTCCGAGTTTGAACCACATTTTGGTACGCCACGAACAAGGGGCCGTCCACATGGCGGAAGGCTATGCCCGTGCCACAGGCAAACCCGGCGTGGCCATCGCCACCTCCGGGCCGGGGGCCACCAATCTGGTGACCGGTTTGGCCGATGCCTATTACGACTCCGTGCCCATTGTGGCCTTCACCGGCAACGTG
Source organism: Vampirovibrio sp. (assembly GCA_027448865.1). Lineage (GTDB taxonomy): Bacteria > Cyanobacteriota > Vampirovibrionia > Vampirovibrionales > Vampirovibrionaceae > Vampirovibrio. The sequence goes on from DAIDMR010000219.1 coordinate 1,283, forward strand.
CCCTCCTCCCTGCTGGGAAACGATGCCTTTCAGGAAGCTGACATTGTGGGCATTACCCGCCCGGTGACCAAGCACAACATCATCGTGCGGCGGGCCGAAGATTTGGCGCAGGCCATCAAGGAAGCCTTCCATGTGGCCACCACGGGTCGTCCGGGCCCGGTGTTGGTGGACATCCCCAAAGATGTCCTGCTAGCCACCGCTGAATTTGACTACGCGGCGGCCAGCATCGATCTACCAGGTTACACGGTAGAAGAATCGTTCACCCCTGAAGATCTGGATGCCGTTTTGGCACTGTTACAAGAAGCCAAGCAGCCGGTGCTACTGGCCGGTGGCGGGGTTATCAACGCCGGGGCACATGCCGAAATCAAGGCTTTCGCCGAGCGGTTTAATTTGCCCGTAGCCAACTCGCTGATGGGTCTGGGCGGCTTTCCCACCAGTCATCCTCAGTTTTTGGGCTTTTGTGGCATGCACGGCCAGTATTGGGCCAACATCGCCATTGCCAACGCCGATCTGTTAATCATCGTAGGCAATCGACTGGGAGAGCGGCAAACCGGCAAACCCGATCGCTTTGCCCGCAACGCCAAAATCGTGCACATCGATCTGGACCCCTGCACCTTGCAAAAAAACGTGGACGCCTTTTTGCCGGTGCAAGGGGAGATTAAAAACATCTTTCAGCAACTGCTAGCCAAAACGGAAGATCTGACGCCCTATCGGGCGGCGCTGAATACCCGTTCCCACTGGTTCCGCACCATCCAGAGCTGGAAAACCCGCCGCAAAAATCAACCCACCCTGGAGGGCGTGTTGACCCCGCAATACGTGCTGGATCGCATTTTCCACCACTTGCCCAAAGACGCCTTTGTGACCACCGAAGTGGGCCAACACCAGATGTGGGCCGCTCAGCGCTTCAATCTGGATCGCCCGCGCAGCTTTATCAGCTCCGGCGGATTGGGCACCATGGGCTTTGGATTCCCGGCGGCCATTGGGGTACAAGCGGCCTTCCCCGACAAAACGGTCATTGACATCGCCGGGGACGGCAGCTTCCAAATGACCCTGCAAGAGTTGGCCACGGCCCGCGATCACGGCTTGGCCGTCAAGGTGGCCATCATCAACAACGGTTATCTGGGCATGGTCCGCCAGTGGCAGGATAAAACCTGGAATCGCCCTTCTCAATCCAGAATGACCTCTCCCGATTACTTGAAGCTGGCCGAAGCCTACGGCTGCGCAGGCTTTGTGGTGGAGCGTCCCGAGGATGTGGACACCGTGATCCGGCAAGCTTATGCCATTACCGATCGCCCGGTGTTGATTGATTTCCGGGTGCGGGAAAAAGCGGATGTCTATCCGTGGGTGCCTGCAGGCGGGGCCAATGAGGACATGCTCGTCGAAGAATAATCGCAATGGAATAAAGCCAGACAATAAGGCCAAAGGAATCACAAAGCAATCAAGCAACGACCTACAATCACACGCTGTCATTCCCGCGCAGGCGGGAATCCAGAAACACCAGAACAACAGAAAAAGCAAAACAAAAAATGAAAAATTGACGACAAAACACCGAAAAAATTGATCTTTACTGGATTCCCGCCTGCGCGGGAATGACAAAAAATAAGAGATTAAACGATGCAATTATCACCGACCCATAATTTAAGAGGTTCTGAAATGACTGATCCCAACCAGTCTTCCGACTCGCAGCACTTATACTGCCTGACCCAAAACCGCCTGGGGGCATTGGATCGGGTACTGGGCGCCTTGACCCATCGGGGCATCATCCCCCAACGGATGGCTTCTGCCCTGTGTGAAAACAATCAACTGGAAATTTTACTGACCTTTGAAATGCAGGATGCTAAAACCATTGAAAAACTGGTCAAATTCCTGCAAAAGCAAGTGTACGTGCTAAAAGCGCACACCCTTCAACCGGCAGCGGAAGCGAAGAACAGCGCTGAAGCGTCTAACATTACCCCCCTGTTCGTATCCGATATTATTCAAGATCAGCCCCAAAGGAGAATGGCCCATGCCCACAACGCTTAACGCCCCCCAAACCCTGAATATTTTTTACGATAAAGACATCGACCGCAGTAAACTGCTGGCTAAAAAAGTGGCCGTGGTGGGCTTTGGCAGCCAAGGCTACGGACAAAGTTTGAACCTGAAAGAATCCGGGGCCACCGTTAAAATCGCCTTGCGGGCTGGCAGCGCTACCGAAGCCAAGGTAAAAGAAGCCGGCCTGGAAGCCATCTCTCTGGAGCAAGCCGCCGAGTGGGCTGATTTGATCATGTTCCTGATTCCCGATGTGCAACACGGCCCCGTTTACAAACAATACTTTGAAGGCAAGCTCAAACCCGGTCAGGCTTTGGTTTTCAGCCACGGGTTCAGCATTCACTACAACGAAATTGTGCCCCCCGCCGATGTGGACGTGTTCCTGATTGCCCCCAAAAGCCCCGGTCACCTGGTGCGTTCTGAGTACCAGCGGGATCGGGGGGTGCCTTCCCTATTTGCCGTGCATCAAAACGCCACCGGGGAAGCCCGTGAACTGGCCCTGGGTTATGCGGCCTGCTTGGGTTCCGGTCGGGCCGGGGTCATTGAAACCACCTTTAAAGATGAAACCGAAACCGATTTATTCGGGGAGCAAGCCGTTTTGTGCGGTGGGGCTGCCGCCTTGGTCAAAGCAGGTTTTGAGACATTGACTGAGGCCGGGTACCCTCCGGAATTGGCCTACTTTGAATGTCTGCACGAACTAAAGTTGATCGTGGATTTGATGTATGAAGGTGGTCTGGAGGACATGCGCTACTCCATCAGCGATACGGCCCGTTACGGCGATGTCAGCCGGGGCCCTCGGGTGATTACCGCCGATACCAAAGTGGCCATGAAACAAATTCTGACTGAAATCCAGTCCGGCGAGTTTGCCCGCGAATGGATGGAAGAATACCGCAGCGGCATGCCCGAATTGAAAAAACGGGTGGAAGCCGATCGCCAGCATCCGCTGGAAGTGGCTGGCCGCAAACTCCGTGGCATGATGAGCTGGTTGTCTGGCAATAAGCTGGTCAATCGGGATAAAAACTAGCATAAGAGAGTGAGATAGACCCATGTTGGAAAGCCCGAACGCCTCCCTGAAATTCGCCCCCAACCATCAACCGGCCAGCAGCATTCCGGCCATTGATGCAGACGGTCGAATTAGGCTGCCGGGCTTTCCGGTGGGGTTATCCATTCAGTCGTATCTGCCGCTGGTGCATCGCTACACCCAAATCCTGGAGGCCAGCCGCATTCTGGATCGCCACCGGGATCACCTGCGACTGTTGGCCCGCTTCAATCCGGCGCTGGCAAATACCGGCGAACCGCAGGCTCCCCTGACCGCCCTGAGCCCCTCCACCTTGCTCCCGCACTTATACTACAAGCGTGAGGATCAAACCGCCACCCGCGCCTACAAACTGAGAGGCGCCTTGGTGGGCATGGCCAAAACCTTGGAGAGCCAGCAGCTCAAGCGCTTTCTCACCGTATCCACGGGCAACCATGCCCTGGGTGTGCTGAAGGCTGCGGAACTCCTTCTCCCCCAAGCGGTGCGCCTGGTGGTGCCCGGTAACACCGCCCTCCTAAAACTGGAAAAACTGCGCAAAGCAATTGACGGTCTGAATGCCAACGGTGTTCAGGCCGATTTATTAAGTAAAGGCGATACCTTCGACCAAGCCCGGACTTGGGCCATGGCCAATCAGGAAGCGGATGATGCTTATCTCGATCCGTATAGCGATCCCTGGGTGGTGGCCGGTCAAGGTACTTTAGGATTGGAACTGTTGGCCCAAATCGGCGATTTACTGAGCCAACACCCGTATGAAGAGGTGGTCATTATCGCCCCCATTGGGGGAGGTGGCTTGTTGACCGGAACGGCCACCGCTCTCAGGCTGGCCTCAGCTTGGGAGCCTGCGTTCCGAAACGTCAATCTGCGCTTTGTGGGATTACGGTTGGAAGACCTGCAAGCGCCGTTGGGCGATGCCATACGGGTGGCCCAAATCGCCCCGGATAATCTGCAAGCCCTGAACGCCCTGACTGTGAGTATTCACACTATGAGTCAGGAAGACATGGCCCAAGGGGTGCGCTTTGTGCAAAACGACCTGGGACAAACCGTGGAAGGCGCCTCGGGGGGCACCCTGTATCCGGCTTTAAAGTGGCCTGACCACAGTCCCAATCCACGGCGCTTGGTGGTTAGCGTGCTGAGCGGCGGCAACGTGAATCCGGCACCCTGAAAAGGGCATTACTTCTCCATGCTCACGCTCAGGGGTTCTGGCTCCGCTTGCGGGACGGTCAGGCTAGGGGTTTGCCAGTTGAAGCGCATGGCCAACGCCCGCAGGGTAAAAGTGACCGCAATACTAACGAGTCCGGCTTCAAAGTGGCCGATCCAACTGACAAACCGGCTAAGCAAGACAAAAGTCAGGCAACCCACCAGAGCCACCGCCACATAAAACTGTCCCGGCTTGAAAATCAGTGGCTCTTCCCGGATGAGGATATCTCGCAGAATCCCACCACCCACGGCGTTGACCACCCCCACCAGCACCACTGCCGGTAGGGCCAATCCGGCCAAAAGGGCTTTGTTGCACCCCACCACCGCATAGGCGCCCAGGCACAGGGCGTCCACCATTTCAATCAACAATTGCAAGCGGGGCACTCGTCGCTGGAATAGAACCCCGACCAAGGCGCCCAGCACAATCAGAATCAGGTAATTGCCATTGGTGGTAATTGCCGGTGGGCCTTGCTGCAAAAACACGCCATCCCGAATCAGGCCGCCCCCCACGGAACCGGCAAAGGCCACCGTGAACACGCCCACGATATCGTACCCCTTGCGCAGAGCCAATAAAGTACCGGCCATGGCAAACAGAAACGTGGCACTGTAATCAAACCAGCCGGGTAGGGAAAACGTGACAAGGGTCATTGTTCGATAATACTTTCAAGCCATTGGGGGAATTGAAAAAATACCATTTTGCGGTTGATAAATCGATTGATAAATGCGGTTGATCAGAGAGAGTCGGGCGACCGCTACCTACAGTGTAAGAAAACTCCGGTCCTCAAAAATGTGCTAGATGCCCAAAGCAAAGGGCAATCCTGGAGCCCAGCCCGGTTTTATGATATCAAATTGATGTTCACCACCTCAATCCATGCGCGCTCCAAAAACCATCCCTAAAGCGCTTGCCAGCAAAAAAGATTGGGCGCAAACCTTCCTGTTTACCCGTCAATGAAGCTGTTGTCCATCCCTTGCCGGACTGCTGCCTGACACTTCGATTAAAACGCTGAACCCCCTGTAAAAGGAACCTACCCCATGAGTATTAATACACCTCTTACATCACCGACAAAACCACTACTCAATAGCGCGGCCGAAAAAGTTACACCATCGAAACCCAAGAAGCCCCTGCCAATCGGCATTAAGCCAGGTCCAAACAATAGTCCCGTCAAGCCGCTTCGCTCATTTACAAACATAATTTCCGGCCAAACGGCTGACTCATTTGAAAAAAGACCAGATCCCGAGGCTGCTCCGAATGAAGCAAATCCAACCTGCATTATGTCAACGGAAGAGCAAGAGGCAATTATCAATACACTGCTAAATAACGAGCAAGACAAAAATACAATAAGAGAGGCATTAGAGAACGCTAAGGACGCGATAAAAGGGCTTCATAATGAAAAAAAATTTTCCCGGAGATACCCCTCTGAAGAAAGTTTGAAACAGACCATTAAACTGATGCAGTTTTTAAATGAAAGCAAAAACATTCGTCTGGATACTTGGCGGGGTGACAAAACTGAAAAACATCATTTTCTGGCTCGCTGCCTACAGGATGGACTGGCCGGGTACTGCCTAGCTGCATTTCAAGAGTTTTTTGGGGTTGCTCTCCCATCCTCCACCTATGTGGTCATAGATAAAGATGATAAGCATCATCTTATTAAAAGAATACCGGCGGATGAAACTATCGGTGAGGATTATTACTTGGCAATTCCCCTGGCCAAAAGTAATAACAAAAGTAATAACAAAAGTAATAAGAGGAGGAAAAAGTTGGTTATTACACCAGCAACCCTCATTCCTTTAACGAAAACGAACTTTGAAAACAAACTGCAAACTGGGGAGTTTCTCCGCTATACGGTTGTGATAAACAGAAAAACAAACGAACCGATTACCACCTACCAGGAACTAATGTCCCAAAAAAAATGATACAGGACAGAAAAACCAATGCTGAGGTTCTTCTTTGCAGGGCCTCAGCAAATGTTGGTAAGCACCATATTCCATTTAAAGGTACACTCTGAAATTTTCAGTTTTTAAAAAATGACCTCTTCTTTTTGAAACTCTTTGCCAGGCTGTTGCGTAAAGACAATGTGACAGTCAATTCTCGGTGATGATCAGGAAGAGGAGAGAACACCATGAAAAGTGCCCGTAATACCCTGACCAAATTATTGGTTTTACCCGTCATGCTGGGCATCTTGGCCGCGAACACGGTCGTCCCCACTGCCGAAGCGCATGATCGATCCTACAACCGGTATTATGACTCTCGCTATAACAGCAACTGGGGAACCTTTGGTCAGCGGCATCCTTATGTCAAAAAAGCGGCCATTGGCGGCGGCGCTGGCGCCCTGATTGGCGGCGTATTGGCTCCCGACGGTTATCGTGGTGATGGAGCCATTAAAGGCGCTGTGATTGGGGCCGGGGCCGGACTGGGTTATGAATACCTCAGACGTCAGGGCACTTTCGGCAACAACCGTTTCCGCTGGTAGTTTTCGCTCATAGTTTTTAACTTCGCAAACCACACTTTCGTTTTTTTAGGAGGAGATGGACATGAAACCATTCATCAAGCTCGGGTCTAATCGCAAGGCCATGCTGGGGCTGGGGGCGTTAGGGCTGTTAGCGCTTACCGTTTTCGGCAATAGCGCCTTTGCCCATGATCGGGGCGACTATCGGGATGGCTGGCCCAATCGCTCGTGGAATTACAGGCAGAACTATGGCCCCCGATACTATCGACCCGTGATCAAAAACACCTGGGTTCGCCCGGGCCGGGTGACCTACCTGCCGGGTAATCGCTGGGGTTACTATAAAAATCACCCCGCCCCCCGTCGCAGCTGGTGGTAATCGAACAACCGGCAACCTGACGCAAAAATCCCCTGCTTTGTGGAAAGCAGGGGATTTTTCAAAACAACGCTTACTGATTGGTAATATTCACTTCCACAGCCGGAATCTCACATTAAATGCTCTGTGCTTTAGCCTACAATTAATATGAAACCGCTGAGCGGGTCAAAGATTTTCCGGGGTTCTCGTATCCTTGCGTAAACGCAAGCTCTGTGTTTTTATTATCAGGCTCGTCCAATATTCGGGAAACCCGGTGAAACTCCGGGACTGTGCCGCAACTGTGAATCCAGTGCCTCAATTGCAATGGAAAGTCAGAACACCGTGGGGGAGCTTGTTTACACTCTTGCGAGCACGAAGAGGATGATGAGTATGTCTGCGCACCATTTCGAATTTGACTAGTGGGTTCCTCCGCCAGGGGGCGGTTTGGATAGTCATCCAATTCATATTCAAGGCGAATGCGTCAGGCGCCTCTGCGTTTTTAACGGAGTTTCAGCCTGATGACGTTTGTCCTGTCTCGCCGTAAATTTTTTTGACGCAGGAAGGAACCCATTTTGTCTCAGTTTTCACTTCAGCATTCAGGCTGTCCGTTTTCTGTCTTCCATTTCAATCAACAGGCCCGTACCATCGCTCTGGGCCTGCTACTGCTACTCAGTTCAGGTCTGCTTCTCACCGCTTACGGTGAAGCGTCGGGCGTTCCGCTAGAAGAAATCGCCTTGGAAACCGACACCTCCGACGGTCTGGACTTGAGCAGGCCAACCGCCGCACCGACAGACGATCAAACGCAAGTCGCCACTACCAGCGGCGATGTCCTCCCCCCCCCCTGGAGCCCGCCGCCACCGCCCCCCTGATGCTGCAAACCACCAAAATCGGGATTCCCAGCAACCAGACCGGTACTTCGGCCACCGTCATCACCCGGCAGCAAATTCAGCAAATGCAGCCGTTTTCGCTGACCGAAGTGCTGACGAGAGTGCCCGGGGTGGACGTGGTGCGTAACGGATATCTGGGGGCCACCTCCTCCATTTTTATGCGGGGCATGAACGCCAGTCACACACTGGTGCTGGTGGACGGGGTGCGCATGAACGATCCCATCTCCCCCGATCGCACTTACAGCTATCTGGATCAAATCAGTCCGGATGCGGTGGAGCGGATAGAAGTGCTGCGGGGGCCCCAGAACAGCATTTTCGGGTCTGATGCCATGGGTGGGGTCATCAACATCATTACCCGGCAAGGCGAACCCGGCAAACCGACCTTATACGCCAAGATCACCGCTGGCTCTCAAGGCACCGTGCAAGAAGACATTGGGCTGGGCGGCCAATACAGCGACAAGTTGAAATCGTTCTTGCACATCACCCGACAGGATGTCAGGGGGATTTCCGCAGCCAGCAACCGCTACGGCATCAACTCCTTTGGCACCTTTTATCGCAACGCGGAGCCGGATGGTTACCACAACACCACCATTACCGCCCGCACCGAATACACCCCCCTCAAAAACCTAACCCTCGATCTGTCCAGCCTGTACACCCGCTCCCGGTTTGATCTGGACAGTTACGGCGGATACACCGGCGATGATCCCAACTTTACCGGCACCAACCGCACATTAACCCTCAATGGCAGCTCCCGGTTAAAGTTATGGGGCGATCGCTACGAGCAAATCACCCGGCTGGCCTTCACCGATGTACGCCGGGAAAACTTCAACGAGCCGGATGCCCTGGACTCCAGCAAAAGCCACGATCGCTACCGGGGTAAATTGTTGAACTTCGACTTTCAGAACAATTTTCGCCTGCACCGCACCAACACCCTGACTACCGGCCTGAACGTCCAGCATGAATGGGGTGATTCCTATTACAACTCCCTCAGCATCTTCGGGCCATTCAACAGTGCCGCCCAACTGCGCTCGGCCACCAATACGGCCTTTTACGTGCAAGACCGCATCCAACAGTGGGATCGCTGGTTCACAACTCTCGGTTATCGCTACGATCGCCACAACCGCTTTGGGGGACACCACAACTTCCGGGCCGATTCCATCTACACCGTCAAACGCACCGGCACCAGCATCAAAGGGAGTATCGGCACCGGCTTTAAAGCACCTACTCTGTCCCAACTTTACGGCACCTTTGGGGCCAATCCCAACTTGCAGCCAGAAACCAGCACCGGTTGGGATCTTGGGCTGGAGCAGGCCTTGCTGGGAAATAAAATGCAGGTGGGTGCCACTTTGTTTCAGAATCAGGTACGCAACCTGATTGATTTTCGTCCCACCGGGCTGTTTTCCACGGCCTACACCAACGTGGAACGGGCCCGCATGCAAGGGCTGGAGGCCTATATCACCAGTCAGCCCTACAAATGCCTGCAACTGAGAAGCAGTTATACTTACACCGATACCAAGGATCTGGGTCCCAGTAGCACGCAAGGAGACGCTTTGTTTCGCCGCCCCCGCAATAAAGCGTCCTTTAATATCAACTACCAGCCAATCAAACGACTCAACATCAATCTGGACATCACCCACACCGGCCAGCGCAGTGATTTGGACTTTTTCACCTTCCCGGCCAGACCGGTCAAGTTAAAATCCTTCACCCTGATCAATCTGGCTATGGAGTTGGCCCTAACCGATCACGTGAGCCTTTACGGTCGCCTGGTCAACTTTTTAGACACACCCTATGAGACCGTGAAAGGCTATGGCAATCCCCGGATCTCCGCCTATGGCGGCTTGCGCTGGGCCCTGTAAGCCTACCCCTATAAGCCTATCTATGTCCCCTCCCTAAAAAGAATCACCCCCATTCGCTATGTATCGCCAGCAGTACATTCGCAAAACGTCCCCCTGTATCAAATTCAGGGCGCTGCTGGCGATTCTTTTTTTGGCACTGGTGACCCTGAGTGGTTGTATTAAACCCTCACTCCCAAGCGCACGTCAGGCCTCTCTCTACAGCGCCTGTCAACGTGTCGTATCACTCTCGCCCAGCATCAC
>DAIDMR010000220.1 GCA_027448865.1 Vampirovibrio sp.
CTAACCATGTACAATGATCCGATCGCTGATATGCTGACCCGCATTCGGAATGCCTCGAATGTCGGCCATCCAATGGTGGAAGTACCCGCCTCTAAATTGAAGACGGAACTTGCAAAAGTACTTCAAAAGGAAGGCTATATCAGAAGTTATGAAATTCGTGAAGCGGATAATTTCAAAACGCTTCGTGTTCTGCTTAAATATGACAGCGAAGGGTATCCTCTGATTCGTAAGCTGGTACGGGTCAGCCGTCCAGGGTTGCGTAAGTACTACAAGGTCGATAACCTGCCCCGTATTTTGGGTGGTGGCGGCACGGCCATCGTTAGTACGCCAAAGGGTCTGCTTTCCGATCGGGAAGCACGTAAGGCGCACGTTGGCGGTGAAGTACTCTGCTACGTGTATTAACCCCCGGCCACACTGAAGCAGAAAAGATTAAAGAAGGTTATACACCATGTCACGAATTGGTAAATCTCCCATCCGTATTCCGGATAAAGTGGAAGTCAAGCTCGAAAATACCTCTGAAGGCACCAAGGCGATCGTTAAAGGCCCACTCGGGACTTTAACCCGCGTTTTCCGTCCTGAAGTAAGCGTTACCCAGGAGGGTGGTGAACTGATTGTTGCTCGCCGCGATGAGAGTCGTATGGCTCGCGGGCTGCATGGTCTGAGCCGTACCTTGTTAAACAATATGGTCATCGGCGTCAGCACTGGCTTCTCACGTAAATTGGAAATCATTGGGGTTGGCTACCGGGCGCAGGTACAGGGCAGTAAGCTCAGTCTGGCTTTGGGTTTCAGCCATCCTGTAGAGATCGAAGCGCCTGAAGGCATCACCTTTAAGGTGGAAGCCAACACCAAGCTGGAAGTCAGTGGACCTGATAAAGAACTGGTCGGCCAGTATTCTGCTCTGATTCGCAGCAAGCGTCCGCCAGAACCTTACAAAGGCAAGGGTGTGAAGTACGCTGAAGAGCGTATCCGCCGTAAAGCCGGTAAAGCAGGCAAGAAGTAAGCAATAAGCAGCAGGTACCAGGATTATGCTCAGTAAACCCAATCGCAAGGAAGTTACTCGTAAACGGCACTATCGGCTTCGTCGCCGCCTGACTGGCAGCACCGAACGTCCTAGATTGGCTGTTTACCGTAGCGGTAAGCACATTTACGCCCAAATTATTGATGATATTAAAGCCATCACTGTGGCCTCGGCTAGTACGCTGGATAAAGATCTCCGTAGCGCTTCCGGTGCCAATGTGGAAGCCGCCCGCAAGGTCGGTCAGATGGTAGCCACCCGTGCGCAAGCCGCTGGTATAACCAGTGTGGTTTTTGACCGGGGGGGGAACCTCTACCACGGACGGATTGCCGCTTTGGCTGAAGCTGCTCGTGAAGCTGGTTTGGATTTTTAATTCAAATCATTTACTTATCTTTAAAAAGACTCGATCGCCATATCGAGTCTTTTTTTATGGGTCGTTATCATTGTTGCCATCTTGTCTCCCAAAAAAAAGACCTGACTAAGTGACAGGTCTTTTTGCAGTTTTCTGTTGTAGCGTCTGGAATTAAACCCCGGCTCGCGTCCTCAGCACGGGGATATTGGCCACCAGGGCAATGGTATTGGATTCACTTTCCAAATTCACTTCCAGGGCATCTTTATCGATTTCCACATATTTGGAGATGACTTCAACCATGTCATCGCGCATTTGCCCCAATACCACTGGGGAGAGTTGTGTGCGGTCGTGCATGAGTACCAGACGCAGGCGATTTTTAGCATCGCCACGCGCAGAGTGCATGTCTGAGATCATTTCTTGTTCAATGGTTTTTTTAGGCGGGTCCACCCAGTCAACAAGTTTTCGTAGCCAACCCATGTTGAATCTCCTATTGTCGTATCAAAACTTTTGTAAACGTTGGCCTAGGCGCTTTTGGTAAAAAAGCCTTTTAGTTTGTCCAGCCATGAGGTCGGAACATCCAGGTTCAGGAAAGGCACATCCTCGCCAGCAACCCGACGGGCAATATTGCGGTAAGCCTGCCCAGCCAAGGAGTTTTCGGTATTCACAATGGGCTCACCCTTGTTGGTGCTGATAATGATTTCCTGATCTTCGGGAATCACGCCCAGCAACTTGATGGACAAGATTTCTAACACATCATCCACATCCATCATGTCATTGTTTTTGATCATGCCAGGACGCACCCGGTTGATGACCAGCTTGTAGTTGGTGATCTCTTCTTTGGATTCCAACAAGCCGATGATGCGATCCGCATCGCGAACCGAGGACATTTCCGGGGTGCAGACCACAATGGCTTCAGTGGCGCCAGCGGTAGCGTTGAGGAAGCCTTGCTCGATGCCCGCAGGGCTATCCACCAGAATAAAGTCAAACTCTTCAGCCAACTGCTCGCTGACCGACTTCATTTGTTCTTCGTTCAAAGCCGATTTATCACGGGTTTGAGCGGCAGGCAACAAGCTCAGGTTGGGCATACGCTTGTCTTTAACCAATGCCTGACTGAGTTTGCAGCGGTCTTCTACAACGTCCACAATGTTGTAGACAATGCGGTTTTCAAGGCCCATCAGCAAATCCAGGTTACGAAGGCCGATATCGGTGTCCACCAGAACGACTTTGTATCCCATACGGGCCAAACCGGCTCCAATGTTGGCAGTGGTAGTGGTCTTGCCCACACCGCCTTTGCCGGAAGTCACGACGACGACCCGTCCTTTTTCTTTTTTAGATTTTGTCATGGAGAGAGCTACCTCACTTTGATTGTTTCAGTGCTAATGCTTGGGGAAATTTGGGGTGCAGCGTGGCAAAAGGCTTAGCCTTTGGGCAGCATGGTTTTAAAGATTTTAATCTCGCCATCAGCCACACGGGCCACCTCAGGGGAGAGTGCATGATGGTCTGCGCCATCCTTGTGGTAGTAGATACGATCGGGACGCCGGGCAATATAATCGGCAATGCGCAATTGTAGTGCTTCAATCTTCATAGCACGGATTTCAGACTTGTAGTTGCCTTGGGCGCCCGCGTGGGCTATGCCTCTCAGCTCTCCCCAGACCACAATGTCGCCACCGGCGGTAATTTCACTACCTGCATGGACGTCTCCCACGATGACAATGTTTCCGTTGAAGCGAACTGTTTTACCGGAACGCAAGGTTTGCCGTAAATATAGCGTATTGACGGCAGAGTCGGGATAAGGCACCGCTTCTATCTGCCCAGACTCCAACGCCTCAAAAACACCTTCCGTCAGCGTGACTTTCTCGGTCTCCAGCACCAGTTCCAGTTCTTCCAGAACGGGCTCATCCGGTGCCTGGAACTCCAGTTCTGTTTCGGTCAGTACAGAGGGAACACTGGCAGTTTGGACGGTTACCTCATTGATTTCTACAGCCACAGCGATTTCTTCGGGCTGGTTAAAATTCGGCAGTTGGACACCAGAGCTTTTTGCAGGTTTACTCTTAAGGGGCAACTGAGCGCCCACGTTGGCCTTCTTTAACGGCAAAGGCTGACGCAAGGGCGTCCAGCCGGTGGTGAGCTTTTCCTTGACGAATAACCCTTCATCCAGGGCGGCTTGCTGGGTTTGGGGCAAGGTGGCATAAACGATACCCACTCCTGCCCCGGCGCGTTGAATTTGCTGTTTAATTTTGGTCAAAACGCCACGGGTTAAAAGCAGATCGCCTGCGTTGATGTCCACCATGAGTCCGGATGGGGCATTGGTCAGGTGGCTTACAAATTCATCGGCGGCCTGACAAGCCTGTGCGGAATTACCGGCCCAGGAAATATCCAAAAGCAAAGCTGCTTCACGGTTTTGTTGGTTATCCTGCAGTTCAACCATAGTGCTATCCTGGGGCCTCTCTTCCATATTCGGCCTTGTATCAAGACACCGAATCAGGCAACTCTCTGACAAAATCTCAAAAAAGAACTGACTGAGGCCTGCGTACCGGGACTGCAACAGCTGGGCCGTTCCATTTAAGGATTTGGGAGTATCATAGCAAGGCACAAAGCGAGACAGCCATAACTGTTACGCTTTTTGAATGTAAACTCTTATGAAGGTGGCCTGTTGCAAGTAAAGCCAGCCGCTAGGGATACAGGCCCCGCAGCATTTTGGCGGAAGCCACCCGGCCCACCCCAATCATCATGGCCGCGGTTCGATTGTCCACTTTTTTGTTGGTGGACACCTGATAGACCTCTTCAAACGCTCGACCCATCAGGTAGCCCAGCTTTTCATTGACCTGTTCTTCGCTCCAGAAGAGGTGCTGAATATCCTGTACCCATTCAAAGTAAGACACCACCACGCCACCGGCGTTGGCCAGAATGCCGGGAATAATGAAAATCCCCTTGTTTTGTAGAATCAAATCCGCTTCGGGGGTGACCGGGCCATTGGCCCCTTCCGCCAGAATTTTACACTTGATGCGATCGGCGTTATGCTCGGTAATCACGTTGGCCAGGGCCGCTGGCAGCAGGATATCCACTTCCAGCTCCAGAACATCTTTATTCTCGATGGTGTCCAGATCGTCAAAGCCAACCACGGTGCCCCGTTCCGCCACGTAAGACAGTAGGCGCGGGATATCCAGTCCCTTGGCGCTGTACACGCCACCCTGCACATCGGACACCGCAACCACTTTAATGCCTTGCTGGTGCAGATACTTGGCTGTAATACTGCCCACATTGCCAAAACCCTGCACGGCGGCGGTGGGTTCATCCTTGCCCAATTGTAGCTTTTCCAGAGCCATTTTGACCGTATGGGCCACGCCCCGACCGGTGGCTTCCTTGCGACCCAGTGAACCACCCACGGAAACAGGCTTGCCAGTAACCACACCGGGCACAGCGTAGCCAATAAAATTGCTGTAGGTGTCCATAATCCAGGCCATGGTGTTTTCATTGGTGTACATGTCCGGGGCGGGAATGTCTTTTTCCGGCCCGATCATGGATAAAATTTCGGTGGTGTAGCGACGAGCCAGACGCTCCATCTCGTTCACGCTCATCTCTTCCGGGAAGCAGCACACGCCGCCTTTGGCCCCGCCGTACGGCAAGTTGAGCAGGGCGCATTTCCAGGTCATCCACATGGCCAAAGCGGCCACCTCCCCCAGATTGACTTCGTGGTGAAAGCGAATCCCCCCCCTTGGTGGGCCCCAGGGTCTGATCGTGCTGCACCCGGTAGCCGCTGAAAACCTTGGTTTGGCCATTGTCCAGCTTGATAGGAACCGAAACAATCAACGCTTTGCGAGGGTAGCGAAGCCGCTCATGCACGCCGGCATCCAGATTCATCAATTGAGCCACATGATCCAGTTGCTTCTGAGCGTTCAAAAATGTTTCGTTATAAAATTCCTGCATGGTTCCCTCTCAAACGCGGACGACGTCTCTCATAATCGATTATCACCGATAATCCTTGTTTTTGGCATTATGAAGCGGATGAACTGTTTTTGCAATTTGGAAATCTTGCCTATGCGACTGGATAAATACCTCAAAGTCTCTCGTCTGGTGAAGCGCCGCACCGTGGCCGCCGAATTGTGCCAGGGCGGACACGTCAAAATCAACGGGCAAACCGCCAAGCCCGCGGCGGAAGTAAAGCCCGGACAAACCCTGGAACTCCGGTTCGGGAATCGTTTGCTAACCGTCAAAATAGCGCAGACGCCCGAAAAAGCGGTGCCCGCCCAATTGGCTGACACTTTATACGAAATCGTACAGGAAATTCAGTTGCAAACCAGCCCTCGGGAAAACCCGCTATAGGCAAGAACGTCCTCAGGCATTGGTTTTCAAAATGCCTTCCGGCTATAATGCTTTCAAAATGCCATTTGTTTATTGGAGAAACACCCCATGGTTTCCTTTATCGAGCACGTAGAAGCCCGTGAAATTTTAGACTCTCGCGGCAATCCCACCGTGGAAGTAGAAGTCACCCTGTCCGGGGACGCCATTGGCCGGGCTGCGGTTCCCTCCGGGGCCAGCACTGGCTCTCGGGAAGCCCTGGAATTGCGGGACGGGGACAAAGCCCGTTACGCAGGCAAAGGGGTGTTGCAGGCGGTTGAGAACGTAAATGAAACCATTAACCGGGAACTGGTGGATCGCAACGCCTTCCATCAATCCGAAATCGACCAGCTTTTGATTGATCTGGACGGCACCCCCAACAAAAGTAAACTGGGCGCCAACGCCATGCTGGGCGTGAGTATGGCCGTGGCCCGGGCCGCCGCCGAAACCGTTAAACAGCCGTTATACCGCTACCTGGGCGGGGTGAACGCTACCATTTTGCCAGTGCCCATGATGAATATCATCAACGGCGGGGCCCATGCCGATAACACCATTGATATTCAGGAATTCATGATCGTGCCGGTGGGCGCTTACTCTTTCTCCGAAGCCTTGCGCTGGGGCGCCGAGATTTTCCACACCTTGCGGAAAGTGTTGGCTGAACGCAATTTAGCCACCGGCGTTGGGGATGAAGGTGGCTTTGCCCCCAACCTGAAAAGCGCCGCCGAAGCGTTGGAGCTGATCATCCACGCCATTGAGCGGGCTGGCTACAACACCAAGGATCAGGTCAAACTGGCTTTGGACGTAGCGGCTTCCGAGTTTTACAAGAACGGCCACTACGATATGACCGGCGAAGGCAAAAAACTGAACCGGGAAGAAATGGTGGCCTATCTGGCCGATTTGGTGGAACAATATCCCATCATCTCCGTGGAAGACGGCATGGCTGAAGGCGACTGGGAGGGCTGGAAGCTGCTGACCCAAGCAGTGGGCCACAAAGTGCAACTGGTCGGCGACGATCTGTTTGTCACCAACCCGGCCATTTTGCGGGAAGGTATTGAAAAGGGCGTGGCCAACAGCATCCTCATCAAGCTGAACCAGATTGGCACTCTCAGCGAAACCCTGTCTGCCATCAGCATGGCCCAGCAAGCGGGTTACACCACGGTCATCAGCCACCGCTCCGGGGAAACCGAAGACAGCTTTATTGCCGATTTGGCCGTGGCCGTCAATGCCGGGCAAATCAAAACCGGCTCCCTGTGCCGCTCCGAGCGCATTGCCAAATACAACCAACTGTTGCGCATTGAGCAGGAGTTAGGCCCGGTGGCCCAGTATGCAGGCCCCAACGCCTTTAAGTGCCTGCGTCACACTGGCAATCCGGTGGCCATTGCCAAATAGGACGGATGCCAGCGTTTATTGAAACTTGGCGAATGGCCGAATCGTCTCAGGATGGTTCGGCCATTGGCTTTGGCTCCCTTTTTCATGGACTGACTCATGTAGAAGGACTACTTGAAAAAAAGCCAAAGGGGTATAATAGAGGAGTCTAGAGAGGAGCGGGAGACTATGAAACTAATCGTCAACGGTCGTAATATCGAGCTAACGGATGCGATTAAAGCGTATGTTTCCGAAAAAATCGGACGGTTGGAGCATCATTACGATTTCATTCAGGAAATTCACGTATTTTTAAGCGTGGAAAAGAACCCCCGTATCAACGAAGGCCAGCTGGCGGAGGCCACTGTGGTGGTCAATCGCGCGGTTCTGCGGGTAGAAGTCTCCTCCATTGACCTGTATGGCAGTATCGACAAGCTGGTGGACAAGGTGGAGCGGGTGCTCAGCCGCCATAAAACCAAACTGCTGGGCCGGGCCAAGTCCGCCAAGGGTGAATCAATCCGTAAGGCTGGTACCGAAGAGGAAGCCGAGAGCTTGTTGGGGCCAGACGAGGATGATTTGCTGCAAGGCGTCTTCCTGACTTACGAGGATCAGGAGGAAGCCGAAGCCACCACTGAGGGTTACCGCAGTTAAATTTCGGCAACTTCCTTAAAGTCTCATTTAAGGCTACTATTAAAAGCACTCATCTTTTGACACAAGGTGGGTGCTTTTTTACGGCGTCACGGTGGGCAAACCCTCTGTGAGAGCCCTTCATTTTAGGGAGTTATTCGTTTTAAGGAGTGAGCGCGTGGTCAATCCAGTATCCAGTGAGCCGAACAGTGATGACAAATTATGGGCCGGGTTGAGTTATGCGGGCCTGGGCCTCTTCATGATTCCAACCATTGTTATTCTTCTGATGAAAAAAGGGGAATCCGCATACATTAAATTCCACTGTCTACAGGCTATATTTTTTGGCCTGATAGATCTCATTATTTTTACGCTTCTTGGTATTTTTGCCATGATCCCGCTTGTAAATATATTGGCCGGATTGGCGTGCTTTTTCATTGGTCTGGGCCTGCTTGGGGCGTGGGTTTACTTAATGATTATGGCCTTTACCGGCAAAGACTTTAAAATCCCGGTGCTGGGCGATTTTATTGACAACAATTTGATGCGCTAACAAGCGCTATCCAGCAATCCGGTGGAACCGACAATTTCTAAAGCCGGTTTTGGCGCTTCAGCTCCAGATAGCGGGCAATGAGCGTCTCATCCAGCGTTTCCGGCGCGGCGTCCACCACCATGGTCTGTTTGCCCTTGCACAGGAGGTGCCGGGTTTCTTCACGTAGGGCCAGTAAATCCAGAGCCACCCCTTTTTGATACACCGCATAAGGCGATTGCGGCAGCATGTCGGCGGTGCTGGCAATTCGTGAATCGGCCAAAGTGACCACCATAAGTACATGGTTGCGGGAAAAGCTTTTTAAACTGGCCACCAGACTGCGGGAGGCAATGGGATCGATCAAGTCGGTTAGTACCACCACCAGAGAGCGTCGCTTGAGCCCTCGGGCGAATTGCAGCATGACGGCTTCATAATCCGGTTCCACCGGCTGGACTTGCACCTGCCCGAGTGCGTCCAGCAGGCGACTAAGGTGATGCCGCCCGGTTCCCATGGGAACGTTGGCCAAAACCCGATTGGCGAAAATTCCGGCCCCCACCGCGTCTCCCCGATCAATGGCCACCCCCATAAAGGCCAGGGCGGTGTTCAAGGCCCAATCGAATTTCTGCAGGTGCTTGACCTGCACATTCATGGCTCGACCGGCATCCACCAGCACCAGAATGGGCTGCTCCACTTCGTGAGCGAAGGTGCGCACCACCGGCACATCCAGCTTGGCAGTGGCTTGCCAGGCCAGTTTCCGGACATCATCGCCCGCGAAATAATGCCGAAGCCCACTGAACTGGGTGCCTTCCATGCCCAGAGAACGCTTTTGCAGCTCCCCGGCGTTCTGGGCTTTGGAGGCCTTCAGGCGCATTTGCCGAATTCGGCGCAAATCAGGCACCACCTGAACCGTTTCCGGTCGCCCACCCCGCAGGGTCAACCACAGCAGGCCCAATCGGCTTTTATAGCGGGCGTGAGTACGCTCAAAGCGATACAAACCCCGTCGTGTTGGCAGCACCTCGTAATGAACAGACGCGTGGCTGAAGGCAGGCACGGTCATCGGTAAGTCCAGAGCGGCTCCCGTCTGGCCGTGTAGCAGTCCTTCGGGCACACTGTCTCTGAGGGTGAGGGCCAAGGGCTGATGGCTATTATTCACCACGCTCAGCTGAATCCCATTCTTCTGGCCGATGGAAAACTTCTCTCCCATGGCCCGGCTCAGCCTGAGATAACGAGTGGGCACACTCAGTAAAAAGCCGTCTATCATCAAAAGCAGCATCAGTAATGGCGTGTAGAAAGCGGCCACCCAGGTCAGCCAAGGCCACCACACACTGAGGGCCAACAGGGGAACCGGCACTAAAATCAGCCCCAGGGTCAACCCCGTGGGCTGAGCCCGGCGGATGCAGCCCAGCAACAGAGCGGTGGCGGCCACAAAGGCCAGTTGCAAGGTGCTGTCTCTCAGCTGATCCAGCAAGGCCAGTTCACTTGCGCCCAAAATTGCTCCCTCTATTGGTACGGCTTACAACACGCGACTCAAACCTGTCATCCCGCAGACAAGCCAGCCCGCCAGCCAGCCTGACATTCTCTAGCTGGAACGGTGGCGACCCTGCCGATAACGGACGGGTTTAATCCAGCGCTTCAGGGGGTCCACATATAGGCGGCGTTCGTCATCCCGGTAGAGCCGGAAGTGCTGCCCTTCTTGCGCCTTATAGACCATCCAGGCCGTATAAGCGCCAATCATGGCATCCAGCACGGAACTGGGCATCAGGTTGGAAGGCACATCCTGAATGTGCAACTGCTGCTTGAGGGCCGCTTGCAAGGTGCGGCACCCCTGAGAGCTGCGGTGGCGGAATGGCATGTTCAAATCGTAGCGCAGCTTGGCATGGGCCGTAAAAAAGTTCAGCATCAAAATGCCACGCTCATCCACCGCTTCATAAAACGCCTTGGCCCGTTGGGCAAAGCGCTCGGTGGGCACCACCTCCTGAGTGGCGTTGGGAATGGAGGAACGCAGGTGCAGGGGGTGCATTTTAATTTGCTGTTGTCGCCATTTGCTGGGAATGCTCAGGCTTTTGGGGATATCCAGCACCACGACCAGATTTTCCGGCGGGGCCAGATTGTCCAGAAACAGCAGGATGTCATCATTGTCGCTGAGCTTGTCCATACGCAGAATGCGCCGATCCCGGTCTAAAACGGCGATGCCGGTCTCCAGACTGTCGATGGGGGCCATATCAATGCCCACAAACAGCCATTTATTGCCCAGGCTGGCCCGCTGGGCCGAGCCGGTCAACTCCGGCAGATCCTTGATCGTGATTTCGTGTTTCAGGTAGATTGATGATGCGGACATGGCATTATCATACCCCAGACCGGGCCCAATCTGTACGTCCCCCATTACACACCATTACACGGAACCACACGGAGACCCTTTATTTTGCAAAAGGCCGGAATCGTCGGACTTCCCAACGTCGGAAAATCCACCCTGTTTAACGCCCTCACCTCTTCTTATCAGGCGGAAAGCGCCAATTATCCTTTTTGTACCATTGAGCCCAACGTGGGTATCGTGAAGGTGCCCGATCCCCGTCTTGCCGTGCTGAAAGATCTAGCCAAAACGCAAACGGTCATTCCCGCCGTGTTTGAGTTTGTGGATATTGCCGGGCTGGTGCGTGGGGCCAGCAAAGGCGAAGGTCTGGGCAACCAGTTTTTGGCCAACATTCGGGAAGTGGATGCCATTGTGCATGTGGTGCGCTGCTTTGAGGATACCGATGTGGTGCACGTGGAAGGCAGCGTCGATCCCCTGCGGGATCTGGAAACCATTCATATTGAGCTGTGTCTGGCCGACTCTGGCTCCATGGGCAAGCAAATGGAACGCTTGCGCAAGCAGGTCAAGCACAAGGACAAAGAGTCTGAAGAGAAGTTGGCCCTGTTTGAGAAGATCAAGCCCATCATTGACGGGGCAGGTGTGGTCGATGCCAAGGCACTAAGCGCTGAAGAGCAGATTTTGCTAAAGCAATCGCAGTTGCTGAGCATCAAGCCAGTCATTTACGCGGGCAATGTGGCCGAAGGCGACTTGGCCAACCCCTTGGGCAATCCTCACTTTAAAAAGCTGTTTGACCGGGCCGCTGAAGAAGGGCGCATTGCCGTACCTATTTCGGCCCAAATTGAAGCCGAACTGACCCAATTAGATGAAGCGGAGAAGTCCGGCTATCTGGAAAGCCTGGGCGTGCAGTCTTCCGGTATTGACGGGTTGATTCAGGCCGCTTTTAAGACCCTCAGCCTGGAAACCTACTTTACGGCTGGCGAAAAAGAAGTGCGGGCCTGGCCTTACGATAAGGGCATGACCGCTCCCCAGTGCGCCGGGGTCATCCACACCGACTTTGAAAAAGGCTTTATTCGGGCTGAAGTCACCGCATACAACGATTATGTGACCGTCGGTGGCGAGAAAAACGCCAAGGAAAAAGGCTTGATGCGCCTGGAAGGCAAAGAGTACATCATGAAAGACGGCGATGTGGTTCACTTCCGTTTTAATGTGTAGAGTCCTTCCTCTACGACAAACTTAGCAATAAAATAAACAGCAGCATTATTCACGCTTAAACCAGTCAAAGGAACGCCATGTCAGCCACCCACATTCAGACCATGCAAGCCATCCAAAAAGCCACCCCAGAAAAGGGCTTTAAAGTCGCCACTGTGGATAAACCCCAACCCGGCCCCAAAGAGGTGTTGATCAAGGTGAGCCTGGCCTCGGTGTGTGGCACCGATTTCCACATTACGGAGTGGGACGAATGGAGCGCCAACCGCATCAAAACCCCACTGGTGTATGGGCACGAGTTCTGCGGCATTATTGAAAGCGTGGGTGACAAAGTCCACGGACTGAAGCCGGGCGATTACGTCTCCGCCGAAATGCACCTGCCTTGCGGTCACTGCTTGCAATGCCAGCAAGGGCACAAGCACATTTGCGAAAACGTGAAGATCTTCGGCATCGATTTGCCGGGCTGCTTTGCCGAGTACATTGCCATTCCGGCCAAGCAGGTGGTCAAGCTGCCCAGCTCCATCAAGCCGGAATACGGCGCTTTGCTGGACTCTCTGGGGAATTCCGTGCATGCCGTGTCCAAGGCCGATGTGTCCGGAAAAACTGTGCATGTGGTGGGCTGTGGACCGCTGGGCCTGTTTGCCATCGTGGTCGCCAAAGCCATGGGCGCCCTCAAGGTCTTTGCCTCCGATGTGTCCCCCTTCCGTCTGGAACTGGCCGAAAAGGCCGGAGCCGATGCCGTGTTGGCCGCCGATAAGGTGAATGTCTCTGAAGAACTCAAGCAAAAAACCGGTGGCAGCGGCGTGGATGTGGTCTTGGAAATGTCCGGCAGCCCCATCGCCATTAACGGGGCGCTGGAAAGCCTTCGTTTGGGGGGCACCGTAGTGCTGATGGGTATTCCCAAAGGCAAAGTGGAGCTGGATATCAGCAAGGACATTATTTTCAAGGAAGCCAAGGTGGTGGGGGTCAATGGCCGCCAGATTTTCCAAACCTGGTTGCTCATGCTGGACCTGATGGAAGCGGGCAAGCTGGATCTGGACTTCATCATCACTCACCAACTGCCCATGAGCGAGTTTGGTCAAGCCATGGAACTGATTCGCCAGGGCGTCAGCGGTAAAATTCTACTGAAACCTTGAACAAAGCCTAATACAGCCGTGATACAGTAATACTAGGGCCAAACAGCCCAAACGGTTCACCCAGAGGATTTGCCCATGACTGCCAACACCGCCAAAAAATCACACCGCTTGGACTTCCTGCAAGATGAAATCCAGCGCCTGAAAGACGAGCATTTATACCAAGCCCTGCAACCGTTTGAAGGGCCGCAGGATGCCGAAATTTCCATGAACGGACGGCAAATTCTCAATTTCTCCTCCAACAACTATCTGGGTCTGGCCAATCACCCCAAGCTGATTGAAGCGGCCATCAAAGCCACCCGAGAACTGGGCGTGGGAGCGGGAGCAGTGCGTACCATCATCGGCACCATGGGCATTCACGAACAACTGGAAGAAAAGCTGGCCCGCTTCAAGCACTGCGAAGCCACCTTGGTGCTGCAATCCGGATTCACCGCCAATATGGCCGCCATTCCCCCCATTATGGGCGAAGGTGATGTCATTATCAGCGACGCATTGAACCATGCCAGCATCATCGACGCCGTGCGCCTCAGCCGAGGGGCCAGCAAGGATATTTTTGCCCACAGCGATATGAATGCCCTGGAAAGCGTGCTTAAAAAGCACAAAACCGCCCGTCGCAAGCTGATTGTGACCGATGGCGTGTTTTCCATGGACGGCGACATTGCCAAATTGCCCGAAATTGTATCGCTGGCTGAGCAGTACAACGCCATCGTCATGGTGGATGACGCCCATGGCAGCGGTGTACTGGGCAGTCATGGCCGGGGCACCGTGGATCACTTTGGTTTGCACGATCAGGTAGACATTGTGGTGGGCACCATGTCCAAGGCGCTGGGTTCGATGGGCGGCTACGTGGCCAGCACTCAGGCCATGCGAGAAATTATGGTCAATAAGGCCCGTCCGCTGCTGTTCAGCACCCCGCATCCGCCCTCGGTGGTGGCGGCTTGTCTGGCGGCCATTGAGCTTTTAGAGACCGATGACGCCCTGATTCAGAAACTGTGGTACAACACCCGCTACTTTAAAGCGGGCATGAAGTCCATTGGTCTGCCCATCGACAGTGAAACCCCGCTTTGCCCGGTGATTGTGGGCACCAGCGAAAAGGCCCAAAAACTGAGCCAGCGCCTGTTGGAAGAGGGTATTTATGGCCGGGCCATTGTGTTCCCCACGGTGGCCGCCGATAAGGCTCGGGTGCGCGTTATCATCAACGCCTGCCACACTCAGGCCCAACTGGATCGCTGTATTGAGGCCTTTGAAAAAATCGGGAAAGAATTGGACCTGCTTCAGCGTTAGCCCTGAAAAAACTGCCGGTTCATGCCATCTTTACAATATGTTAGAATTGCTGAACTAGGCGTGTGTAACCGCTTTCATTCCGGGAGACAGCGGGGAGTTTTTCAGCGTGGAAAAGCAGGAATTGCCCAAAAATGAAGCCAGGCCTGTCAGCAAGCGGCTGGCCGCCAAATGGAACCAGTTTTGCAGTCACTTGTCCCAACGGGTGGATCAGTGTGCCAACGGCATTTTGCATGCCGAAAAAGTCCAGATGGGCAAAAAGCCCTACGGTTCCAAGCTGGCCAAAACCAAGCTGGCCACCCCGGAAGAAGAAATTCGGCGACTGGTCAGCTCCGCCGCCTCATTGGCCGATGTGTGGGAATTCTTCCTCAAACGCCTGAAAAGCGGCACGCCCATCGACTTTCTGTGCTTTTCCATCAAGGACGAACGGGGGGAATTTATTCAGGCCCGTTTTATTCACGCCGGAGCAGCCTCAAAGCAGACCGAGCCCCCCCGCATTTCCACCGCGGATACCAGCAACCACCTGGTACAGGCCTACAATTTGAAAGATACCACCTTTTCGCCCTACCTCAAGTCACTGGGCGCTGATATTCTGGCCCACACCCCCTGGGCGGCAGCGGACGCCGAGACTGGCACCAACAGTTTCAACCTGTTCAGCGTGCCCTTCATCGCCGGGGGAGAGGCCATTGCCATGCTCACTCTGGGCTTTAAGGAAATGGACGCCTTCTCTCAGGCCAAGCTGTCCTATGTTTACACCCTGCGGGATCAAATCGCCCAGCTCATCTGGAATCTCATCCTGCAAGACCGCATGAAAAGCCAGACGCAGGTGGATAACCTGACCGGCCTGATGAACTACAGTTACTTTCAGGGCGTTTTAGAACGGGAAATGAGCAAGGCCGAAGCCAATCAGGGCTCGGTTTCCGTCATGATCCTGGATATCAACAACATCGAGGACATCAACCAGACGTTGGGCCATCAGGCTGGTGATGAGGCCATTTGCCATCTGGCTTCCACCGTAAGAAGGCTGAGCCGGGGCCTGGACACCATTGCCCGTTACGGCGGGGATGAGGTGGTGGTCATTCTGCCGGAAACGGGCCCTAAAGCCGCCGATGAAATCGCCCACCGCTTTTTGGAAGGTCTCAAAATCCGCCTGCCAGAGCAGCTACGCCATTTATCCATCAGTATTGGCCATGCCACTTATCCGGATGACACCAAGACCCGGGAAAAATTGCTCAAACTGGCTGAACAGGCCTTGCATCTGGCCAAGTTCAAAGGCAACAAAGCCGGAGAATCCGCCTGCATTGCCTGCGGGGAGATTGATCAGCTGAACGACAAGACGGTCATTGAGGTCTTTGCCTCTCAGGTGGCCCGCAAGTACGACAATATTCATGTACCCAGCGTCTATCAGGAGCTGGTCAACCACATCGAGAAGAAAACGCCCAGCAAACCCCAGACCGATGACCTCATGCTGGAGACCATCACCTCACTGGCCGGGGCCCTGGAGGCGAAAGACCGCTACACCCGAGGGCACTCTCAAGCGGTGGCCAACTATGCCGTGGCGTTGGCCCACGCCTTAAAAATGACCCCCACCGAGGTGGAGGAAATTCGGGCGGCGGCTTTCCTGCATGACATTGGTAAAATCGGCATTCCCGAAGATATTTTGTGCAAGGACGGCCCGCTGAATGAAAAAGAGTGGGAGATCATGAAGCAGCACCCGGTCATCGGGGCCCAGCAGATTTTATACCCGGTGGCCTCCCTGCGGCCTATTATCCCGGCGGTGGAATGTCACCACGAGAACTGGGACGGCAGCGGCCATCCCCACGGGCACAAAGGCGAAAAAATTCCGGTGGGGGCCCGCATTGTTTCTATTGTGGACGCTTTTCATGCCCTGACCTCCGATCGCCCCTATCGTAAGGCCATGCAAGTGGCCAACGCCCGTAAGATTCTAGAAGCGGGCGCTGGTACCAAGTGGGATCCCGGTCTGCTGGAAGCGTTTTTTAACATGTTGACCATCGCCACCCCCAAGGCTCCGGAGGAAAGCAGCGCTTCAGTCAGTCCCATTTTACCGGTGCAACTGACCTTGAAAAGCGCCATCGCAAATTGACTTTGCCCGGGTCTTTTTCATACAATAAGTAGCCTTGCCGTGTACGGAATGTACCCATCATCATCGCATCATCGGCAACCATCAAACAAAGGGAGCGCTTTACCGCATGACCACCATTACCCAGATCGCCTGCGATCTCAACGAAAAAGTAACCAACCGCTATGCGCTGGTGCTGGAAATTGCCGAACTGGGCAAGCGCCTGCTGGAAGACAATCGGGATAAACTGGGCCACGACCCCTTTTCCAAGGCTTCCACTTCCTCCGAGAAAGTGATTTACCAGGCCTTGATCATGAAGTCCAGCGAGATTGATATCGGCGACGGCTTGATCGGCTAAAGGAGCCTTTAAATTTTCCAGAATAACGGCTTTCGGGCCGTTATTTTGTTTCGGAAGCATCCCAGGACATAGACTATCGAGATCTGATGCGTTTATGTTGCCTTCTTGTTCACGCTGCCGTCTGTCATTCCCGCGCAGGCGGAAATCCAGTGATAAAGATTGAATCAGCTAGAAAAGACACCTTTTAGGAATGACAAATAGCACGATAGGGGAGCATTCTGTTCTATTTTTGTCACGGCCTCCTCTTCCGCGAGGAGAATGGCCGGATGAATATGAGGCTACTCACATTAAAGTCCAGCTGGTATAATAGGCTCAAGAAAAAACGGAATGATTTAATCCAATTAAAGGTTTCTTGAGGCAAGAAAGAGGGATACGCTTTTAACCAGTCAGTCCGCTTGGGCATGCTGTCGTATGGCTTGGCAATGGGCTGATGATTGGGGTAAGAACGACATTTACACACGATCCAATTGGGTGAACTCCCACAGTGAATAGAGGAGAAGAAGTGGCTATGAACCGGCCCATGAAAAAGTATGTTGAAAAATTTGAGGCCCTGGATCTCACCGCAGGACTGTATCAAACCCGCTCACTCAAACGCCAGCGCTATAAGCAAAAAGATTTTATCGAGTATTTGGACGCGTACGACACTTTGAATTTTGAGTCCGACCTGGGCTGGCCTGAGGCCGGGCAGCCCGATTGGGAAAATCGGGCCTGAGCTGACTCAACGCCAAATTTCAAGGAGCGCCGTGAAACCTCATTCAAAGGGAGCTTGTGAACAGGCTCCCTTTGGTTTTTGATAGGCATAATCAATCTGTATCAATGGCTTTAGAGACGGCATGAAGAAAACCATACGCAGCTTTCTGGGCAGTTTTCTAGATAAAGTCGGGCAGTACAATCGTATCGTGTCCGACTATTTGCGTGCGGTGGAAACTTCTCCGGATCACGGCATGGCTTATGTGAACTGGGGCGTGGACTTGGCCCAGAACGGCCAACTGGAAGAGGCCCTGGCTAAATTCAAGCAAGCCAGCGAAATCGCCCCCAACCGCTCTGAGCCTTACCTGAACTGGGGAGTGGCCCTGGCCAAGCTGAACCGGCTGGAAGAGGCCATTGAAAAGTTTAAATGCTGCATTGAAAAAGATCCCGGACAGGTGAATCCCTATATGCTCTGGGGAGCCGTCCTCATGACCCAGGGAAAGGTTGAAGAGGCCTGCAGTTTGTACGAAAAGGCCATCGCCCTGAACCCCGGGAATCCGGAACCCCATGTGAACTGGGGCATCGCTCTGGCCCAGCAAGGCAACTACCGGGAGGCCATCAGGCATTTCAAGCGAGCTTTGGCCATTTATGGCCATCAGCCGCAGGTTTACTTTTTATGGGGCGCCATTTTGGCGGAGCTACAGGACTATCAGGGGGCCATTGAAAAGTTCAGGATTACCTTGCGCTTTCTGCCCAAGCACGCCGAGGCCTATTACTTCTGGAGCGTGGCCCTGAATCGTCTGGGGCGCTATGAGGAGGCCCTGAGCAAATCCCGCAGGGCGATTGAACTGGGTTGGGAAAAGGCGGAGGCCTACCTGAACCAGGGCGATATTCTGGCCAACCTGAAACGGCTGGATGTGGCTATTGAGAACTACAAGCAGGCCGCCATCCTCAACCCGGAACTCCCGGAAGCCTACCTGAGCTGGGGGATTGCCCTGTGCCAGCAAGGACACTATGAGGACGGTTTTCAGCAATTTGCCCACTGCCAAAGTTTGCAGGCGGATTTCCCGGGACTGGAAGCCGAGTGGGGACAACAGCTATTGGAGTACGGTCAGTTTGAAGCGGCCTTGCCGCATTTGAACAAGGCGTTTGCACAGGAGCCGGACAACCTGACCCTGATTATGAATCTGGCTCTGGCCCTGATTAAAACCGGATGCTCAGAGGAAGCGATCCCGCACCTGAAGGCCATTGAGCAGCGGGATCAGTGGAACCCGCAGGCCCATTATTTGCTGGGCACCTATTACATGGGGCTGGAAGACTGGGCTCAGGCCAAATCGCATTTGCAAAAGGCCCTGATGGAGAAACCCGATCTGGAGGATGCCGCCGTCAATCTGGCCCTGGTGCTGTGCGAGCAAGGGGAAACCCTGGAAGCCGTGCGGCAAATGCGCCCCATCATACGCCGCAAGCCCGATTCCGCCCAAATCAACTTTTTTTACGGCTTGGTCTTGTACCGGCATGGCGATCTCAGGGACGCCCTGAACAAGTACCGGAAAACCCTGCAACTGGAGCCAGGCCACCTCAGTGCCAAGGTGGCCATGGCGGAAACCCTGATGCAACTGGGCGAATTAAGAGAGGCTCAGGATAGCCTCCTCCAGGTGTTACAGCAGGATGTACAGAACGTGCCCGGCCTGTACCTGTTGGGGCTGTGTCACATGCGACTGGCCGAAGCGGCCACCACCCCCCCAGACAAGCAAACCCACTGGAAAAATGCCAAAAACACCTTCCAAACCCTGATTGAACTGGTCCCCCAGCATCTGGAAGCTCGGGTCAATCTGGCCCTGCTGGCTGGCTTGCTGGATTCCCTAAATGCCCTGAACACCGCGTTTAGCCACTTGCTTAACAACGCCACCCCGGCAGAGACCGCCCTGATTTGGTATTACTGGAGTGAAGCCCTGCGGCAAATGGGAGAAACCGAGGCCGCGTCCGAGAAGTTGGCTCAGGCCAAGGCCCTGAACCCGGAGATAGAAACCCTCATGCAAAGTGTTGCCTTATAGCAGGCATGCTTCCATTATAATGACATGCATATCAACTGTTGTTTGGAGAGAGAACCATTATGAACGCTCGTATCAACGCCTTAAAATCCGCTTTAGAAGCCCGCAACGCCGTTAAAGTCATCGCCGGGATTGCCAACCTGGATTTGGACAATGTGCTGCAAGTGGTTCGGGCCGCTGAAGCCGCTGGCGCCGTCGCTGTGGACGTGGCTGCCCATCCAGAAATGGTGAAAGCCGCCAAGGAAACCACCCAAGCCGCTGTGTTTGCCTCCAGCGTTGACCCTGCCTCCTTGGCCGCTGCCGTGTCCGCCGGTGCCGATGTGGCCGAATTGGGCAACTTCGATGCCCTGTACGATCAAGGGCTGTTCCTCAGTGCCGAAGAAGTGCTGGCACTGGCTCAGCAAACCGTATCTTTAGTTCAGGGCCAAGCGCTGGTGTCCATTACCATTCCCGGTCACCTGACTGTGGAAAGCCAGGTGCGTTTGGCTGCCCAACTGGAAACGCTGGGTGTGGATATCATTCAAACGGAAGGCGCTAGCCGTGTTCTGGCCGCTGAGCCCACCGTTAAATCCCTCAGTCAGCAAGAAAAAGAAGCTATTACCCTGCGTAATACCCGCGCTTTGGCAAAAGCCACCCGCTTGCCCATCATAACCGCCAGTGGCATTACCGCGGATAACGTGATTGCCGCCCTAGAGGCCGGTGCCGCTGCCGTGGGTGTCGGTAGCTTTGTGAATAAAGCCCAAACCGAAGCGGATATGGTTGAACGCTGCCAGGCCGTGGTGGCCGCCAGCGCCCACCGAGTCAGCGTGGCCTGCTAGATTTTCCCGCGTCATACGGAAACCCCGGTTCTCAAAAACTGCCTGCTGGTCGGGCAGTTTTTGTCTTTTACAAGGAAGAGCGGGACTGTTTTGTGAATTAGCCGATGGTCTAATAAAAATCAGTCCTTTGTTAGACCAGTGGGGGCTGTTTTGCTATAATTGTCTGGCGAAAGTTAAACAAAACGAACTACTCAATTCTCCAGCTTTACCAACAAACACACCTACTACTACACTATGTCATCTCCTCTAATCTGGTAAGGCTGTTTTTCTTTAGGGGCAATCCTGTCCGGGACATAGCCTTTAAAAAAAGACATTTTGAGAGCTTTGAAACCAGTGACATTCCACTTCAGAATAAGCGGTTTGCGACTGTTTTGGGGTTACGGTTTGCATAAAGAGTAGGGGGCACCCCGGCCCGGATCTGGTTTGCAGGCCTTATGGGGGATGGCCCTGAATATGCGGGATTGTATTGCCGGGCGCTTGTCCTAAAATAAATCGAATGATTACCACAGAAGCCAACACCCGGTTTACCGAACTCATTACCAGCAGTGGACTCCAGCATGTGGCCATTATTATGGATGGCAACCGTCGGTGGGCCAAACAGCGCCATTTACCGACCCTGATGGGGCACAAGAAAGGCGTGGACGCCTTGAGAACGCTGGTTCGCTTTGGCTCGGATCACGGGCTGAAGGCGCTGACTGTCTATGCGTTTTCCACGGAAAACTGGCGCCGGAGTACCGAAGAAGTGGGTTATCTGCTTCGTCTGTTTGTGGAAGCCCTGTCCAAAGAGCTGGCGGAGCTGCACCGTAACAATGTGCAAATTCGCTTTATTGGCGATATTTCAGCTTTCCCCCGGGATCTGTACAACCTGATTCAGTCCGCCCATGAGCAAACGGCCAATAACACGGGCCTGAAATTCCAGATAGCCGCCAATTACGGCGGACGGCATGAACTGACCCAGGCCATGCGGCAACTGGCTCAGGATGTTCAGCAGGGTCTGTTATCACCGGCAGAGATTACCGAAGCCCACATTGAAGCCAAACTGTACACCCAAGGGTTGCCGGAACTGGACTTGCTCATCCGCACCGGCGGGGATTCCCGCATCAGCAATTATCTGTTGTGGCAAAGTGCCTATGCCGAGTTCTATGTCACCGACCTGCTCTGGCCGGATTTCAGTCCGCAGGCTTTTGAGCGGGCTGTGGAAGTTTTCGCCCAGCGGGAACGGCGCTACGGTCAATAATCATTAAGCTGTAACGCCATTGCATGCACCACGGATTTAAACGACCTCGACCACCAATTCCACTTCCACGGCGGCGTTTTTAGGCAGGCTGGCCACGCCCACCGCAGAACGAACGTGCTTGCCCGCCTCCCCAAAATACTCTACCAGCAAGTCCGAAGCGGCATTCATCACCTGGGGTTGCTCGTAGAAGTTGGGAGCGCTGCTCACAAAGCCGGTCAGCTTCACAATGCGCTTGATCCGATCCAGACTGCCCAGGGCGTGCCGAACCAGACTCAAGGCATTCAATAGGCACAGCCGGGCCGCTTCCTGACCTTCCGCAACGCTGACATCCCAACTGCCCACAGCGCCAGACACGGCAACCTGACCCTCTTTCATGGGCAATACACCGGAGGTGTGCAGTAAATTGCCAACCTGCACCGTGGCCACGTAGCTGCCAATGGGTAAGGGGGGTGGGGGTAAAAGCGCCTCCAGTTCAGACCACTGGTCGGATGACTGGGTGGGGGGAGAAACCGTATCCTGGGTCATGGCACAAGCCTTTCTCAATTCAAGCGGAGCCTTTTTACAAGCCACCGGGCTATATTAAATTCATGCGGGGATGCCTTGGCAACCTCAATGCAAGCTGAAAGGGATTTTTAGCGGCGGCATCCAGCACAAGAGTATAGGCTAAAAGTCGCTGAATGTCCTCATGGCACTGCTGGAAGAAGGCGTCCGTGCGGGCATTGTGCAAGCCAGCCATCTCCAGGGCCCATATTTCAAAAAACGGGTCGCCGGTCTGTAGCAAGCAGGCTGAACGGCCTGAAATTTTGATTTCTGGCCTGATTTCCTGCTTCATTTCTTGCCATTGCTCCATCCGGAACAGTCACCTCAACACACTGATCGGGGCGAGCCCAATCATTTCAAAATGATGCCGAACCAAATCACCCTCCTGCGACGCACCTTAAACCGGCTAAAAGAGTTGTTCTTTTTAAAATAAAACCCGATTCCCGGACAGGATTGAGTCCCCGCGGTTTTGTGGATGGAGCCAGCAGTGACCTTGGGAGGCGGTTCTGCATCCTTTTTCCGTCGGGTTGAAGACTTCGGGGATACGGAGGCCATCCGGCGGATGTTGGTTCCGCACAGAAATGTTACACACTCACCGTGACAAGCTCACCGTGACACGCCCGCCGCCAGAAATCCGGTTTGGTGTCTACTCGGCCAGTAAATCCTCAAAGGTGCATTCCAGCAACCGGCACAACCGAACCAGAGTCAAAAATCGGGGATAAGCCCGCCCCTGATTCCAGTACATGACCGTCTGATGGTCTACATCCAGCCTGTCGGCCACTTTGCGCATGTTCCAGCCCTTTTTACGATATGCCACTTCCGCAATCAACAATCGCATCCCGTACAACCCTCACACTCCTGAAAACCGAAGATAAACCCTACAGAGACCCTTCATTTTGGATTAGAATAAGCAAAGTTTAGCTGCATTTAAGCGCCCGCCTTGCCTCTGGTCTCATCGTGTCGATACAACTGAACCAATAATATCATTTTTGAAAGATGAGCGATCATAAATGAAATTTACGATTTTTTTGAGCGGTGGTGTTCTCTGCCCGGGGAAGGATCCTGTTTTAGCATGAAACCGTCAGAGAAGAGACTGGGTCTGGCTATCCAGTTGTTGTTAATGAGAAACGGCTTGCAAATCGAGGAGTTGGCCCAGCAAATGGGCATTACCGGCGATGCGCTTTCCAATCTGATCCACGGGCGCCGACGATTTAAGGATGACACGCTGGTCAAACTGGCCAACACGCCAGCCTTGCAGGAAGAAGGTCTCCTGCTCAGCCAGTTAAGAGCCTTGCGAGCGGTTGATGAGTATAAGTTTGAAGAGCTGATACTGGCTTTGGTGGAGTATATTCGCCAAGGTGAAATTGAGCGGCTCCCTAAAGATTTTTTTCAGAACCTTCAGGCCAGCATGGAACGGGACGGGGTTCCCCCAAGCCTTGCAAGTAAGCGGCATGCGCTGTTTTCACTAATTCAAGAAGACCCTTTATAAACTCCTGACTATCCATTGCCAAGTTACCTCCTCCGCATTGTACTTTTTAGGCCGGGGCGCCTGAACGACCGCTGCTTGCAGGTATTTCCCCAAATCGATTTCCCAATATCCGTTTCATCTTTCAGCGCACTGTGTTCTCAGCGGCTATCCCGGCACTCACCTCTCTCTTTATACCGAAAACAACTGCTTAACAAAGCAGGTAAATATTCGGTTTTCATACAAAACCGAAGCTTTAAATGACATATCTTCGTTTTTACGGTGTGGCGTCTTTGGGTGGCTTTGATTTCAGGTAGGGTGGCCGGATGCCAGTTCCGGTCAGGCCGTCTGACCGGATTTTATCTCCCCCCAAAAAAGGGACCAAGGCACGGCGCCATTCCATTCCCCAAAAACGATTGAACGATTTCACGCGGGTTTTGACAAAAAAGGCCTGTGATTTACATGCAAAATTTGAACATGGCCCAAAAAACAGAGACGGAATACAGGGTCATGGCCACCCCTCGCACCGGACTTCCTTCCGGAATGACCACCAGCAACAGAATGCCAGCGATGAAAAAGAGGGTGAACATAATCATCAGGCGTTCTTGCGAGAATTTTTTACGAGGCGCGGCAGGCTTGGATTTTTCCAGTTTCGGCGATTGTGAGGTCATAACAAACTCCATCCTGATTGGTGGCGTTTTGTGGAACCGTATCAGTTTAGCACAAGCGCATCAAACCCCTAAGGCCGCGGTCACGTTCCCTAAAATTTTTCGGCGTAACCGTAACATGTCCTTGCCGTACAGCTTTTCCAGTTCAGGCTGTAAATTGCTTTCAATATCCAGCAGAAAAATATCGTGAACGATCAACTCTTTAATCACCAGCACGATGCCCGGGTTTCGGGTGACCACCGCCTGCGGGGGGCGATCTGCCTGGGAAACGGTTCCCACCAGGCCTTCCTTGTCATCCACGGAGAGAATCATCCAGCGCCCACCCAGCGATTGCTCAACGCTGCAGGCCAGTCCGTGCTGATAGACCTCCAAACCCTCCAGTTCGCAGTGGTCGTAACCGACCAGACGCACATCCACCCCTCGGTCTTTGGCCGCCAATAAGGCCGCATGCAAGACGGAGGCGTCATCTTTCCAGAATTCCATGAATATAGAGCGTTTGGCGCTGTTAATCATATCCAGGGCGTACTTGAAAATGGACTCCTGCCCGCGCATGTTGATGACCGGCTCTACGGTTTCCTCGGCAATACTCGGTAAGGCCTGCCGCAGGTAATCGATTGAGCCCTGAAACGACTTTTCCCAGCGATCCAGCAGTTCGTCCGGGCGGATGGGCATATAGGTCACCGGCTTTCCGCCGATGGCCACCACGGCATTGGCCGATTCCAGCGCTTTCAGGGTATCGTAAGCCCTGGCCTGGGGAACCCCGGATTCTTTGCTCACCTCGTATCCGGTGGCGGGATGCTGTTTGAGCAGTGCCAGATAGACTTTTGCTTCGTAGGTATTGAAACCCAGCTCTTTTAATTTGTCTATCAGGCTGTCTGACACCGTTAAAACCCTCGAAAACCCAAATACCGCCAAGAGACCACCATTGGCGCACTGATTATTAACACTGCTGATTGTAGCATGTGGCTTTTTGAACCTTTGGTCATCCTGGTCATATAAGGATATAACGATAGAAACAATTGATGAAGCTCATGTTTCTATCTCGTCACAATCGCAAGGTGCGCTCAATCGTGGCATGATCATGGGGGCTGCTTGCCAGCTTTGCTTTTGTGTTATATTAATGACCCCCTACACTCTGGAAAAGAATTGGAGACACACCCATGCAGGTAATTTTAACCAAAGATGTGGATACGCTGGGTAGCAACGGCGATATCATCGAGGTTTCCGACGGTTATTACCGCAACTACCTCGGGCCACGTAACATGGCCGTCATCGCCACCAAAGGATCCCTGGCCGACTTGCAGCGTCGCATCGACCGCATTCGCGCCAAAGCCGAGAAAAAGCATCAGGAAGACCTGGCCAAAGCCGAAAAAGTGAACGCCCTGCAACTGATTACCCTGGAAGCCAACGCTGGCGACACCGGTAAACTGTACGGCACCATCACCACCAAGGAACTGACCAAGGTTCTGCAGGAAAAAACCGGCTACGAAATCGAACGTCGCAACGTGAACGTGGATCACCCCATCAATAAAGTGGGCGAATACACGGTTTACGTGAAGTTCTCCGCCAAGGTTTCCGCCCAGGTGAAACTGGTTGTGAAAGCCATCAAGGCCAAGCACGAAGAATTCGTTCTGGAAGACGCTTTCGCTGGCGAAGAAAACTAGAACTTGCCATTGGGCAACCCTAAATCAGGCAGTTTATCTGCCTGATTTTTTGTGTGGTGAAGGCTGCCTGAGCTTTCAGGGATTGCCTATCGAGATTTTGTCCGGAGCGCCCTGGCCCTGGACCGATACCCCTTGGACCGACACCCAGCGATTCTCCCTGACATAAAAGCGCCAGGGATAGTCGGCGGCCTTGGTAATGCCAATCCGGGTGGTCTGAATTACCTGCGTATCGGGATACTCTTGCCCCGCACTGAGGCAGAGCCCATGCTCCCAGCGGGTCAGGGGGATTCCATTTACCGCTTGACGGCTAATCCCGAGCGCTTTGGTTAGGCGTCCCGGCCCGTTGGTCTTTAAGCGGGCATCGTCCAACGGTTCCAGGGCCCGAAACAAGACCGCCCCAGCCGTACCGTGCGGTTCGGTCACCACGTTCAAACAGTGATACATCCCGTAAATCAGGTATACATAAGCGGTTCCCGGTTGGTGATACAGGGTTTCCGCCCGTCCGGTGGTGCGGTTGTAGGCATGGCAAGCCGGATCGTTTTGCGTGTAGGCTTCTGTTTCCACGATACGGAATGCGCGCCAGGCCCGTTCGGCGGGATGAAACTGCCACAACCGGCAGCCCAGCAGGGCACGGGCCACAGTCACTGTATCCCGTTCAAAAAACGCGGCAGGCAGAATGAGGCAATCAGGGGGCTGGGTCGGTTTTAATTCATCCAACAAGGCGGTGCCACCGTTTCTTAATATATGTTATATTAACCAATATCCCCCCTACGAAGACAGCGTGGAGAATCCAGGGTTGACAGAAAAATTAATCATTCACGGCGGCAAGGCCCTGCGCGGTGAAGTTGAAATCTCGGGCGCCAAAAATTCTGTTCTCAAACTGATGGCAGCCACGCTGTTAACTGGAGACAGCATTGAACTGCGAAATGTTCCCCACCTCAGTGATGTGGGCGTCATGACCCAGGTACTCAAGCATTTGGGTTGCGATGTGGATCAGCAGGACGATGATCGCCTGTACATTCAGGCCAAAAATATCACCAGTTGCGAAGCCCCCTACGATCTGGTGCGCAAAATGCGGGCCAGCTTTGATGTGTTGGGTAGTTTGCTGGGTCGCTTTGGCGAAGCCCGTGTGGCCCTGCCCGGTGGTTGTTCTATTGGCAAGCGCAGCGTCGATTTGCACGTCAAGGGCCTGATGGCGCTGGGTGCGGAAGTTGAAATCAACCACGGGTACGTGGAAGCCAAGGCCACTCGGTTGGTTGGCGCGGAAATTTTGCTGGATACTCCCAGCGTGGGCGCCACAGAAAACATCATGCTGGCTGCCACCATGGCGGAAGGCTCGACCATTTTGTCCAATGCCGCCCAGGAGCCTGAGATTGTCGAT
>DAIDMR010000221.1 GCA_027448865.1 Vampirovibrio sp.
TTGGAAGGCTGTGGAGCCAGCCAGTCAGCCAGCCCTGCTGATTGTGGACGCGGAGGGGGATGAGGCCGCCTTGCTGGCTTTCATGGCCACTGTTCCTGCCGGGATCAAGCCGCTGGTTTTGGCGGATCGCTTTGAGGAATCCCTGTTTCTGGCCTGCCATGATGCCGGGGCTCGTGATTTTATGGTGAAGCCGGTTCCCGATGCCTACCTGATGTCCCGTGTTATCAGCATGTTGCAGGAGCATCGGCTGGCCCAGATTGCCCGGCAAAAAGATCAGATTCTGGAAGAATTGGGCGTGATTTCGGCGCGTTCGGGCGTACTGACCACCAACTACCTGCTCAGGCAACTGGAGGTTGCCGCTCAGGCGGTTGAGGCCGATCCTGCTCAAGATTTGAGTATACTGATGGTGGCGTTTCAGGGTGGGCAGCCCGGCCAGTTGGGCAGTTTGCTCAAGGAATCCGCCCGGGGGCTGGATTGGGTGGGCGAATACTTTCTGGACAAGTTTGTGGTGGTTTTACCGCAAACCGGGAAACGGGGGGCATTGGCGCTGGGGCGTCGGCTTTTCCAGCGTTTACAGCAGGGCCATGGCGGGGATGCCGCATCGGGTTTGCGCTTGCGCATGGGGGTTGCTGAATACAACGGGTGCCGAAATTACGAGGAATTGTTGAATCAGGCCCTGAGCCAATTACAAACAGAACCGGAGGGGACTTTCGCGCGGTGAAATATTTTTGCGGCGGAAGCTAAAATGCCAAAAGCGCTCACACAAAAATGTTCAAACAGGATGCGTTGGTGATGTTAGCGCCGATTTGCCCATTTTAATTTGGGGGTGTAAACCTGAACCGGCTCGGGGTATGATGATACCAGTGAAGGGCCGAGTCAGGGGGCTGCTTCTGTTGGTTCGTATTCAAGCGTTTCAAGCCTGAACGTCAGGTCTGGGACATGTTGAGAGGGAAGTATCATGAGTAATCAGGCTGTGCTGTGGGAAGGCGCTATTCATCCGCAAATCAAAACGGCGTTACCGGGCCCTAAAACCAAGGCTTTAATTGAAAAGGACAGTCAATATCTGTCCCCCTCGTACACCCGGGGTTATCCGTTATCCATTCAACGGGGCTATGGGGCCATGGTGGTGGATATGGATGAAAATGTGTTTCTGGATTATTGCGCGGGCATTGCTGTTTGCTCCACCGGACATTCCCACCCGGAAGTGGTGAAGGCTATTCAGGAGCAGGCCACCCAGTTTTTGCACATGTCCGGTACGGATTTTTATTACACGGGCATGGCGGAACTGGCTCAAAAGCTGGCTGAAACCACTCCCGGTTCTCCGAATAAAAAAGTGTTCTTTGGCAATTCCGGCACCGAGGCCAATGAGGCCGCTTTGAAACTGGCCCGGTATCATACGGGGCGTAAAAATTATATTTCCTTTTATCGCAGTTTTCATGGCCGTACGTATGGCTCCATGTCGGTCAGCACCAGCAAGGCCATTCAGCGGAAGCAGTTTACGCCGTTGATGCCCGGTGTGTTTCATGCCCATTACCCTTACTTTTACCGGGATATTTTTCAGAGCGAGACACCAGAGGCCTGTGCCCAGGCTTGCCTGAATTATATTGAAGATTATATTTTCAAAATGCTAACCCCGCCGGATGAGGTGGCTGCCTTCATTGTGGAGCCCATTCAGGGCGAGGGTGGGTATGTGATGCCGCCAGCTTCCTTTTTAACGGGCTTGCAGGCGCTGGCCCGGAAGCACGGGATTTTGATTATTGCCGATGAGGTGCAGGCGGGCATGGGTCGCACCGGCCAGATTTGGGCCTCCCAGCTGTATCCCGGTTTTGAGCCGGATATTATGACCAGCGCCAAGGGGTTGGCCTCCGGCTTGCCCTTGGGGGCGTGTATTGCCCGGTCCGATATTATGGACTGGGCACCGGGCAGTCATGCCACCACCTTTGGCGGGAATCCGGTGAGTTGTGCCGCCGCCCTGAAGACCTTTGAGCTATTGGAACACGGCCTGCTGGAAAATGTGCGAGTGCAGGGCGCCTATCTGAAGGCTGGCTTGCAGGCCCTGGCCGAGCGTTGTGATGTGATTGGCGAGGTGCGGGGCGAAGGGCTCATGCTGGGCATTGAGATTGTGGAATCGAAGGCCAGCAAGGCCAAAGCGCCCGATTTGCGTAATCGCATCGTGGATGAGTGCTTTTACCATGGTTTGCTCATTTTGGGTTGCGGAGAAAATTCCATTCGTTTCAGCCCGCCATTGGTGATTTGTCAGGAGCAAACCGACAGCGCTTTAGCCATTTTGGACGCGGTGCTGAAAAAACTGTCCTAGACGTTTTGAGGGCAGCCTGACCGACGCTTCAATCGCATTCAAGTTTTGAGCCGGGGTGCCGATATGGTCATTAAGCAATCTGGTTTAAGAGCGTATGACTGACCCCAAGGCATCCGGCCATCAACGCCGCTGGTACGATGAAATCCCCAATCTGTCCCAGGCGATTCATATTAGTCAGGCTTTACCACCGGAAGTGCAAGCCATCATCGCTCGTCGGTTGAATGAGGCCATTAACCAGTATCGTAAAAATCGCCGTGCGGACAAGCACGCATACTCCCTCGGCGGAAGTCGAACCTTGGGCTTATACCGGGCCAGTTACAGGCGTCGCTGGTATGACCCCAACCCCTTAACCCACCGGGCCTTTAATTTAATGAGCAGCATTCCGGATGCTTATCTGGAGGCCTTGGCCATGCGGATCTTGACGGCTGCCCAGCAAGTGGCGCAACAGAAGAAGTCCTCACCGTGGTACTCCGACGAGTCCGCATGGGCTGATGAGGTTGGGGGGATTTTGCAGCAAAACCCATTGGCCATGAGCCAGCGAAAGGACGGGCTGCGGTTGACCCTTGATCATCGCAGTCGCTCGTTAGGCTAGCTTGGGTACGGGCAGACAGCGTTTAAAGCCGGTTGTGCCCATGCGTTTAGGGAAGGGGTGAACAAACGGTAGGCGGGCGGGAGTGGCCTGCGATACAATGAACACTGGTGGATGGGTCTGTCCTCAGGGCTGGCTTTTTTCACGGTTTTGACCAAAAAGAGGCGATAGAGCATGGGTGTGGTTGAGCGATTCCAGAGCATAGTGCCCATTGATAACCCATCGGGCCGGGAGGCGACCATTCGGCAGGCCATAGAAACCGCTTTGGGGGAAATGGGCATCTCGGATTGTAGCGTGGACGCTGCCGGAAATCTCTTCGTGCGGGTGCCGGGCAATCCGGGCAAAGAAACCATCATGCTCTCGGCCCATATGGACAGTGTTCCGCCGTGTGAGGGTATTGTGCCCGTTCTGGACGAGCGGGCCGGGCGACCGGTGATTCGTTCGGAAGGTCGTACCATTCTGGGGGCCGATGACAAGTCCGGCATCGCCGTGGCCCTGGAAGTGGTCAGTCAGTTGGCCCAACAGGGCTTTCGGGACAATCATCCTTTGGAATTGTTTTTTTCCACCGGGGAGGAAGTGGGTTTAACCGGGGCCAAGGGCTTCGATATGAACCAGGTGCGGGCCAGCTATTGCTATGTGCTGGACGGAGAAGGCCGGGTGGGACTGATTTTTAACGCCGGACCTTCTCAGGAGAATATTCAAATTGATTGCACCGGCCGGGCTGCTCACGCCGGGATCGCCCCGGAGGCGGGCATCAGCGCCATCCAGATGGGGGCGGCCTTGTGCGCTCAATTGCCCAGCGGTCGACTGGCGGAGGATTTGACCTGCAATCTGGGGGTGATTCAAGGGGGCAACGCCATGAACATTGTGGCCCCGGCCCTTTCTATCAAAGGGGAAATGCGCAGCCATGACGAGGCCAAATTAAGCCAGCTATTGGGGACTTATCAAACCGTTTGTCGGCAAGTGCAGGAGCGCTTTACCGGGGGGGCGGTCGCCCTGAACAATGTGCGTCGCTACGATCGGTTTTTCGTACACCCTGAGCAAGTGGTGATTCAGCGGGCCGTGCAGCACGGCGATGCGTTGGGTTTACGTCCCCAGTTGGCGCCCATGAATATTGGCTCCGACGCGCACATTTTGAACCGGAATGGTCTGCCCACGGTGGTGCTGGGCATGGGCTTCCATTACTCTCACAGCTTGGGAGAGTTTATTTATTGCGAGGAGCTGGAGCAAGTGTGTCAGCTGGTGCAGCGGTTGGTGGCCTAGCAGCGCTCCGGGGGAAGTTGGTGTTTACACTTCTTAAACTTCTGGCATCGAAATGGGAAAGCCTGTTTTTATGCAAGTGTAAGCAACAAGCTACAAAGTTTTTCCACTACTTCTATCTACCTACTTTTCAAATCTACTCAGACAAAAAGTTTACCCGCTTCGGCGGGTTTTTTATTGCAAGGGCCAGCCCTTACTTTGACCCTGTGACTTGGCGTACAATAGAAAGGTTGAACCACCCAACCACGGCAATGCGTGTATGGTTGTCCTACCTCTCTATTACAAACAAGCTGGCTTGGCCGGGTCGCTGATTGGCCTATTGGCAGTCCTAATCGGCCTGACTTTGGGTATAAGCAATGTCAGTGCCCAAGATTCCATGCCTCAAACGGGTTTGCCACTGACCCAGGTCAATTTGGGAGGACGTCAGTATTTGCTGGAGGTGGCCTCTACCCCCCAGCAGGCGGAAACAGGGCTGATGTATCGAACCTCGCTGCCTGCCAATGGCGGTATGTTGTTTCGCTTTCAGGAAACCCGCCCGGTGGCCTTCTGGATGAAAAACACGCTGATTCCGCTGGATATGGTCTTTATTCAGGCAGGGAAAGTGGTGCATATCGCCCATCAGGCCCAACCCTGCAAGCAGGAGCCCTGTCCGGTCTACCCCTCTCAACAACCGGTGGATATGGTGATTGAGCTACCGGGAGGCACTGCCCGCAAGCATCATATTCAGACTGGCACCACCGTCCGACTGAGACCACTGGCTCAGGCTGTCCCGGCCCCGATGGCTTCTTCCGTGTCAAAACAGTAAAGGCTTATGACTCCTTCAGAATTCCCTATGTCCAAGCATCCGCTGGTCAATGTGACCGCTCCCCGTTTTATGCTGGAGCGCTTTTTGGAAACCGATTGGTTCCATCAGTTTGTGCGTGGCTTTGAGGCCAAGCTGCACCATGCTTCCGCTGTTTTGCCGGAAGCGCATCTGGAAAATCTGGCCCATCCTTCCATTAAGGCCCTGACCATTGCCGCTACTTTCGAACGGCTGAATCAGCCCATGGTGGTGGTCTGCCCTGACCCGCAAACGGCGGTGAAGTACGAATTTGAACTCAATCAGTTTCTCACCGAAAAAGTGGAACGTTATCCTGCCGAAGACTTTTCGCCATACGACTTGTCGGTGTTTCCGGTGCAGGCCCTCAAAAGCCAGTATCGCATCCTAAACCGACTCAAGCAGGCGGAGCCTTTTGTGCTGCTGGTTTCTCCCAAAAACCTGCTGATCAAACACTTGTCGCTGGAGGAGCTGGACGCTTATGCCATCAAGCTGCAACAGGGGCAGGTGATTTCTCCAGAGGCGTTGGTGGAGCAATGCTTGGCTTTGGGTTATGTGCGCAGCAGCATGATTATGGACCCCGGGGAATTTAGCAGTCGGGGCGATATTTTTGACCTGTATCCGGTCAACGGGGAGCCGGTGCGCATTGAGTTTTTTGGCGACACCATCGAAAATATCCGCATCATTGATGTTGATAATCAGCGTTCCATCGAGCGGGTGCATGAGGTGGTGGCCATTCCCCGCCCTGGCTTGGTGTTGAACGCGGAAAACCGCCAGCGTTTGCCCGATTTGCTGCATCAGCGCTTGGCGGTGCAGAAACAG
>DAIDMR010000222.1 GCA_027448865.1 Vampirovibrio sp.
CTCGTAACGAGCAGGATCAGATTCACCTGTTTTCAGGTATTTTGGACGGGGTGACCACGGGCACGCCCATTATGCTGATGGCCTTTAATAAAGACCAGAAGTCCGATGACTACAACAACCTGAAGGCCG
The DNA here is from genome assembly GCA_027448865.1 of Vampirovibrio sp. GTDB lineage: Bacteria > Cyanobacteriota > Vampirovibrionia > Vampirovibrionales > Vampirovibrionaceae > Vampirovibrio. The sequence goes on from DAIDMR010000222.1 coordinate 130, forward strand.
TGTTCCGGCCCGGTCACGCCGATTACACCTTTCAACAGAAATACGGCACCCGGGACTGGCGAGGCGGCGGACGATCTTCGGCTCGGGAAACCATTGGCCGGGTGGCCGCCGGGGCCATTGCCAAGAAATTTTTGAAGCAAACCCTGGGCTTGGAATGCCTGTGCTACGTGGAGCAGGTGGGGCCCATCCGCACGGAGATCGATCCCGATGCGGTGACCGCGGATTTGGTGGAGTCCACCATCGTGCGTTGCCCCGACTCGGAGAAAGCGCAAGAGATGATTGCACTGATAGAAACCGTGCGGGATGAAGGCGATTCGGTGGGCGGCATTCTCAAGGGGCTGATTCGCCATGTGCCCGTGGGTCTGGGCGAGCCGGTTTTTGATAAGCTGCACGCCGATTTGGGCAAGGCCATGCTCAGCATCAACGCGGTAAAAGGCTTTGAAATCGGCTCCGGGTTTGCCGGGGTGACCCTGCGGGGCAGCCAGCACAACGATGAATTTTACACCGATGACAGCGGTCGGGTGCGCACTCGCACCAACCGGGCCGGTGGGGTGCTGGGCGGCCTCTCCAACGGGGAGACCATCCACTTTCGGGTGGCGGTCAAGCCCACATCCACCATTCGCAAGGCCCAGCGCACCTTGAATCAGGAACATCAGGAAACCACGCTGGAGGCCACCGGACGGCATGACCCCTGTGTGTTGCCCCGGGCGGTGCCCATTGTGGAAGCCATGGCCGCTCTGGTCATGATGGATCACTACCTGCGGCACAAGGCCCAGAACGGTTAAGCCCCCCTGCAAGCTTTGGAGGAACCAATCAGCGATAATGATGACCATGACGGACGATCACAAGCCAGAATCCAAGAATACCGAACCGCATTGCCCGGAGCTACAAGCCCTGCGGGATCAGATCGATCGGCTGGATGAGCAGCTCTTGCAAGCCCTGGCCCAGCGGGCCCAGTTGGTGGATGAAGTGGGGCGTTACAAAAAAGCCCGAGGGCTGGAGCCACTGGATATGAAGCGCTGGCAACAGGTGCTGCAGGCCAAGAAGGCTCGTGCCCAGCAGTTGGGGCTTTGCCCGGAATTTGTGGACGCCCTGTACCATTTGATTCATGATTACAGTCTGCATTTAGAAAGCAAAAGCGAATAGACGATGATGGACCTGCAAAATTCTCAGCAAAACACTACCAGCACTCCCCAATCCGACATTCTGGCCGCTTTGGCCCAAAAGCCGGTCATTTTCGGTATTCAGGGCGGGGAAGGCAGCTTTAACGAGGAGGCCATTCAGGCCTATCTCAGTCACCAGTTTGTGCCCACCGAGGCCATTGAGTACCTGTTCACCTCGGATCGGGTCATGGAAGCGGTGGTTAGCGGGAAAATCGATCGGGGTCAATGCGCCATTTACAACTCCGTGGGCGGGTATGTGGAAGAAACCACCGAGGCTCTGGAAAAATACCCGGTGGAGATTATTCAGGAATTTGAAATTAAAATCGCCCATGCCCTCATGATTCGCCCGGATCAGGATTTTGCCCAAATCGATACGGTCATGTGTCATCCGCAAGTATTGGCCCAGTGTCAGGGCAACTTGCAAAAAAAGTACCCGCACCTCAAGCAAACTTCGGGCGAGG
>DAIDMR010000223.1 GCA_027448865.1 Vampirovibrio sp.
GGAGCTGGCCTGTATTATTGGCAAGGCGGGCAAAAATATTCCTGCGGACAAGGCCAGTGAGTACATTGCCGGTTACGCCATCATGAACGACTTCAGCGCCCGCGATATTCAAAAATACGAGATGATGTGCCGATTGGGGCCAGCCAAGGGCAAGGACTTTGCCACGGCGGTGGGGCCTTGGCTAGTTACGGCGGATGAGGTTCCCAATCCACGGGATTTGCGCATGATTGCCCGTATTAACGGGGAAGTGTGGTCGGATGGCAACGCGGGGACTTCCCACTGGACGTTCGAGCAGATGATTGAGCATGTTTCCAAAGAGGAAATGATCCACCCCGGGGACATTCTGGGTTCCGGGACGGTGGGCTTTGGCTGCGGACTGGAGCTGGATCGCTGGCCTCAACCCGGAGATGTGGTGGAGCTGGAAATCACCGGCCTGGGCCGGTTGAGAAACACCATTGTGAAGTCTTTTTAGCGGATTTCGCCAACCCTGATCCATCTCTTATATTGGTTCCATATCCTATTTCCACCCTTGAACGGGGTGTATCTTGTGCTATGATAATAGAAGTCACTGGGTTTCAATCAAAAATTCCAGAAACGCCGGGTTTGGGAAAAGGCAATGGGGGCGGTCTCGTCAGTTACTTATTCAAGTGGCTCTTGGTGTTTATGAATCCAGGATTTTGAGAAAACAAGGCAGGTTTGGGGAACTTATGAATCAACGGTTTTACGATCAGGATCCACTTCTGCAGGAATCCATAAAACTGGCCAACGGTTTGCCGGCAGAAATACAGTCAGTGGTAGCCAATGGTTTTAACTGGATTGCCACGCGCCAATTTCAGGCGGATACCCGTTTGGGAAATTTGAAATCGCTGGGATCAGAGGTTGTTTTACCCTTATATAAATCCAAAAGCAAGCGGCGCCAGTATGATTCTCTTCCTGAGTTTCACACGGCCATTAATTACTTGCGGGTATTGCGCCCCGAGGAGAGACACCAACTGGCCGAGCGGATGATATCTTTTAATCGCCTGGTGGTGGATTATGTCGAAAAATGCACATTCACCGCCTTTTTACCAGATCATAACCGATTGAAAAGAATTTCCGAGACCTTTTTGCCAATGGAGAAGGGGCGCGCGCAAGAGTATCTGCTCTCGGTTCGGCAGGAGTTACTGACCATGAATCTCCCGCAACCCAATTTAGCGGAGCGCACGCCTTATATTTCCGGGGGAACCTCGATTCATCTGGGTGAATTTTGAGACAGTTGATTCAGGGTCTGCCTCACCGGACTGATTCAAGAGTTACCAATAATGTTGGCATTTCCGAATAGATACCCGTTGGCTCCTCAAAATTTTTATGAGAGTTTTTAAGTTGCAATTAAAATAATGTGTTGCGCTTAGTCATTACCCCCAATCACAAAGGTTTTCAATGTTATGTTTGGCCATTTGAATTTTTTATTGCCTTTACGCGCTCAATCCAATCCCCCAAAGTCTACCAGTGCCTCATCACAAGAAAAACCGCTGGCCGAGATTGTTTTAGACAATCAACAACAAATTTTAACCGCGCTGCAGGCCCTGAAGCAGGATCAGGTCGAGCTTCACAAAACCACTCAGGCAACCTTGTCCCGGCAGCATCAGGATTATCTGTCCCATTTTTGGGCGTTAAATAACGCCCAGTCTCACTCTCAAAATCTCCAGAGCCGGATGTTCAGCGATCAGCGGGTTATGATGCAGCAGATGGAAACGCTGAAAAACCGGATGGGCCAACTCCCCCGCTGATGGAAGCCGCGCCACGGGAAGACCTTCATCCTTGTGGTGCCCAGCGGCTGGAGCCTGAACCCTTTTTTTGCTATGCTGCTGTCAAACAGGCGTGGTCAGTCATAGCGATTGGAGGGGCATTCGTATGTATCCACTGGTAAAGGGTATTGTGGCGCTTCAGGCCCACGTAGCGCTGCCGCAGGGTACGTTTGAGGAGGAGCATGGGCGCGATGGCTTTTACGGGCCAGTTTCACACTTGTATCGAACCCACGCCCCCACAGGCTGGAGCCGGATTGAAGGCCCCTTGAAACCTCGGGCCTTTCATTGCCTGACCACCCAGCCGACGGAGCCGAGCGCCATTCTGGATCGGGTTCCCTTACTCTATAACGAGGACGTGGTGGTGCATTTTGCCCGCCCCACGCAGCCCATGCCGTTTTACTTCCGCAACGCCGACGGGGATGAGATTTATTTCATCCACAAGGGCAGCGGGACGATTCAGACGGACTTTGGCCCGCTTGTGTTTGAACCGGGCGATTATCTGGTCATTCCCCGGGGAACTACCTATCGTTTGCTCCCTGAAACCACCGATAACGCCTTTCTGGTCATTGAATCCTTCAGTCGCATCCGCCAGCCAGAACGGGGCCTGATGGGGCAGCATGCCTTGTATGACCCGGCCGTTGTCAAAACGCCTTCGCCCCAGCCCATTCAGGATGACACCGAATGGGAGGTTCAAATCAAGCGCCTGAACGAAATAACCTCTGTGTTTTATCCGTTTAATCCCATGGATGTGGTGGGCTGGAAGGGGGACCTAACCGTCTGGCAGCTCAATATTAGGGATTTCAGGCCAGTGATGTCCCACCGGGCCCACTTGGCCCCCAGCGTACACACCACTTTTCAGGGCCAAGGGTTCGTGGTGTGCTCCTTTGTGCCCCGCCCGCTGGAAGAGGATCCGCAAGCGGAGCGGGTGCCCTTCTATCACCGCAACATCGATTACGATGAAGTGCTGTTTTACCACGCAGGCAACTTTTTCAGCCGAGACGGGATTGATGCGGGCATGATCACCTTTCACCCACAGGGTATTCATCACGGGCCGCATCCCAAGGCCGTGGAGGCCAGCAGGCAAAAAACAGCCACCGATGAAGTGGCGGTCATGCTGGATACCGAGAAACCGCTGCGCATGACCGAAGCCGCCCAAGCCACCGAGTGGAAAGACTATTACTTATCCTGGCAAGCCAAGTAACTGGTTGCCAGTAACCCTTCAACAGAAAGCGCCCAACGCCATGAGTGAATCCAGTACCCCGTTTATTTCGATTGACCCGGCCCGGAATTCTAATCAGGACAACTATAAACTGCTGATTGGCAGTGTGTTGCCCCGGCCCATCGCCTTTGTTTCCACGCAGTCCGCTGAAGGAGCCTTGAATTTAGCCCCCTTCAGTTTTTTTACCGCCGTTTGCTCTGATCCCCCCACCATTTTGTTTTGTCCGATGGTGCGGGGTTCCGACGGGGGGAAAAAGGATACCTTGCGTAATATTGAGTCCACCGGTGAGTTTGTGGTCAACGTGGTCAGTGAGGATATTGTGGCTCAGATGAACGCCACGGCGGGCGAGTTTCCCTTTGGGGTCAGCGAATTCACCGAGGCTGGTCTGACCCCCCTTCCGTCCGAGGTGGTTCAACCGCCCCGGGTGCTGGAATCCCCAATCAGTCTGGAGTGTAAACTACAGCAGATCATTCCGGTGGGCCCGGGCGGGGTGGGCAGCGGAAATCTGGTGTTGGGCACCGTGGTGCGTTTTCATGTGCGCCAAGACCTGTATCAGGGGGGACGCATTGATACGGCCCTGCTAAAACCGGTGGCCCGTTTGGCGGGTTCGGCTTACTGCCCGGTGCGGGATGTGTTTGAAGTGGCCCGCCCCTCTTAAGTCTTGGCGGCCATGGATTGCCATAGCCTTCTACTGAAAACACTCAAGCCTTGGGAGCCAGGCTAAGTCAATAATGCGCTGACTTCCCGGCAAAGTTCCCTGTAGGGCTTTAGGAGAGGAGATGTGCGGGCGCTATCAGCGCACGTCAAAGTAGCGGGCCTGTGGATGGTGAACAATGAGCGCCGAGGTAGACTGTTCCGGCTCCAGCATGAACTCCTCACTGAGCGCAATGCCAATGCGCTCAGGCGCTAACAAAGAGAAAAAGTGGGTTTGATCTTCCAGATTGGGGCAAGCCGGGTACCCGGGACTGTAACGAGAGCCCTGATAACCCTGGGCGAACAGGCGTTTGATGTCAGTGGCATCCTGTCCGGCAATGCCCCATTCTTCCCGAACCCGTTTATGCCAGTACTCGGCCAGCGCCTCGGCCATTTCCACCCCAAAGCCGTGGAAATACAGGTAATCGCTGTAGTTATTGGCGTTGAACAAATCCAAAGCGTATTTAGAGGCCTCTTGACCCATGGTCACCATTTGCAGGGCCACCACATCCATTTTTCCAGAGTCAGTGGGCGCAAAAAAGTCCGCCAGACAGAGCTTTTTCTGTCCGCCACGCGGGAAGGTGAAGCGCTCCCAGACTTCTTTCGTGCCGTTTGCCTGCCACGGCTCCGGACGATACACCAATAGGGAGTTTCCTTCCGACTGGCAGGGGAAAAAACCGTAAATGACCTTGGGTAACAGCAGACGCTCCTCAATCACCCGACGCTTCAGCGTGTCCAGAATGGGCACGATTTTTTCGGCCACAAAGGCCTCATGCTCCCTGGGGGAGCGGTTGCCCCGCTTCACTTGCCATTGCCCCGAAAACAGGGCTTGTTGATTCAGGTAGGGATAAATCTCGTTCAAGTCAAGCTCAGTGACCACCCGAGTACCCCAGAACGGCGGTTGCGGGATATCCACATCCAGCCGAATCTCCGGGCAGCGCCTCAGGTAATCCGGATCATCTGCCGCTAGTCCGCTGCCGCCCATGGTGATTTCACCCACCGCTTGATACACGGGTTCGCCGCCGGGGGCTACCAGCACTTTGGACAGTTCGGCGGGTGGAGAGAGCTCCCCGGCTGCTTGGGCGGTCTCTTTCCCCATAATCAGTTCCATGGCGTACAAGCCAGAAAAGGCATCCTTGGCGTAATAGACCTTGCCGTCATACACGTTCTGGCAATCTTCCTCCACAAAGCGCCGGGTCAGGGCGGCCCCGCCCAGTACCACGGGCACCTTCAGCCCCCGCTCTTTCATGGCGATGAGATTGTCTTTCATAATGGCGGTGGATTTCACCAACAGGCCGCTCATGCCAATGGCGTCGGCGTTATGCTCTTCCAGTGCCGTCAACATGGTTTCCAAGGGTTGCTTGATGCCTAGGTTAATGACCTTATAACCGTTGTTGGTCAGGATAATATCCACCAGGTTCTTGCCGATGTCGTGTACATCGCCCTTGACCGTGGCCAGTACCATCACACCCTTGGAGTGGCCGCCGTCCACCTTCTCCATATGAGGCTCCAGCAGGGCCACGCAGGCCTTCATCACTTCCGCCGATTGCAGGACAAAGGGCAGCTGCATTTCCCCCTTGCCGAACAATTCACCCACGGTTTTCATGCCGTCCAGCAAAATATCGTTGATAATGGTCAGGGCCGGGTATTGGGTCAGTGCCTCGTTGATATCGGGCTCCAGTCCGGTTTTTTCCCCGTTGATGATGCGGTACTTGAGGCGCTCCTCAATTTGCTCGGGCAGTTCTTTTTTCTTTTTCTCAACGGCAGTGCCGCCATGTTCCTCAAAATAGGCCATCAGCGCTATCAAGGGATCATAAGTGACTGTGCCATCCTCGGCGAATTGCCGTTCATCAAAAATAAGCTGTCTGCACAATTCGCGCTCTTTTTCGCTAATGCGGTGCAGGGGCAAGAGGTGGGCGCTGTTGATAATGGCCATATTCAGCCCGGCTTCCATGGCGTAATGCAGGAACACACTGTTCAGCACATGGCGCACGGCAGGCTTGAGCCCGAAGCTGATGTTACTAATCCCCAACACAAAGCCCACCTCCGGGTAGGCTTGTCGAATCAGCCGGATGGCCTCGATGGTTTCTATTCCAGCCAGCGAGACACCAAACTGTTCCAGCACTTTATTTACCGCTTTAATAAAGGGCCGGATGTGGCCTTTCTGTGGGAGCGGCTGCAGTGGGTCTATGCCACCTACGGGTCACTGGAAGCCTTGTTTGAGGAAGCCGTTGAACTTGAACTTAAGGCCGACCCTTCTGCCACCCGGCTAAAAGCGGGCATCACGGGCGTGACCGACGCCCTGCTGAACCATCAGGAACCCCACAGCTACGGGCTGAAATTCCTGTTTGCCCACCCCGGCAAAGGCGGCGCCT
>DAIDMR010000224.1 GCA_027448865.1 Vampirovibrio sp.
ACAATCCGCACATCATTGATAATTCAATATAAATACTGTGCGGGTGTTCCGCACAATCCGCACAAACCCGCACAAGCAACAAGGCCGCAGCCGATTTCGTTACGCCATCAAAGAAGTACGGGGTGCTCACCAAACTTGCACCTCTGCGATGCGTCAAGGCCCTGCAAAAACCGCTTGCATAAGACGGTGCCAAATCTGGTAGTGGTAAGGTGGTGTAATCAGCACCCTTGCCGAGAAATTGCGCTACAGGGCAAATTTAGGGCCTTATCGGGTATGTTCCAGTGCTTGCTTCGGTTCAGCATATCGGGTTCGGTTTCAATCCTAATTTTTCTTTATCGAAGTTTTTACCACCAAAAAAATTTCGTGAACGGCAATTATGAAAATTGAGTGTCCGTAAGTTGTTGTTTTATTGGGCTGTAACCAGTGTAACCGGTTGTAACCAGCCTTGGTTACACTTTTTATTTCTCTGACTCGTTGATTTTGTTAGCCTTTTCTTCTCTCTATATCCGTGTAACCAGTGTAACCAGAAATATATATACGTACGCGAGGAAAAAAGATAGAGAATAATTCTCATTTGCTATTGTTTCTCATTCTCTATTTTATCCTGTGAAATGATAGTATATGGGTATTGTATTCTGGTTACACTGGTTACACTCGAACTCGTGACTATTTTTTCAGATGTAATCAGTACCTTGCGAGACCAAAAAGTGTAACCAAGGCTGGTTACAACCGGTTACACCGGTTACGCCCTTATAAATCAGCAGCTTAGAACAAATCATCAACGGCAAGAAACACCGTTCACGAACTTTTTTAACCAAAAAACTTCTATAACGGACAGTGAGGGTTGGAAAAATACACAAAGGCCTGCCGCCCAAGCCGCCTGCATAAGACGGTGCCAAATCTGGTGGTGGCAGGATAGCAGCACCAATGCCGAGAAATTGCCCCACAGGGCAGATTTAGGGTCTTTACACGGCATTGTTTGCGGCACTACACCATGAGCGACACTCGAACGATCCCGGCGTCTGTCAAGGTAGTTGTCGCGTCACCCATTTTTTAAGTAACCTTTTTATCCTGCCGCTGCGGGTTCAGATCTACCGCACCGACGGGTGTCCAATTGCGTGTGTGGCCTGACCAGCGCGCTGGGTTTCTCGCCTTGGCCGCCTCATAGAGGTCATGGCGCCTCGTCAGCAGTGCATGATCCTCGCCCCGATGGCGCTGGGCGGGGGTGACGAAGCGAATGCGGCTGTGACGATGCTCATGGTTGTACCAGGCGATGAAGTCACGCACCCAGATCCGGGCAGCTTCAAGGCTTGCAAAGCCGCTTTCCGGCCACTGTGGGCAGTATTTCAGCGTCCGGAACAGCGACTCTGAATACGGGTTGTCATTGCTGACCCGTGGTCGGCCACGGGATGGCGTGATCCCCAGATCATAAAGCTTGGCCAGCAGGGTGGATGATTTCATCGGGGCACCATTGTCGGAGTGCAAGACCAATGGCTGCCGCCAGCATTGCTCCACCGTAAAGCCCCTTTGGATGAGCGCAGCGGCATACTCGCCACTCTCCTCCGTATGGACCTCCCAGGCCACCGCCTTGCGGCTATATAGGTCCTCAAAGAGGTAGAGATAGTAGTACTGCCCCCGCACCGGTGACGGCAAGTACGTGATGTCCCAAGACCAGACGGTGTTGGCTGCGGTGGCCGTATGGGTGGTCGGTAATTTCCCTTTGCGGGGCGGGTGCGCACGACCCCGTCGTGCCCCCATGCCCTCGGCCTTGAGGATCCGGTAGAAGGTGGACTCCGATGCCAGATAAACCCCCTCATCCGCCAGCCGTGGCACAATCTGGGTCGGTGGCAGGTGTGCGGTATCCGGACGATGACAGGCGTCCAGCACCTCCTGCACCTCGGCTTCACTCAGCTTGTTGCTGGGTGCCGGTCGTTCGACCGTCGTGCGGGCATCCGCCTTCACCATTCCCTGCTCCTCTGTCCATCGCTGGACGGTACGTAATGATAAGCCCGCTTCTGCGCAGGCCCGCGACCGGCGGGCGCCGCCGTCAGCAGCTTCCTGTATCCATGCGACCAATTGTTGCCGCTCCGGGACCGGGGTTAATCTTCCCCGGCGTCGTCCCCCCAGAGGGCGTTCAATTTTTTTCGCAAGATCAACAGCGCAGCCGCTTCGGCTAAGGCCTTGTCTTTGCGACGCAGTTCCCGCTCCAACTCGCGAATCCGTTTCTGGTCTACACGGCCTTGCGCACCCGCTGTCTGTTTCTGTTGGGTGGCGGTCTGCTGCCCAACAAGGCAGGCCTGCTTCCAAGCCTTTACCTGCTCGGGATACAGTCCCTTCTCCCGGCAATACTGGCTCAACTCCACCTCGGACAGCAGGGCCGTTTCCACCACCGCTGCCAACTTGGACTCGGCAGACCAGCCCTCTGCTGTCTTCTTGGTCACTGCACTCATCGCCCCACTCGCTATGGCCTGCTTGCGCCAATGGTAAAGCGTAACATCAGAAATCCCTTCCTGTTTGGCCAGTTCCGCCACGGACAAACTGGTGGGCGGCAACATCTTCTGCAATACAGCGGCCTTACGTTCTGCTGAATAACCCTTCATCTCGATAATCCACTTTCCGCCCCCACCCTACACCTGACTCCATTTCAGAGAGGCGACAACTACCCTGACACCGGGGGGGACCGGAAAGACTTATTTTGAGATTGCCCAGCACGGTGTTAACCCAGCTGAACTGAGGCAAATCCTTCGGTTTGCGTCCACCAGACCGTCTCTTTGTCCAGATGATACAGACGGCGCACTTTGGCTATGGTTTCCATGCAAA
>DAIDMR010000225.1 GCA_027448865.1 Vampirovibrio sp.
ACGCCATTTTTGACTACAGTTTTATCAACGAGGCCATGAAGGCCACTTACGGCAAGCGCTTTACGAATCACCGGATTGACGACATTGCCATGGAAGCTATCCGCCAGTACGCCCGGCTGAACGATGACGCCGTGATGCTGTGGATTATCGAACAGCTGGAACAGCGCGGCATACAGGTTCTGCCCCAGGCCGATTTTTTAAGGGAACTGTTCCTGCCGGAAAAAATCCTGACGGAACGGCAGCCCACCGAAGCCGATTTGAGAGACGCCCGTTACGGCTTTGAAATGGCCAAGGAAATGGGGCGTCTGGACATCGGGCAAAGCATCGTGGCTCATTCCGGCATGATTCTGGCCGTGGAGGCCATTGAAGGGACTGACGAATGCCTGAAACGGGCCGGCAAGCTCTCCGGGAAAAAAGGCGGGGTGGTCATTAAAGTCGCCAAACCCGATCAGGATCAACGTTTTGACATCCCCACCGTGGGATTGCGAACCCTCAAAACCATGCGCAGGGCCGGTCTGCACATGTTGGTCACCGAAGCCAACCAGACCCTCTATCTGGAGCCTGAAGAGATGATCACTTACGCCAACCGCCACAAGATGATCATCCTTTCCACCCAAGACCCGGGCATTGCCGGACAACGCCATGCCAGGTAAGCGCATCTTTATGATTGCCGGAGACTTCTCCGGCGATATTCACGCCGCCAAGGTGGCCCAGGCCCTACAGGCCGAACAGCCGGATGTGGTCATTGAGGCCGTGGGCGGGCCGCACCTGAAAGCGCTGGGCATTCCACTTCTCAGCGATCAATCCCGAATGGGCCGGGTGGGGTTTGGGGCCGTCCTGGGGGCGCCCTATCATTTCTGGCTGGGCCAAAAAATTCTCGGACGCCTGCAAGACTTTCAACCGGACGCGGTTTTGCTGATTGACTACGGGGGCTTTAACCTGTACATGGCCGCCAAGCTCAAAAAGCGGGGGTACCGGGTGTTTTATTTCATTCCTCCGCAAGTCTGGGCCACCCGCCCCGGACGAATCAGAAAAATCAAGGCTTCTGTAGACCACGTGTTCTGCATTTTCCCCTTTGAGAAAGACTTGTACGAGTCACACGGCATTCCGGTCACCTATGTGGGTCATCCGCTGATTGGTGAACTTCCGCCTGCGCCGGACAGAGTCACTTTTTGCCAGGAGTACGGGCTCAGGCCGGAAGACCCCATTGTGGCCCTCATGCCCGGCTCTCGCAAGCTGGAAATCGACTATCTGCTGCCCGCCATCATCGCCAGCCTGCCGCTCCTGCAGCAGCAACAACCAACGGCTCAATTTGTACTCGCTCAGGCGGGCTCCTTGAGTGACGATTTTTTCATACCCCGCCTGACAGCCGCCTGGCACAGTGCGGGCGGTCAGGGCTCACCCCCGGTCACCCTGCTAAAAAACCAGAATCACGCCCTGCTCGGGGTGGCCGACCTGATGATTGCCGCCTCCGGTACAGTAACCCTGGAAGGGGCTTTATACAACACCCCCATGATTTTGATGTACAAGCTGCACCCGCTGATTTATCAAATCGCCATCCGGTTAATGCAGTTGCCCTGTATGGGACTGCCCAACATCCTAACGGATATGGAGCGCCCCATCGTGCCGGAGCTTTGGCAGGATCGGGTCAATCCGGACAGCATCAGTCAGGCGGCCTTGCCCTTGTTTGATCCACAATCGGAGCCGGTTCAGCGGCAATTGGCTGGCTTTGCCCAAATCCGTCAGTCCCTGAACACCGGTGGAACGCCCCGGAATGTGGCCCAAGGCATTTTAAATTTGTTGCAACCGTCTCCCCATCCGCATGCACTGGGAAACCCTTTACTTTCCGCGACCTGAATTTACGCCCGCAATGCCTGAACCAGCCTGCTGTGAAGGACCGGAAGTGCTGGTTGTGCCATCGCCCAACTGCTCAGCCACCCCTTCTTCATATTGCTGCTGGGCCGCTTCGGGAGCCTCGACAACAACCCCGTCACTGGCGTTTTGGGAAACATCACTGAAATTGGCCACCTGTCCGGTCAGTTGGCTCACCAGTTCCTGCACCCCGGGGTCTTTGAGGGCCCCACTGGCTAATGCCTCCTGATACAATTCCTTCAGAATGTTCAGCTCGGCCCCGTTGGCGTTCGCATCTGGAACCAAAGGGTTTCCATCCCCGCTGGTGTTCTCCTTCCAGCCAATCATGTCCGCCAACTCAGCCACCGTATAACTTTCACCCTCCAGTTGTACCTGCATGGCAAGCAGCGCCTTATTGTCAAGACCCACTTGAGCCATGGCGGTCTCTATGGCCTTCTGAATGCCCGCCAACTTCAGTGCCTGCTGGGCCAAAGCATCCAGATTGGCCGCTTCTTCCTGAGTCATTTTACCTTCCGCAACGGCATTTTCCGATAATTTTCTCAAATTCTTGTAGGCCTCGGCGGTGTTGCCGCTGGTACCCACCGTTTGTGTGGTAGGCGCCCCGAATTCGAATCCGGTGTCAATGGTTCGCCCATCGGTGCTTCGAACGTCGGTAAGCTGGTCAAGCCCCTGAATCATCCCTGAAAAGCCCGAAAGCATTCCACGGACTTGCATGTCGGCCTTGATAACAGAAAAAATATCTCTTAAAGACCCGCCCAGCAAAAACCACAGACCGACCGTGGCCACCAGAATGGAAGCACCCACCAAACTGTATTCCATGGCGGTATTCCCCCGGCTGGCCGTGGCGCTGTTAGTGGCCATTCCCTGAGCAGCCCCTTGCGGATTCTGGTGATCTAACGCTGTCATCCAGGCGTTCACTCTTTTCTTGCCAACTCTGAAAGGTATCGGCCCTTTAAACGTTCCCTTGAGTGCTTCGTTACAAATTTTATACAATCAGCCAGCAAAAAAGACTCAGAAAAAAGGAGAGCAGTTAAAAAGCGCACCCTGCTTTGGTCTCAGAGAGGCGAGAGATACCGATGGGGGTTACGACTATTAAGTTGGCGGTAAGGTATTAACGCAGGTTTGGGGTAAAGGATTTCCACATAGAGTAGATAAAACTACCCACTCCCTCCTGGCCCAATGCACCGCTTTCATCCATTTTTATAAATTTTTGATCCAGAATACCGGAATCAGTAGAATCAAAGGCTTCACCCGAAAAAGCGATAAATATAAAACTTGAATAATAATCATCCCACTTCACACCCAGTCTCTTTGCCGCAAAGTCAGTAAGCAAATACGTTTGCCCTTCAAACTGAATTTCCATGCTGGCCATGATCTCAGGATTCTTTTGAGCCTGCGCCTCCGCCTTGCGAAGAATGGCCCACATTGCCTGCACCTTAATGTATTGGTCTACATACGCCTTGAGCAAATCCGCCTGCGCTTCCGTCATGGTACCTTTTTTCAGAGCGCGATCGATTAATTCCTGCAAGGCCTTGTAAATTTCCGGATGGGCCTCGTTCCCGTTACTCCCCGCCGTCACCACGGGGGCCGTGGGCTTGACAGGATTCAGGATGTTCTGGCCATTCCCGGAGCCCGTGCCTTTCCATTGCGCCACAAAGGCCTCGGGGGTCAGCCCATTGGCATTGGATATCTGAGTCACCATGTCCTTCCGCACAAAACTAAAGGCGTACTGCAAGGCATCCCCCAGAAAAAACAGGAAGGCAAGGGTGGCTACCAGCACCACGGCACCAATCAGCCCCACTTCAGTGGCCGTGGAGCCCAAACCGGCACCCCGTTTCCTGAAATCCGCCCTATGAATCCGGGCATTATCCACCCAACGGGATATGAAACAATCCATCAACATGCAGCAGCGCTCTTGCCTTGCATCATGCGACAGTTATCGGAAGGGGCAGGCCAGACTGAAGCCAATATTACATAAAATTAACATTCTATAACCATTCATTCAGCAATCCATGCCGAGTGAATCCTGAGGCATGTCGCAAGGCTATTCAGGCTGTTAGAACCCGTTCACGAAATCAACGACCCAGTCGAGCTAATTCCAATAAAACTATCGAAAAGATTGATAAAATTCCGTCAGGAATTCGCCTACTTCCGGATCATCCAAAAGTCCACTTTCATCGAGCCGATCCCATAAAGCATCGTAAACACCCCACTCTGATTGTTCATAATCATCTGTGGCATTCATAAATACAGAAAACTCCATATCCCATTCCAGGCCGGCTTTCGCCGCCAATTCAGGAACCAGATAATTTTTCCCCTCAAACTGAACTTCCATTTTGGAAATCACCTCAAAATCCTCTTGAGCCGCAGTCACTGCATCATCAATGAGTTTTTCCATGATCATCACTCGGGTATGTTGTTTGACAAAGGCCTTGAGCAAGTCCGCCTGCGCTTCCGTCATGGTGCCATTTTTCAGAGCGCGCTCAATTAAGGCCTGTAAGGCCTTATCAGTCTTAGCATAGGTCTCGTTCCCGTTACTCCCGGCTGTAATAACGGTTGGCGTCGGTTCAACGGGCTCAGGGACGGGAGCATCCAGGGCTGGTGGAGGCAGTACACTGGGCAGTTCTTGCTGCCCCAAAGGTGTAGCGTTGGCCTTGGAGACCTGCGCCAACATGTCCGACTTGACCATCACCAATGCCTGTTTCAACCCGTTGCCCAGCAAAAACCACAACCCAATGGTAGCCACCAGCAGCACCGCCCCAATCAGCCCCATTTCAGTGGCTGTGGAGCCCGGAATCCGGCTCCTGAAACCCGTCCTGTAAATCCGGGCATTACCCACCCACCGGGCTATGAAACAATCCTTTAGCATTCAGGCTGCGCTCTTACCTTGCCTCATGCAAAAGTTATCGGAAGGGACAGGCCAGACTGAAGTAACCATTACATAAAATTAACATCCTATTATCACTCATTCAGCCATCAATGCCGGGTAAATCCGGAGACAGATGGCAAAGCCCGGTAAGCCCACAGAACGCATTCAGAAAATCAGCAACCCTGTGGCGCCAATTCACTTAAAACAACCAAAGAGATCTCCAAAATGTCATCATGAATTCGTCTACTTCCGGCTCATCCAGGATCCCACTTTCCTCGAGCTGTTCGAACATAGCATTGCAAACAGCCCATTCCGATTGTTCATCGTCATATGTAGCAGGATAAAAACCAGAATACTCAGTATCCCATTCCAAACCGGCTTTCGCCGCCAATTCAGGAACCAGATAATTTTTCCCCTCAAACTGAACTTCCATTCTGGAAATTACCTCAAAATCCTCTTGAGCCTTGGTCGCTGTATCATCGAGGAGTTTTTCTATATTCATCACTCGGGTTGCTTGTTTGACATAGGCCTTGAACAAATCCGCCTGCGCTTCTGTCATGGTGCCTTTTTGCAAAGAACGCTCAATTAAGGCCTGCAAAGCCCTATCAGTCTCCGCTTGGCCCTCGTTCCCGTTACTCCCCACTGTCACTACGGTTGGGGTCGGTTCAACTGGCTCGGGGAGCGGAGCATCCAGGGCCGGTGGAGGGAGCGGGGGAGGTTGCTCGTACTCCACCGCGGTCGTGCCATTGGTCTTGGAGATCTGCGCCAGCATGTCCGACTTAACCATCCCCAATGCCTGTTTCAACCCGTTACCCAGCAAAAACCACAACCCGATGGTGGCCACCAGCACCACCGCCCCAATCAGCCCCATTTCAGTGGCCGTGGAGCCCGGCATTCGTCTCCTAGAAGTTCTCTTGTTTATCAAACTGTACCCACCCATCAATTGATCAAAGAAGCTGGCCGCATATATGCAGCACACCTGGATAACTCAACAGAAGCACTATCGGAAGCGGAACCATAAAACTGAAGCAACTGTGACAGAACATTAACACTCAAAAATAACTGAACACTTAAAAAGCCAATAAAATTCACCATTACGCATCAGCAGAATATCAAGCGGCATTCTGAGTTAAACACAAAACATTTAACTGCCAATCCTTGAATCCGCCATTGTTATCAAAATCCAGGGGGAGAATCATCTGGCCCACACAGAAAATACGCAACCTGAAGCACTTTGCAGAAAACAGCGCAGCATCAGCCCTCTGCGCTGTTATCCCGGTAAGCTTCTATAGCCACTTTATTAAGTAAATCATTCACTTCTGGTTTGTCCAGAAGTCCCCTTTCATCAGCGGCCCATAACAACTCAGTTAATATGATATCTGGATGATCATAAAATGCCATCTCACTCTTTATGAGATCTGTATAACTCTTGGCTGTCGTTGCATACAGTTCGTCCAAACCAGCATCAGAAGGATCGTTACCCACGGATAGTGCGCTCCTGTAAGCCGCTTCCGCACGCTCAAAAGATCCATCTGAACGGTCATAAGCCTCCCAATATGCCTCTTCTGCATCCCACCTCCACAGATCATCATCCCCATAAACCGCCATGACCCAAGCGCAGGCGGATTTGCTGAGCAAGCTGGTTAAGGAGTTAATAATTAGCT
>DAIDMR010000226.1 GCA_027448865.1 Vampirovibrio sp.
GGTCAGCGCCTATCGCCTGACACAGTTGGGCGTTCCCTGTGAAATTTACGAGGCCAGCCACCGGGTGGGCGGACGTGTGTTCACGCGACGTAATGTTGACGGGAAAGGCATGTTTGTAGAACTGGGCGGGGAGCTGGTGGACACCAATCATGAGGCCCTGATTGGCTTATGTCAGGCGTTAACTGTTCCTTTGGAGCGTTTTCCGGAACCCGGTGAGAATATTGAGCCTGCTTTGTTCCTGAATGGCTCGGACGTGAAGACAGAACAAGATGTTATACAGGCTTTTCAGTCCCTAGCCAAGGCTTTAGCCCGCGACTTGAAACGGATTTTCCCCGATGGAGAGGTGCGTATTCCCACCTATCAGGAGCCTTGTGGGGCGGAGTGGCTGGATCAGATGTCACTGCAGGAGTATCTGGACGGTCTGGAAGCAGTTCCTGAATGGCTCAAAGGTGTGATTAAAGCGGCTTACACAGGCGAGTACGGCCTTGATCCGCAGGATCAATCCGCCTTGAATTTGCTGTTGCTGATTGACCCTGATGCCAGCGGTGGGTTCCGCATGTTTGGGGAGAGTGACGAGGCCATGCGCATTCAGGGCGGTAACAGCACGCTGGTGGATGCTTTATACGCTGCTATTCGTGGCAAAGTTCCTGTTCACTTCGGGTATAAGCTCAGCCATGTGGGGGATGACGGCCAGTCACTAACCCTGACTTTCCACCACCGGCGCCGGAAGCGCAGAGTGAAAGCCGGGCAAGCCATTCTAGCCATTCCTTTTTCGATCCTGCGGCAGGTTGGAGGCGTTGAGACGCTGGGGGTCTCCCCACGCAAGCTCCAGGCCATCCGCGAGTGGGGGTATGGCACCAACAGCAAGCAAATGCTGACGTTTGACAGTCGTTTCTGGTTGAATCCCGCAGCACCGTATCCCTCCAGTACCGGAGAGTTGTTTACAGACTGGCCAAGCCAGTGTTACTGGGAAACCAGCAGGCTGCAAGCAGGAAAAAATGGTATTCTCACCAATTTCCTGGGCGGATTGGCTGGTTTGTCCGCCAATCATGATCAATGGCGCAAGTCTTTGGCGGACTTGGAACAACTCTTCAAGGGTCAGGCGACCCGGGCTTATACAGGTCAGCAGATTCTGATGAACTGGTCCCGCCACCCCTGGGCTAAAGCAAGTTATAGTTGCCCTCGTCCCGGTCAGTACACCACCTTGATGGGTGCGGCGGGCGAGCCCGAGTTGAATGACAGGCTGTTCTTCGCCGGTGAACATTGTAGTGTGGACTGGGCCGGTTTTATGAACGGGGCCGTGGAAAGCGGTTTTACGGCTGCCGAAGGCGTTGTCGGCTCCCGGAATCGGCTTGAGGTCCGGGGACGCTTTGGGGAAATCTCTGGGTAGACAGGGCAGGCGTCCGGTATAGACCTGAGGGAGTTGTTCTGGTGGGCGCTCCGACTGGAGCGCGCTATCGGTGAATGGGTTCACTGGCCACTGGTTGATTTTGGGACAATGCTTGATTTTGGGTTT
>DAIDMR010000227.1 GCA_027448865.1 Vampirovibrio sp.
CTGTGTAGGCTTTTCTGACGCCAATCCGGAGCTCCAGAAACCGGGCATTGGTGGTGGCTTCCGTAATTTTGCCCTGGGTTTCAGCGACCGCAATCCGCTTTTTGCGTTTGCCGCCCAATTCCAGGGTTTGTTGCAGACCTAACCGATAGGTTTTTTCGGCAACACCGTTATCGGAAACCAGCATGGGGTTCAATCGTGCCTTGGCTGTGGTGATCTGGGCCTGACTGATCTCTTTTTGGGCCAACGCTGCTTGATAATTCAGGTTGTTACGCCCGGCCATTTCAATGGCGGCCTCCAGGGTGATGACCGGTGGTGTCTCCGACCAGCCCCGGGCAGGTATGGTGACAGCCATGCCGATTATTAAAACGAGTGGTAAAACATTGAACAATGGAGAGCGCAAACAAAAATCTCCTTAATCCTTTGACTGTGGGTGTGACTATGGATGGGTATGGGCAAGCTCAGGCAAAGTTCGACCTGATTGCAGACAATCAAAGCGGATTAAGTTGATTTAAATGAGTAGAGCGACGGTTTGACGGAAACGCAGCGCCTGACCGGTCGGCGGTGGATGGGCGTATAAATGGTGAAGGGATGTTTTTTGGCCCGTTATGAGGTTGGAAATGAGAAGAAGGCCGACTAGAACGACGCTGGTTGGCTCAAGCGAAAGCGTTAATCGGTTTTCGTTGGCGATAAACGGTCTGGAATCCGTTTTGGAAAGCAGAATCTTATGGTCTGGTTTATCGGGGTGGTGATGGTGAAACCGGTTTTCCGCCGCTTTTGAGATGGCAAGGTCATGGTGATGCAGCACCAGCGACTCGTTTCCCTTGGCATCCGCCTGAACCGTCAGGGCGTGGGGCCCATCCACAATAAGGGTGAGTGCGGCCAGGGACTCAGGGGTGAACAGGCCCAGAACCACATAGACAATCAGCCCAATCAGGGCGTTCCATCGCTTGGGGTCGAGTCTGATCATTGTCAATTGCCTGTGTTCCCGATTTTGCCTTCGTGGAGGATCTAGTTTTCCCTATTATGCCAGAAAAGCTCGTGTCTGGAATGGGGGATGCGTTTGCGCGGGATTTTAATTTTGAATTGCTTTGCATTGGGGACGGTGTGTCAGGGGGTGCGTTGGCATGTGCAGTCTCCGGCTGGTGTGCAGTGGTCTGGCAGGCCATCATTGGGGAGAAGGCTGGATTTTAGGGGCTGGACGGCGGGTTGCTGTGGCTGTTTGGAATGCGGATCAGGATGTTACGGAAGGGTGTATCATAGTAGCTAGCATTTGATTCTCCCGTTCTGAAATAGAAAAGGTGATTTAAACCATGAACATGAAATGGGTGTTAAGAGCCTCTGTGTTGATGAGCTTATTGGGGATTTCCCTGGCTTCGACCTTTGCCCTCAGCGAGACCCTGGACAAAGGCGAGCCCAGGACTAACCAGTTCTGGTGGCCCAACCAGCTTGACCTGAGCGCACTGCGCCGCCACAATTCGGAGTCCGATCCCCTGGGGAAAACCTTTAACTACGCTGAAGCGTTTAACAGTTTGGACTTGCAAGCGGTTAAGAAAGATATTAATGAGTTACTGACCACCTCTCAGGATTGGTGGCCTGCGGATTATGGCAATTATGGTCCGTTTTTTATCCGCATGGCCTGGCACAGTGCCGGAACCTATCGTTTGACAGACGGCCGTGGCGGAGCGGACGGCGGACAGCAGCGATTTGAGCCGCTCAACAGCTGGCCTGACAACGCCAATCTGGACAAGGCCCGCCGCTTGTTGTGGCCCATCAAACAGAAGTACGGTAACAAAATTTCCTGGGCCGATCTGATGGTTTTAACCGGCAACGTGGCGCTGGAAAATATGGGATTCCAGACCTTTGGTTTCGCAGGCGGACGGGTGGATGACTGGGAGCCTGATCTGGTCTACTGGGGCCCTGAAACCAAATTTTTGGCCAGTGAGCGTTACAACAAGGACGGCCAATTAAAAAATCCGCTGGCCGCGGTGCAGATGGGCTTGATCTACGTGAACCCGGAAGGCCCCAACGGTAAGCCCGATCCGCTGGCTGCGGCCAAGGACATTCGGGAGTCCTTTGGACGCATGGCCATGAATGATGAGGAAACCGTGGCCCTGATTGCGGGCGGTCATACCTTTGGGAAGGCCCACGGGGCGCATTCTGCCAGTTGTGTAGGGCCGGAGCCTGCCGCCGCCGGGATCGAGAAGCAGGGCTTTGGCTGGGAAAACAAGTGCGGCAAAGGCAACGCAGGCGACACGGTGACCAGCGGACTGGAAGGGGCCTGGTCCTTTAATCCAACCGCGTTCACCACTCAGTATCTGGATAACCTGTTTGCCTTTGACTGGGTACAAACCAAGAGTCCCGCCGGGGCGATTCAATGGGTGGCCAAGGACGAATCGGTTGCCAAACTGGTACCGGATGCCCACGACCCGTCCAAACGGCATGCGCCGATGATGTTCACCACTGATCTGGCCCTCAAGTTTGATCCGGCCTATCGGGAAATCGCCAAGCGCTTTCAGGAAAACCCCAAGGAATTTGAACGCGCCTTCGCTAAGGCGTGGTTTAAGCTGACGCATCGTGATATGGGCCCACGGGGTCGGTATCTGGGTGCGGAAGTGCCCAAAGAGGAACTTCTGTGGCAAGATCCGGTACCGGTCGCCAATTACAAGTTGGTTGACGATGCCGATGTGAAGGCCCTCAAGGCTGAGATTCTGAAGTCCGGCTTGACCGTGCCTGAACTGGTTCGAGTGGCCTGGGCCTCGGCGGCCAGCTACCGGGGCACAGACCTGCGGGGTGGCGCCAATGGCGGACGGATTCGTCTGGCCCCTCAAAAAGACTGGCCGGTCAATAACCCGGAAGAGCTGAGCAAGGTGCTTCCCCGACTGGAGGCCATTCAGAAGGGCTTTAACGCCAGACTGAAAAACGGCAAGCAGGTTTCTCTGGCGGACACCATTGTACTGGCCGGGGCTGCCGCTATTGAGAAAGCGGCAAAGGACGCCGGATACAAGTCGGTGAGCGTTCCTTTCAAACCGGGCCGGACGGACGCCTCGCAGGAACAAACGGATGTGAACGCCTTTACTGTAATGGAACCGACCGCTGACGGCTTCCGCAATTACTACGGGCAGGATAATCCCAAATCTCCCGCGGAAATGCTGGTGGAGCGGGCCAGCCTGTTGAATCTGAGCGTACCCGAGATGACCGTTCTGGTGGGGGGCATGCGTAGCCTGAACGCCAATTACCAGCAGTCTCCGGCAGGCGTGTTCACCAGTCGTCCGGGAACGTTGAGCAATGACTTTTTTGTCAACTTGCTGGATATGTCCACCCAGTGGAAGAAGGCCACTGGCTCGGACAGCTTGTATGAGGGCTATGACCGCAAGACCGGTGAGCGCAAATGGACAGCCACGCCGGTGGATCTTGTTTTTGGTTCCAACTCCGAGCTTCGGGCCGTGGCGGAAGTCTACGCCTCGCAGGATGCCAAGGAAAAGTTCCTGCGAGATTTTATTGCCGCCTGGACCAAGGTGATGAACCTGGATCGCTACGAGAACGGCCAAAAAATCTGATTGATTCTGGAAGCCTGCCTTGGGTGCTGCATGGTCAAACTGTGCAGCACCCAATGTCTTTCTGAGGCGCTGCTGCGCGGTGACACTGTGCAGCACCCAAGGCATCTCTGAGGCACTGCTGTGCTGGTAACAGGCTTCTCATCGAAACAAGGGATGGAAACCCGTGTTCCGCCTTGTGGGGCTGAATCCCGAATCAGTGATACACTAGGGCTTATTGTTTGGCAGGGGTAGCGCTCCGTGGTTTTTCTGTATCTTTCCTTGCTGGGGCTTGTGGCTGGCGCATTCAGTGGACTGGTGGGCATTGGTGGCGGCATTATTCTGGTGCCAGCGCTGGTCTTTTTGTTCGGGTTCTCTCAGCAGGCCGCCCAGGGGACGACTTTGGCCCTGCTGGTTTTGCCCATTGGCTTGCTGGGCGCCTTGGAATATTATCGCCACGGCTATGTGGACTTGAAAGTGGCGGGTTTGATTTGTCTGGGCTTTGTGCTGGGCAATTTTTTCGGGGCCAAGCTGGCCATCGTTCTCCCCACCCATATCCTGAAACAGATTTTTGGGGGCACCTTGCTGGTTATTGGACTGAAAATGATTTTGGGTTTTTAGCCACACTTTTTTTACTTTTTACGCAACTTTTTACTTTTTACGCAAGGCCTGAGTCTTTTTGTTTACCTTTCTGGATTCATTACCGCCTGATAGTGTAATGGGTAAACTGCCCGGGTGGCCAATAGTGATTGAATCTGCAATTTTTGATAATAAAACGCAGGAATTCAATTCTGACATCCTTGATTGAGCCTGAAACTGCCATCACCGCTCCAGTCATTGCCTACAAGCAATTTCCTGTAATTTACTGTCTGGATTAAAATCGCTTGCTATCCCCAAACGCCAGCAGCTGCTACAACTCGAACCGTCCCAAACTGGCGTCTGTTATCGATCCAGTGATTGAAAGATCCATTCAGCAACAAGATGCCAGAACCAGCAGTCTGAACCAGAGCCAAAAGTCCTAAAAAGCCCAAAAAGAACCAGGAACAGAACTTTGTTGAAAGGAGGAGGGCATTTATGAAAGCATTGCATTCAACCTTGTCTCCCGGTCTGCACTACCAACGTCTGGATCAGGAGAGGCTGAGCCTGGCTGAGAGCCTGAAAATTTATTTCACCATTTTGTCGGGCGTTGTCCTTTTCCTGATTTCCCTCCATCACATGCAACTCTTGTCCGCATCCTGACCACGCTGGACTTTATTTAACCCCATGATTCAGGGAGGTTTTCCCGTGCACCAAGCCTTGCATCAGATTGAAGCGGAAACACTGGCCACTTTGGCGAGGTCTTTTTATCAGGCCTATCGGGTTTGCGGAACCGTCAGGATGACGTTTGGCATTCGCGGCGTGGCGGACAGCGATGGCGAGAGTGTGATTGATGTTTACCTGAGTCCTCAGGACGCTCAGGCCAAATTTGCCTTGAGTCAGGAGGGGCAGGCACGGCATCTTCAATTTCTGGAATCCATGGTACCGGCCAGTCTGATGGGTTATGCGTTTACCCTCAAGCTCAGTCCCCTGTCCGCAGGTCAGGTTCAGGTTGAGACTTTGCGCAGGTCATCGCCCTTGGCGCAGGGCTCTGATTTGGGTGCTGTGCCCGCATATTAACCTTGTTTTTTCAGGGAAAATACCGTGATCATCAGGCTGGACAGGGAAGCAAAGACCAGTGCAACCCAGGGTAGCGGCGCCGTGCCCATGATCGCGTTAAAGATGGGCGTGTAGACAGTGAGGGCTTGCAAGACCAGGGTCAACAGCAGGACAACCCAGGTAATGGGCGTGTGAAGCAAATCGGCTAGCTTGACCGGGCTGGCCTGCCACACAGAGGGTTGGGCCGTTTGCACATTGAACAAATGCACAGTCTGACTGAATGCCAACGTCCAGAACGCGGCGGTCGCCGCAATGGCTGGCGTCAGTTTCAGCAGATACAGGCACAGGGCATAGCTGCCGAAAGCACTCACCGCCATGACCCCGCCCCACAGCAGAACATTCACGGCGTCTTGCCGACTGAGGGGCTGTAGATTTCTAAAACCCTGAGCGGTTTTGTCCGAAGCGGTTTTGGGCTGCCAGTCCTCAGCGTTCAGGGCACTGTCATCGCTGGGGTTTAAATCCTCGATAGCGAGGGCGGGCGGTGGCTGAATGGCCAACACCAGCGCGGGAATGGAAACCACCACCAGACTGAGCCACAGCAAGTGCATCACGGTCAGGGGTAAGCCAAAGCCTAACAATGCCGAAGCGGCCACCCACAGTATCATGCCCAGGTTGCAGCTGAGGATGTACTGTAAACAGGACTGAATTTTACGCCGGGCAATACGACTTTCCAGAATGGCAAACACAATGCCGTCCAGCCGGTCGTTCATCAAAATAATATCGGCGCAATCCTTGGCCGTTTGGGCGCCTTGCAGCCCCATACCAATAGCCACATCGCTTTTTTGCAGGGCCGGGGAATCGTTGACCCCGTCTCCCACCATGGCCACCACCTGATGTCCCTGCTGTAAGGACTCCACAATGGCCAGTTTTTCTTCCGGCTTGGTGCGGGCAAAGACTTTGACGGTTTCCGGAATCGTTGCGGATTCACAGGCCTGCAAGTCCGAACGCAGCCAGACCTCATCGGCATTGCGAGCGATGAGCCCCAGCTCCCGGGCGGTCATTTCGGCGGTGGCCTTTTGATCACCGGTAATCATGATCATGCGCGCCCCGGTGTCTTTCAACGCGCTGAGTACCTTGCGCACGCCGGGCTTGGGGGGATCCAGCAAGCAGACCCAGCCAATGAAAATGGCGTTGGCGTAAGGGCCGCTGTCATCATTCTCCAGAATCGGATTCTGGGCAAACCCCACCACGCGCAGATTATGCTCATAAGCCAGCGTGCGGTTTAAAGTCAAAAACTCGGTTCGTTGGGACAGGGTCATTTCAGCCAGTGTTCCATCGGGCTTCATATAAAACCGGCATTGTTCCATCACCGATTCCGGCGCACCCTTGATCATGGAAACCGTTTGTCCCTCGGGTGTTTCGCACAGCGTGGCCGAGCGTAGGGTGACCGGATCAAACGGAATGGTCAGGCGGGCATGGTAACCCGCCTCCAGACTGGCCGGTGCGGCCCGGTACAGGGCCACGTCAATGGGGTCTCCCATCAGGGCGCTGCGTAATCCCTCCAGCAGGGTGCCGTTATTCAGGCGCCCCACGCGCAGGCATTCTTCCACCGAGCGGGTTGGTATGCCCTCCCCGGTTTGCCACTTCGATTCGTAGGTGATAGCGCCCATTTCCGGTAGGTACAGCTTGTCCAGCAGCAGGTAATTTTCAGTTAGTGTTCCCGTTTTATCGGTACAAATCACGCTCAGGTCACCCACCGTTTCCAGGGCCTGAAAATTTTTGACAATGACCTTGTTCTCATTCAGGCGCCCAATCCCCAGAGACAGAATGAGGCTGGCCAGTCCGGGAATGGTTTCCGGGAACGCGGCAATGGCAATCACCAGGCCAACC
Organism: Vampirovibrio sp.; assembly: GCA_027448865.1. Taxonomy (GTDB): domain Bacteria; phylum Cyanobacteriota; class Vampirovibrionia; order Vampirovibrionales; family Vampirovibrionaceae; genus Vampirovibrio. The sequence goes on from DAIDMR010000227.1 coordinate 7,059, forward strand.
TGCACCAGCTCCATGACAGGAATGTGTCGGGCCAGGCCAATCCCGATAATCAGGGCAACCACAGCCAGGGTGATGAAAAATAGTTGCAGGCTTAAGGCGTTTAAGCGGCGGGTGAAGGGGGATTCCCGCTTTTCTGTTTTTTGGGCCAGCGCGGCAATGCGACCCATTACGGTCTGCTGGCCCAGTGCGGTGACAATCGCCTCTCCCTTCCCGGTT
>DAIDMR010000228.1 GCA_027448865.1 Vampirovibrio sp.
TTCTGGATGATGGGCCCCTGGGCGGCCAGTTGTCCCAACTGCCATCCCAATGGACGAGCCTTCTGACCCGTCAGGCCAAGGGGCTCCCCCTTTATCTGGAAGAGGCCTTGCGGTTGATGCACCTGAAAGAGGCCTTGATCGTGGATCCCGACACGGGCAAGTTTCTGGTGAATGCGGACTTTAACCCGGCGGATTTAATCTTGTCCGATCAACTTGGGGAGGTGGTTGCCGAACGCCTGTCCTTCCTGAACGAACAGAGCTTGTACCTGTTGCAACTGGCCAGTATTCTGGGCGAAAAATTTGCGGTGAACCTGCTGTATACCCTGGCCCAAATGGACGAGGAGGCGTTTAACGAGGCCTTGACCCTGTTGTTCAACCACGGCTTCCTGATTCCGGACGCGGCCAATAGCGGTCGTTTTCGTCATGGTATGTTGTGGTCGTTCGTTTATCAGGGCATTGAGGATGGGCTTCGGGAGCAAATGCACCAGTTGATTAGCGAAGCCCTGGAAGGGGACTTCAACCGGGGCCTTACCGTGCCAGCCGCCCTGCTGGCCCACCATTCCCAGCGCGGGCATCTGCTGAACCGGGCCATCACCTACTGGAACCTGACCGGTATTTACTGCGGTCAGGTGGGATCGCTGACTGGTTTGAATATGGCGTTGTTTCATGCGCTGGATCTGATGTCCCAAACGGAGGAGACCAGGACGCAGAACCGGGAACTGGCCCTGCGCATGCTGGAAAGCGCCGGGGTTCTCAACATGGAGGAGGACGCCGACTTTGCGGTTCGGATGCTGGGGTGGGTGTGTGAGGCCCGGGAGCAGGAAGGCGACCCCATCAAGCAATTGGAGCCGTTGGGGTTTCTGGCATCGGCCTTTGAAAATGCGGGGGATTACACGCAGGCGCTGTCCACGCTGGAAAAATCGCTCTCGCTGATTGATGCTGCCGCTTATCCGCTGGAAGTGGCCACTTTGCAAATGAACCGCATGGAATATCTCTACACGCTGGGGAGACTCCATCAGGCCCGTGAGATCATGGCGCAAATTTTGGAGCCGATGGTTCAGACCCACGGCGGCGGGCATCCTGACTTTATGGAAGCCTTTATGCAGGCCCGCTTGCTCAAGGCCCAGATTTTACTGGCCCAGTGTGAGCCCTCGACCTTGTCTGAGCTGGAAGCGACCCGGCAGTTGGCCGCATCGGCTGGGCAGGAGGAGTTGGGTATTGCCCTGCGCCTGATCCTGGCTCAGGTGCATTTGCGCAATGGGCACTTTGAGAGCTGTAACCGGGAAGCAGACAGTCTGCTGAACGCTATTGAGCAAATGCCGGACTCCGATTGGTTTTTGGCCCAGTGGGGGCTGCTGGCGATTATGTATCACTGCGAGCAGGAGGATTGGACCAGCGCCTCCCAGCTGGTGCTGACGGTGATGTCCAAAGCGGAAGCGGCTCGGGACTATCTCACCTGGGTGCTGTCACAGGCTTATGCCGGTTATATTACCGGGCGTATGGGTAAAATCCGGGAAGGACGCCAGTTAATGGAGCAGGCCATCGGGCTGAGTTCGGAATATCGCTTTGCGTCCGCAGCTTTGCTGGGATGGCGCTTTCTGGCCGAGTTCGAGTTGTCCCTGAACAATCTGGATGTGGCCTATGAAATTGCCATGAAGGCGCTGGAAGTGGCCCGAAAGCCGGATATTCAGAACCGGTACGAGGTGATTCAGTTAAGCCTGCTTTGCGCTCGGGCGTTGCTGGCCAAGGGGCAACCCAAAGAAGCTGGCAAGGTGCTGGAGCCCTTGTGGCCGCAAGTGGTTCAGGCTCGCTGGCAACCTTTAATAGCGGCTTGCGCCTTTGAGATTGGCCAGCTCTACAAAGCCCTGGCCCAGGATATGCCTGCCGATTTGAGCCGTAAGTACCTGACCCGCAGCGTGGAATTTTTCCTGAAAGCCAAAGGAATCTGGCTGGATTTGCGGCATATTGCTCAGGTTAAAAAGGTGGATCAGGCCATTCCCCAGTTATAAGGCCGGTCATGGGGCTGATGACAGGAATTGTTGTGTTTGGGGAAAGCACCTTTGTGATAATTTATGAGAGAGAAGGCTGTCCCGGAGATAGCACCCTTTCTCCGCTACTCGTGTTTCCTCGCTGAATACTGGATTCATTCGATACAGTCATGTCTTATTCCTCAAAACCGCTTGCACAACTGGTAGATCGTAATGACGAGCATTTGCGCTTGCTGGGAGTTTATCATGGTTTAATTACCGCTGGTTTCCTCCTGCTGGTTTTGTTGATGTATGCCCTGCCCTTGCTCATCGGGCCCCGGTACTATCAGGTCATGGTGCTGTTCAAGCCGCTGGCTCCTCAGCTGTTGCTGGCGGGCTTGCTTTTGGGTTTAATTCAGGTCAGCGTGATGGGGTTAAACGGCTGGTGCCTGTTTCGTCGTAAAAATCGGCTGAGCTGCATGGTGCTGAGTTGCGCGGAGTGCTTATGCCTGCCGCCGTTGGGTTTTATACTGGGCTTGTCCGCCGTTCTGGTGCTGCGCCGGGATGCTGTGGCCGCCCTGTTTCAGGATCAGTCGCCTTAAGCGCGCTTATTGCATATAGCCTCCAGATAATATTGACATTGTATTGGTTGTGCTATAATCCAGTCTTCTCTTTGTAAGTATCCAGATAGCGATTCAATAGTTAAGTGGGTTCTCTATTTGTATTGGGATTCATTCAATAACGTTGGGGGCTCTTGAAATTTTGTGAGGGAGGGTTTCATCGATATGAACGTATTAACACGTGTGAGTGTGCCTTATCAGCAGTCCACAGAGCAGCACTTCAGGCCGTCCAAATCGGGAGAGGCTTCGTCCGCCGCTCTGAAGAGCGGGTTTATCAGGCCGCTGCGCTTGCGAAGCGAAAATCCATTGCAGGTGGCTCCAACGTTCTCACAAAAACAGGAATCCCGCTCCGGTGGCCTGGAGATTACCAACCAGGCTGGCTGGAACAAATCGGGCCATAAAGGGGAGGCTCGTTCTTCCCAAAAGGCAAAGGCGGCCTCCGGCTTCACCATGACTGGGCCTGCCTGCCGCACGGATGGCTCCATTGATGAGGAGCCTCATCCGTATTGCCGTTTAAATCATGGGGAAGCCCTGCGTTTGGCCAAAAGCGCCATTGAAGGCAAGCATTTTCCGGAGCGCGCCGAGCTGATGGGCAAGGTGAGAACGCCCTGGGATATTTTGACGGCGGATCGGGCCATTGCCGAGGCGCTGGATGAAGCCAACCAGGGCAGCAGCCCCGAGCAGGTGAAGCAAAATCACATGCGGGCCCTGTTTCTTCGGGATAACGTGGGGCAGTGCGTGATCAATCAGGCGATGAAAACCTGGCACGGCAAACGGGTCATGGCCGCTTATGTGCTGAAAGTCCTGCCTTCGGAGATGTTACCGCGTATTCCGTCGGTTCGGGACTTATCCGGAGACGGGCAATTGAATCGGGAGACCGCTCGCAAGCTGGCCGATAGCGTGATTGCCGGAAAATCACTGAAGAATCAGCATAAACTGGTGGAAGAGGTCATTGGATTCAAGGATTTGGTCATGTTGGAGGAAGAGGCCATTCAATCGCTGGCCAAGGCCGTGGCCAAGGCGCCCCATCCCAAGGCCCGGGCCCAGCATGCCATGAATTTTTTGTTTCTGCTGCACGAGGTGGGCACCCAGACGGCCAATCGGGTTATGACCGAGCGTTCCGATCGGGTGGCTTACATGAAGCACATGGTCAAGAGCCTGTTTGTGCTGTAGGCAGCATCCAGCCATCATCCATCCTTCCAGCCAGCATCCCTGTTGAAGGGGCTGTACCCACCCAGTGACAAGCGTGGGGTGAAGTCAGTCTTAAATGGAGTGGGGTTTGTGAGGGATTGACGCGCTGGGGTCAACGGCCAGTTGCACAACCACCGGTAAGTGATCGGAACCCACGAAGGGGCCGGTGTGCCGTTCGGTGACCACCAAGCGCTCACTGACCAGCACGTGATCGATGGGGATTTGCATCAGCTGGGTCAACCAGCTGGATTCTGTACGAATGCCAATCAGGGGC
>DAIDMR010000229.1 GCA_027448865.1 Vampirovibrio sp.
ACCCTTGTTGGGGTCATCCTGACCCGGCAGCAAAAGCTGACCCTGCAAGCGCTGGCGGAAAGCGAGCAGCGCTTCCGGGAAATTTTTAAACTTAGCCCAGTGGGCAAGGTGCTGGTGGATTTTAATGGCGACATTCAGGGGGTGAACCAGGCCTTGCAAAATATGCTGGGATATCACGAAGCGGAATTAAGGCAACAACCCGTTCGTATTCTGTATACCGAGGACATTACCGAAGCCGAAAACGAACTGTACCAGGAGCTACTTCAAAAAAGGCGATCTTCCTATCAGATTGAGAAAACCCTCCGGCATCGAGACGGCCACGGGATCTGGGTTCTGGTCTCTGTCGCCATTATGTATAACATTGAGCAAGAGCCCAACCTGCTGGTGTTACAGGCCCAGGACATTACAGAACTAAGGGACGTTCAGGAGGCCCTGCGCCTTTCCGAAAGACGATACCGAACCATTGTTGAGTCTGCCATGGATGGCATCCTGGTCGCCAATATGGAGAGTGTCATCGTGTCCGCCAATACGCAAGTCAACCGCATATTTGGGTACGAGCCCGAAGCGCTGACCGGAACCAGTCTTGTGGCCCTGATTCCCCCCGTTTACCGGGAAGCACACCTGAAGGGCATGCATCGGGTGAAGGAGACACACGAATCCCGACTGAGCGGTAAATTACTGGAATTGCAGGGATTGAAAAAAAATGGGGACACTTTTCCGCTGGAACTTTCCCTGTCTACCTGGGAAGGCGGCGAGGGTAGCATGATGGCCACGGCCATTATTCGGGATATTACCGTGCGAAAAGAATTGCAACGAGAGCGCGAAGCCCTGATACTGAGTAAAAAAAGCCTGGAAGAGTTTACCACCATTGCCGCCCACGATTTACAGGAACCCTTGCGGAAGATTGCCTTTTATACAGAGCGCTTCAGCAAGCGGGAGGAAAAAGGGCTTCAGGAAGCGTCCATACAGGACATTCAACGCTTACAGGCAGGTGTTTCACGCATGCAGGATCTGCTCAGGGCACTCTCGGAATATTCGCGTGTCACCCCCCAGAATCCGGAATTTAAACCCATCAATCTCAATCTGTTATTGCCCGGTATTCATTTTGAAATTGAGGCGGAGTTAAAACAAACCGGGGCCACCATCCGGATCGATCCCCTACCCGTGATTGAGGCCGACGAAGCCCAGATGCAAATTTTATTTAAAAATTTAATCCACAATGCCCTGAAGTTTCGCCGAAGCGGGGTATGCCCGCATATTCATATTTATGGTAATTTAATACAGTATCAACTTCATTCTTATGAAGTGCCTATGCTGGAAATTTCCGTTCAGGATAACGGCATTGGATTTGATGAAAAATATCTGGATCGTATTTTCAAGGTTTTCCAAAGACTGCACACGGCTTCCAGTTTTTCAGGGACGGGAATTGGCCTGGCCACTTGTAAAAAGATTGTTGAACTCCACCACGGCCATATCACCGCCAGAAGCCAACCGGGCGAAGGCACTACTTTTATCATCTCCCTTCCCATTTATCAGAAGTAATAGATTGTACGTCCATTAGCCGGTAGGATGATCGCATTGAGTAACCACAACAACAGCGCTAAAAAACCGCATATCCTCATCGCCGATGATGACTGCGATGACCGGCAAATCATCCGGGAAGCACTAAACCGCAATATCCCTTCTGGTCTGTATTCCTATGCCGAGGACGGGGAAGAGGTACTGGATTTTTTGCACCATCGTGGCAGGTTTAGCAATAAAAAGTACCCGCCGGTCGACTTAATCCTGCTGGATCTGAATATGCCTCGAAAAACCGGTATGGAGGTGCTGGAAATCATCAAGCAGGAGCCATCGCTAAAGCATATTCCGGTGGTGGTTCTCACCACCTCGCAAGAGGAAGAGGACATTATACGTTCGTATGCACTGGGTGTTAATTCTGTTATGACCAAGCCCATCTCTTACGATTCGCTATTGAATGCCATGAAAATATTGGGGAAATACTGGTTTGAAATTGTCGAGCTACCTACCCAGGCCATCTGAAGCCGAGTCCGAATTACAACCCATCCGGGTCTTGCTGGTCGATGACGATGAGGATGAATACATCATCACGCGCCGGATTATTTCGGAAATCGTGGGGCGAACCCACCTGCTTGACTGGGCCAGTTCGTATGCGCAGGGTCTGGCTTTGATTGAGGAAGCGAATCACGACATCTACCTCATCGATTATCGGCTGGATGAACATACGGGACTGGATTTACTGCAGGAAGCGATAGCCCAGGGTTGCACCCAGCCCATCATTCTGCTGACCGGTCAGGAGGATCGTGAAGTGGACATCCAGGCCATGAAGGCCGGAGCCTGGGACTATCTGGTCAAAGACCGTATTGACGCGCCCATGCTGGAGCGGGCCATACGTTACACACTGGAGCATCGGAAAGTTCTGGATGTGCTGCTGGAAAACCAGAAGCAGCGGGAAAAATTTGTGGCCACGCTGACACACGACCTGAAAACCCCCATCAAGGCAGAGTTTCGCATTTTTGAATTACTGTTAAACGAACGATTCGGGCCCATTACAGAGGAGCAAAGCACTGTCATACAGGAAATGTTGCGCTCCAACCGCTTTATGTACCAAATGGTTGACAACCTGCTGACCGCATTCAAGTTTGAAAGTGGTCACATGATGCTGAGAATGGAACTCATTGATGTCAACGAACTCATCGCCTCAACAGTCAATCTGGATTTGGTTGGATTGGCACAGGAAAAAAATCAGGAACTAACCCTGCAACTGGACTCCAATATTCCCAATATTCCAGTGGACGGCCTGGAAATCAAACGCGTGATTTACAATCTGGTACAAAATGCCGTTAACTACACTCCCAAAGGCGGTAAAATAGAAATAGGAACCCACTTAAACGAGAATAGCGTGCAGGTGGCCGTCGCTGACACTGGGCCGGGAATAGAACAAACCATCCAGAAGACCCTATTCGAACCCTACGCCTCCATGGCCAAGCGGTATAGACACATCGGCACCGGATTGGGCCTCTATATTTCCAAAAAGATCATAGAAGCTCATCAAGGGAAACTGAGCGTTGAGAGTGAACTGGGCAAAGGTAGCACCTTCCGTTTCCTGCTGCCCCTGCACCAGGGCGAACAATCTGCATCGATTAAATTATTCTGAAGTCATTGAATACCCATTTGTTTAATATACAATCATTAATCGGCTCGCTATACTACTCTCTGTAATTGGGTTCTTCTTAACACCTCAGCCTCATCCAAAGATTAAGCCTTTACGGAAACTCAGGACATTTGTTGTGGGAAATTCCCAATGAAATAAATGTATCTGAACCTGACTTCCGTAAAGGCCTTTTTTTATGGATTCAGAATATTTTTGAATGTATTCAATATAGCCCCCCCATCCACCTGGGTTTCCTTACCATGGAACCACGTGTTACGCGAACGAATCAACGACGTTCCATCCGGGGCTGTTACGGACGTTTCACGAGGGGATACAACAGTTTCTGCGCCAAATACACGCGTTCGGTTGCTCTGTCTACCAAAAAGCCCTCGAGAACGTTCTACCTTGTTGCCCAAGGCATCACTATAACTTACAAAATCCCGGCCAAACCAGCCATTACGCTTTTCCACCTTAACCCCAGGCCCCGTTAAGATGAGAGACTCAGCTTGAACACACTCAATGACTGAAGCCAGCAAGAAAAAGAGAGAGCAATAGATCACAATATGGCGCATCGGGAACCTCATCCATCTAAAATCAACAATTACAGATTAAAGACTCAAAAAGCTGAGTGAGGTTCCGGTCGGGGAGGGGGTGGTTGGGGATTGGGTAAAAAAATCTGTCATCGCGAAAGCAAAAAGCGCCAGTATTGCTACTGACGCTTTTTCTTAAATAAACCCTTGGCAGAGCGCTATCTTTCCGGGACCTTACGGTCCGAGTATTGTCGCGGTGAGCAGTCTTTTCGGCCGTGTTCGGAATGGGAACGGGAGTTTTCCTGTCACTAAACTACCAAGGAAAC
>DAIDMR010000230.1 GCA_027448865.1 Vampirovibrio sp.
TACGCCGGTGGCATTCAAATGCGCCTGAACGACAAGGGGCAGCTGGATCTGGAAGCCTCTGAAACTTTGTATACGGCGCCTTACGATTTGACCACGGTCATGGGGCAGGATGGTCAGCCGCTGCCCACCTTGCAGTCCTACCAGAGTTTCCTGATTCATCTGGAAGAGATGGCCGCTCTGAACGCCAAAAGCGAGCGTCCCGCGCAACTGTGGAACGCCTCTCTGGGGGGGGGCGCATATCGAAGGCTTCCCGCTGCTGGACTTGCAGAGCTGGGTGGGTCAGTGGCCCTCCTGGAAGCATCCCCACGCCCTTTCGCAACCTCCGGCATGGACGGCGGAAGAGAAACAGACCCGAGCCATAACCTTGAACAGGGCGATACAGGACTTGCAGGTGGAACTGGTCGGTCACATCCGCTTTTTAAAAGAGCAGGGACGGCTGGTGGCCCGTCATCAATCCGATTTACGGAAGCTGGCCAATTTGACCCTGGGGGTGAATCAGGCCATTTATACCCGCTTTGCGGAGGCTCCCTTTTCAGCGTATTTACTGATTCACGAAATGCGGGTGTATCGGGAGCAGTTTCAGGAGACTTTACCGCTGCCAGATGGCCCCTTGAAGGCCCAGAAGGTGATTAAAAGCTTTTGCCAGTCCGCGGCCAACTTTCTGGAGCAGCAAATCTTGCCCGCTGTCTGTAAAGCATCCGATCAGTGCCTGGCGATAGCTCGTCTGGATGATGCCACCGGAGGCCCCGCGGATAGCGCCCTGATGAATTGGCACGCTCAGGTGTCATAGTCTTCAATACTCAAGGGAGGGCGGGACATGTAAGGCGTTCTGCCGTGAGCCCTTTCCAGGCGGTGGTGTGTCCACTGCTGCTCCAGCGCGGTCAAGCTGGCTTGCAACACGTCCGCATCGCTTTGAAACTGGCCTATGCTTTTCAAACGGTGGAATTGCCGATACAGGTTGGCGGGTAAAATCAGCTGGGCGGATTCCGGTTCCATAGCCATCTCCCTTTTGTCTGGTGGGATTTAGTGCCTGAACGGTGGAAGCGGTCTTTAACAGTGGGTGGCGGAGGCAGCGGTCGTGGGATTACTGAGGTCAATGTTCAGAAAGTCCATCCAGCCACATTGCTGGCAGCAGCACTGAATGCGGTTTTCCAGTTTTACAAGCAGCGCGGAATCACACAGGACCTCAATGTCCTGCGTAACCACCGAAAGTTTCCCGCAGTTCGGACAGCGTGTTTGACGAATTTCCATAAAAATGAACCCTTAATCATCCCAATCTGGAATTATATCGGTTGATACAAGGTACGCCTATTGCCAGAACAGGCAATGTTTAACAGACGGCCAGCGCTGTGTCGATTTCCTGTTGCATTTTCAGGCGGATCTTGGCTGCCCGTGCAAACGTGATTGGGTTGTATTACAGTAGGCGTTCATCATCAAGGGAGATGTTTTCCATTGGCTTTCCTGATTGTGGGCGGTTTGACCCTACTGATTTCCCTGCTCACCCTGTTTTCCGGTTTTGGACTGGGCACCTTGCTGCTGCCGGTCTTTCTGGTGTTTTTTGAACCACCCATCGCCATTGCCGCCACGGCCATGGTGCATTTAGCCAACAACCTGCTAAAGGCCATGTTGTTTGCCAGACACGCCCATGTCGGGGTGTTGCTAAGGTTCTCGAGGCCTGCTATCCTGGCCGCTTTTGGAGGTGCTTTCCTGCTTCAGTACCTGAATGCGCTCCCCCCGTTGTTCCAATACCACTGGCAAGCGCAGTGGTTTCAGGTAACCCCCATTCGGTTCACCATCGGCTTGCTGATGATCGTCTTTGCCAGTCTGGACTTGAGCCCGAAATTCAGGGCGTTGACCCTGTCCCGGCAGTGGATTCCCGTGGGTGGGGTGTTGTCCGGTTTTTTTGGCGGTTTGACCGGCCATCAGGGGGCGTTTCGTTCAGCCTTTTTAATTCGAGTCGGTCTGGATAAGGAGGCGTTCATCGGGACAACCGTACTGGCCGCTGTTCTGGTGGACATGGCCCGCATCGGGGTGTATGGTTTTACCCTGATTCAGGGGCATCACGCACTGTTCCAGAATCCAGCCCAATGGCAGTTGCTGCTTTGGGCCATAGCTTCCGCTTTTTTAGGCACATGGCTGGGCAGTCGCTGGCTGCAAAAAGTGACCTTGACCTGGATGCAAACGGTTGTTGGCATTTTGTTGGTGGCTTATGGCCTGTTGCTGGCCGCAGGCCTGATTTAGGGAGAAGAGAGCCGCGCTGTTGTTTTTAAGGAAAACACAATAATTTTTGGATATGGGGAATCGGGGGTTTAGAAATGGAAGGAGTGGCCCATTTGTACTAGTACCTCCCTGCGATGCTTTGCTGTTGACACCATTGATTGTCGTGTTCCCTGAACGATGGAATCTTTGAGCAAGATGGCCCATGTTCGTTTTTACGAGAAAAACCCCACGGTTAAAGAGGCCGTGACTTCTCTATTCGGGTTTTCCGGGGATATCCGCTCGATCCTGGCCAAAGGGATGTGTTCCATCGCTGAAAGTGACTTCAATGCCCACATTCGTATCAACGACTTAAAAAGTCTGGGCAAGGAAAAAGCCCTGGCCCTTTACAAGTCCCGGGCCAGGCGCCGCGACTATGATCTGGACCCGTACCTGTCCAAAGCGATGAACTATTTAATGATTCTGGAGCCTTCGGATCAGTTTTTTCTGGCCGTGAAAGTGAACGATATGATTCGGGTGGTACGGGAGTTTATGGACTTGTGCCAGGTTTACTCCCAAAAAATCCAGCTGGCCATTGTGGAACGCCTGACCGGAACCTACGTGCAAGGCGGATTACACGAAGCTCAGGATTTACTCTCGATCATCCACGGAAAATTCCATAAATATTTTTCAGGCATGAAAAAGGCATCCGCTGAAGCCTCGCAACCCTCTACGGCAACCCAGGCCGGGCTTGAGGCCAAAACAGCCAGCGAGTATGCCGCGGAGGCCATCACCGATCAAAGTACCGGTATGCGCATTTGTCTTGAAAATTAGCCGCCAGTCTGCTTATAGGGCGTGGGGGCGTGAACGGTTTGTTGGCGTGAGGAGAGGGGCTGGCCGGTGGGAATCCGGATTTGCGACACTTGGCGGGATGACAATGGCGGCTTTTGTAAGAAAATAATCCAATGACCGTCATGATGTTGATCAGAGGATTTTGACATGAGCATTGCCACTCAAGCCAAGCTAAAGCCGGGCGTTGTTTCCGGAAAGGACTATCAGACCCTGGTAGAGGCCTGTAAGGCTGGAAAGTACATTCTGCCTGCCGTCAACGTGGTAGGAACCAACAGCATTAACGCCGTGCTGGAAGCGGCCCGGAAAAATAAATCCGATGTCATCATCCAGCTGTCCAACGGTGGGGCTGAATTTTATGCTGGCAAAGGCTTTCCCGATTCTTTTCAGGCCAAAGTCCTGGGGGCGGTCTCCGCAGCCCAGCATGTCCATTTAATGGCCCAGCACTATGGGGTCTGCGTGGTACTGCACACCGATCACGCCAACAAAAAGCTCATTCCCTGGGTGGAGGCCCTGCTAACCCACGGGGAAGCCCACTATCAACAAACCGGACGTCCCCTGTTCACTTCGCACATGCTGGATTTGTCCGAAGAGACGCTGGAGTTCAACCTGTCGGAATCCGCCCGGATTTTAAAACGCGCCGCGGCCATTGATATGAGCATTGAGATTGAGCTGGGCATTACCGGTGGCGAAGAGGACGGGATTGGCTCCGAGGATGACGATTTGGATAATCCCAACCTCTACACCCAGCCGCAAGATGTGCTTCAGGCCTACGAGCGCTTGTCTCCCCTCGGGTTCTTCTCCATTGCCGCTTCTTTCGGGAACGTGCATGGGGTTTACGCGCCCGGTAACGTCAAGCTGCGTCCGGAAATCCTGAAAAACTCCCAGGCTCTGGTGGAATCTACGCACAAAACCGGGCCCAATCCGCTGAATCTGGTGTTTCACGGTGGCTCCGGCTCTGAACAAGCCAAAATCGAGGAAACATTGCACTACGGCGTGTTCAAAATGAACATTGATACCGACTTGCAGTTCGCCTTTGCCCATGAGGTGGGTAAATACGTGATGGCCAACCCCAAAGCGTTTCAGTACCAGATTGACCCGGAAACCAATGCCCCTTACAAAAAGGCTTACGACCCCCGCAAGTGGCTGCGCACAGGCGAAGAAGGCGTTATTGCCCGGTTGGACGAGGCGTTCCGGGACTTGAAATCCGCTGGCAAATCCATTGCGGAGTAAGAGACCCGCTAAAACTTTCGTTTAATCTTGTTTTTTTAAAGGTTTTTTGAAAAAGAGCAGTGGTCTTGTTTAAGAGCGCCACTGTTCTTTTTTACGTTTCAGATTTGCATTTCAGAGGCGCTTACCCGGTTTCCGGTTCCGGTTGCAGGATGGGAGCCCCACACTGTTCACAGTGATAGCTTCCAGCCGGAATATAGGCGCCACAGCACTGACAAGTCATGTTAGCCCTCCCAAGGTTTGTATATGAATTATGTCTCGGCCATAATCTGGAAATCTAAAGACCAGAATCCTCATTTCAGGGCGATTTCCTGAAAACGCGCTTTCCGGGGCTCTAAAAGTCAAATTTTAAGGTCAGTATCCCGTCTCAACACCTTTCTAAAACTGCGTGCAGCTCAAACAAGGTGTGGAACGGCCTCCGGCAAAGCCACCATGACTTGAATCTGGGGGACATGAATTTTGGGCGTAATTTCTGAACCCGCTGTACTCAAACAGTTACAAACGTCTTGAGGCGGAATCCGTACCAGTTTTAAAATAAAAGAGGCAAATTTTATGGATGTTTCAGGTATTTATGAGACGTTAAGCCCATTGGAGAAGGTCTATTGGGCTCAACTGGAAGCCCTGTTCAGACGGGTTGAAGCCCGCAGGCCCGAAAAAGGGATTGTCGCATTGATTTTCAGGGCCCGAGCGTTGGTCGCTCATCAAAATATTCCGCTGGAACAGGCTTTGGCGGATACTCTGGAAGGCGCTACCCAGCGAACCGAGCGACGGATAGCCCTTTTAAAGCAGTGCCCGCTGAAGTCGGACTCAGTACTTTAAGGGAATGCGCAGGGCGAATACACATTCAATTATGAGGCAAGACTGCCTTCCCAACACGTTTCTAAAACTGCGTGCAGCTCAGACAAACCCAGGGTGCTTTTGGCAAAGATGCCCAGCCTGAAGTTTTAACTCGCTGTATTCATACAGTTACAAACGCGTTGGGAAGGCAGCCTTGCCTAATATTATTGAGACAATAAAAAGTTGATGCTTGTTGTCGCAAAGTCTTTTTCATATACTGTAACGCAAGAACAGGAAATTTCTGACTGTCGGGCGCATAACTCAGCGGTAGAGTGCCACCTTCACACGGTGGAAGTCGTAGGTTCAAGTCCTACTGCGCCCATATTTTTAAATCCCGAAACGCCTCACTCCCACAGGATTTTAGAGAATCCGGGGAGTTTTTTAGTTTCTGAGGATTCTCAATCTCAAAGCGGCATTTCTGCTAAAAAGAGCCAAACTTCCACAAAAGTTCAACATGTTTCGGGGCTACTTTCTGTAAGCCAGGTCAGCGAAAAGCTGGGTGTTTCTTCCATGACTGTCACACGCTGGTGTGAATCTGGAAAACTTCCGGCCACGGCCAAACCTTACGGTAAGAAAATCAGCTGGTTTATTAGTCCTTTGGCTTTGGACATGCTGGCCCGTGAGGAAAAGATTGAACTTGAAGCGAAAAAAACAAAAAACATCAAGCCCCACAGTGAATATATGGCTCAATGGGTTCAGGCTATGGCCACCGGCACGCTGAATGGCAAAATCTACACAAAGCGTTCAATTGAGGAATATGTCCGCTATGTCAGGGCTTATCTGGAGAATCATGCCGTGGTCACCGCTTCCGGGCTAAAATCTGAGCTGATGAGCATTCCTGCCGTGATGTTCGCCAAACGGGAAAAATATTACAAGGGTGTTCTATGCTTTGCTAGGTTCCTAGTGCAATGTGAATTTCTGGAACCTGAGTTTTTAAACTCAATCAAACCACTATTCCCAAAGCGCCATTTACCCCCCAAAAGAACCGTGGTGGATGAGACGGGGGTTGAAAACCTATTGATGGCCTGTAAAACAGTTCAGGAACGCTTAATAATCCTATTGTTAGCTCACACTGGCCTACGGGCAAGTGAGGCATGCTCCCTGGTGTGGGGGGATGTCGATATGGAGCAAGGCTTTATTGTTGTTCGCTTGGGCAAGGGGAATAAAACCCGCAAGGTTGGCATATCTGCTCGATTGATGGAGGCGTTACAGGATCAAAAGCAAGCCACTTGTCACGTTGGGACTAAACCTGTCCTGTTGGATAAGCATGGGCAAGCCATGCACCGGAGTGGTCTACTGCAAAGGCTCAAGCGTTTGGGGCGGATGGCCAGTGTTATAGTTTCCCCTCATGCCTTGCGCCGGGCCTTTGTGACTATCAATGCCAATAAAGGCCGCCCCCTGGTTATCTTGCAACGCTCTTGCGGACATTCTGACATCAAGACGACCATGAGCTACTGTCGGACGGCTGAGCAGGAGGTCATCGAGGCCATGAAAGGGTGGGATTGAAAAATAAGTTCATTGAGTGTACCATATTTAAATGAAGCCGACTTACGACCTAAAGCTTGTTAAAGAACTGATCCGCAATGGACATTATCGAATAACCCTTCGGGCTCTGAGCGACGCTCAAAGTGACTTCGATTTTGATGCGGAGAGGATTTTGGAAGAAATTCTCGGGCTAAAACTACAAGAGCTAGACAAGACTATGCCTTCAGAGAAAATGCCAGATCTTTGGCAGGATGTTTACAAAAAGCGGGTCATCGTCCATGCCAGAGTCCAAACGGCCTATATCAAGCTCAATATTGTAAGGCCTAGTAATAAAGAGACAGCCGTTGTGATCTCGTTCCACAAAGCCTAAAAGGAAAGGAGCCAAACCAATGAGCAGAACAACTGACAAGGTAAAAGCAATGGGTGATTGCGCGGTTTGTGGCGCCTCGACTCTCTTGGTGGTTGTGCCCGAATGGGAGGTTCCCGGCTCCGCCACAAAGCCTGCCGTGGTTGTCCAGGCGGTTGAGTGCCTTGAATGTGAAAGCTGCGGGGAGCGCTACCTGGAGCCTGAGCAAGTCCGTGCTTTTGAGAAGAAAGTGATAGAGGCTCAACGTGCTGCAAAGAACCTGCTCAGTGCGGCAGAGATTTTGCAAATTCGTGAGTCTTTGGGCATTAACAAGGAGCGCCTTGAAAAAATCCTGAATTTAAACCCAAAATCTTTCTACCGTTGGGAAAACAGCCTGTCTATTCAATCTGACGTAGTGGACACGATGCTGAGAATCCTGCGTAAGAACCCAAACGCAGTTTATGCTTTAGCGGAAGAGCGGCATATTCCCCTAACCGCATTAAAAGGCCGCCCTAAAAAAGCTGGATAGCCAAGAAATTTCATGGGGCGCACTCGAAGCCCCATGAAAACAGGGATAGATTAGGCTTTTGCCCCTGAAGCGTCGAGTTTCACTTCTAAATGAGCGCCAAGCACTTTAAGAATGGCTCGGATATTCGACCACTTGGGGTTGCCTTTTTCTGACAGTAAATCATAGATATGCTCCCGTGAAACACCGGCCACGGTAGCCACTTCCGCCATGCTCAGGCCATAGGCTGCCGCTACATGCTTAACGGCTATCAGGAAAGCTGCTGGATCGTCATCTTCAAGAGCTACATTCAGATAAGCCTGGGCTAATTCAGGATCTTCTTTTAAGGATTGGTGAAGCCCCTCATCATGAAGAACAGAACGGGGTGGTGCTTTCTTTTTAGTGGCCATCGTTTCGGCTCCTGTAATCTTTTAAGTAAGTCTGGGCTTTGTTAATGTCGGCTTGTTGCCCATTTTTTGAGCCTCCCAGTAGGAGAAGAACAATTTTTTCACCTTCCAAGCCGTAATAAACTCGGTAGCCAGGGCCAAAATTCAGCTTGAGTTCAAAGACTCCGCCGTCTACACTCTCGGAAACACCAAAATTACCGGCTTCCATTTTGGTAACACTGTTCATGATTCGGGCCTTGGTGAGCTTATCCTTGATAGTGTTTAGCCATTCGGTGTAAGGTTCATGGCCTTGAGGCGTAACGTAGCGCTCAAGTGTTTTAGCTTGACCTTGCATATTTGCAGTGTAGGATAAAACCTACAAGTTTGTAATCATTTTGTTGTTGATTATCGATTAAGGCATTAGTTTTTCCCTAAACTTTGTCAAGTGAGGCACGAACAGAAGGGGGATCTCCATCTGGACGCCATCCCGCTGTTTGGCGATAGTCAAAGAAGCCACCCCGGTTGGCTTACGGTCTTCCATGCGCTCAATGCTGGTGAAAAGCACAATATCGCTGTCCATTTCAATGCCGCCTGAGTCTCTAAGGTCGGAGAGCATGGGCTTCTTGTCCTGCCGGGCATCCACCGCCCGGTTCATCTGGGCCAGTTGGATAATGGGCACTTGAATGGTTTTGGCCAGAGTCTTTAAACGGCTG
Source organism: Vampirovibrio sp. (assembly GCA_027448865.1). GTDB lineage: Bacteria > Cyanobacteriota > Vampirovibrionia > Vampirovibrionales > Vampirovibrionaceae > Vampirovibrio. Next base: position 8,548 of record DAIDMR010000230.1, read on the forward strand.
GTGATGGCCTGAATTTCATAGGCCCGGTTCTGTTGCTTGCTGTTGGGCTCTGAGGCAATCAAACCAATATGATCCACCACTATCAAGGCCAAATCAGGCCGCCGCTTTTTGGCTTTCATGATTTTGGACTGAATGGCCGCCAAGGTTTGACCGGCGGCATCCTCTATCATGAGATCCTTTTGGAACGGCTTCCAAGCAATGGCCGCTATCTTCAAGGCGTCCAAGTCTTTGGGGTTGCCTGCCTTAGCCTTGATGGCCCGCTTCATTAACTCGCTGGCGGTCATTTCCAGGCTGATATAAAGCACCGGCTTCCGCTCTTGAAGCACCACATGACAAGCCACGTTCAACGCAAAAGCGGATTTACCCCCACCGGGTCGGGCAGACACGGTGATCAACTGCCAGGGCTGAAAGCCGTGGGTTGAATTATCCAGTGTGGGGAACCCCGTGGATAATCCGGTAACCCCATTGGGACTGTTGGCCTCCGCTTCAAGCTGTTGAATGGCCTCCTCAATGGGATCGGATGTCCCCATAGTGTCGGTGGGGAAGGTTTCCGATATTAGGTAAAGTAGATTTTCCGCCTCTTCCAGATAGGTGGACTGTTCCCGCTGGGCTGCTGAGTCGGCAATATCCTGACAGGCCAGAATCACTTCCCGCCGCCGGGCCAGATCAATCAAGAGCTTTGACCAGTGCTTCAGGCTGGCATCATTTAGAACTTGGACATCGGGATTGCTGCCAAGCATTAAATCATAGAGATAGGCTGACCCTTCGGCTATGGCCAAGCTGCCGGAAACCTCCAGAGTCTGGGTTAAGGAAATGGGCTCTATAGGGACTTGCTGTTCAAAGCAGTCCAGCATAGCCTGAAAGATTGCCTGATGAACGTTTGAGTAAAAGTGTTCAGGCTGAAGCAGGCCCACCACTTGGGGAAACAAAGCAGGATATTGCAGTAGCCCACAGAGAATGCCCTGCTCTACCGCCACAGAATGAGGAAGACGTTCAATTGGCTGAAGCTCTGTCTCAAAATCATGCATTTGAGGGCTCCTCCAGGCAGCCTTCCAGGTGGGCGACCGGATAATAATCAAAGGTCTTCTTGTGGCTCAATCCGCTGGGGGATTCCGGGCGAATTTCGAGTTCCTCTGAACGAAACCATTCGGGGGTGTACTTATGCCGGATGAATGGGAACTTTAACAAAGCCTCTGATTGGCTGCTCAGATCCTCGATGGCATGCGTTTTTGGTGCTTCGGGTGTCCAAGCCTCTAATTTATTTTTAAGCGTCGTTTTGAACCACTGGGGCGCTGTTGCGTTTTTGGACACCGCAAGATCGCAAGTGTCTCGCCATAACCGAAGGATTTCCGGTTTGGGAATATCGGGTTTGGTTTTTGCCAGTTCCTGAAGTTGGATTTTCAGGAATCCCTGAATCCACCCAGTGTTTTGATGATTGGGGCTGTTTAGGGAGGACAGGTAAAGCATGCCCTCCTGAGCCAATGCTTGGTTGGGGTCTATTTCATTTTCCAAACCGATCACACTCACACCTGAACCGATAGGTTCGGATTGCAGGTTAGAGTTTAAGGTTAAAGGGTTAAGGGTTAAGGCCGGGCTCGGCATCGCCTTGGTTGTGCTTAGGCACTGCCTAGGTTGTGCCTCGGCATCACCTAGGTTTGCCTTGGAAATTGGACAGGGTGGAATCTCGCTCTCTGCCTCACGGATGTGTGGTTTTTGATGCTTATGGAAGTTCTCGATTTGAATAAACTTCTCCCCTTCGATCTGGTAACGGGTGATAAACCGGCCTGAACTATCAGCAAGTTCATTTAAGAGAGGTTCTATATCAATGGCTTCAAATGGGAACAGTTCGGCCTTTATTTTTAATGGCCGGTCTTCTAATCGGCCACGGCGATCAGCAAGCAGCCATAGACCTGCAAATAATAAACGGGCATAGGGGCTCACCTGAACCAGAAATTCGTTTTTATAGAATCCTGGCTTTAAAAGTCTGGCTCTGGCCATTGGGCAAAATCTCCAACAGGTTCGGAAAATAGGAGGGCCGAAGCCCTCCCTGTTCCGTGATAATATGTGGGTAACTTAAATTTGCTTCTAACGGTCGTAGGCTAATTGCCTGCGGCTTTTGTTTTACTGCCCTTGGGCTTTGGCTTCCCGGAGTTGTGGATGTGAAACAAGCCAGCTTGCATCAGGTGGGCATAGAGCTTCGACTCACGGAAGTCCTGCCAGGCTTTATCCTCCAAGGGGAGGTAAAGCTTCAACTCAGCGTAAGGCTTTGAAAACTTGGACATGGTTATTGTTCCTCTCTCTTATGCGCTTTCAACCACTCACCGAGGAAGGCCCCGGCTTGAAGCATTTCGTAAACGTCCACCTCTTTGTGAGGATCTACATTCATCAGGCAAAACCCCTCAAAGAAGGTGAAATGGGCGATTTCAGTAATGGGCTCTAGGGTGTCCGCCGCATGCTCCAGTTGCTGAAACTGGTCGGGGTGTTCAGCTTGTAAAATGCGGACAAATTCGCTGGGGCCCGAAGGCAGGAAATAGGTTTTCATGGTGGTGCTCCTTTAGTTATTGGTTGGACTTTTAAATTCAAGGACTTTGGCGGGTTTGTGTTCGGCGGCACGGCGGGCCATAACCTTCTGATGAAGCTGGGTAATGTTTTCTTCAAAGATTGCCATTGCAGCTTGCAGGTCACCGACTATCTTTTGATAACTGCTGTTTTCCTCTGCCGTCATCTGCTCTTCGAGCAGATTTTTGAAGATTCCTTCACGCATGATTAGAGTCCTCTTTTTGGTTTTTGAGTTCTGATAACGGTCGTAAAATGCCTTCCCGGTGCAGGGTGTGAACTCTTACGGTGTACCGGTGCCCTTCATCTCTTAAATGAGGCTTTACATCTGCCCGAAAGCTCCAGCCAAACATTTCAATTCGAGTTTCCAGTCCGGCCAGTTCTACATGAGCAAAAATGTAACCATCGGCAAGGTGGGTAAAACGGTTGGTTTTACTGATTTTCAGCCTGAGGCTTTCTGATTTACTAGATTTAACATCCAGCTTCAAGCCTTCCACTACAACGTCATAGCCACCATCTGTTCCTTTAAGCCCAGCCAGAAACTCAGAAATGATTTTTTCTGCTGTAAACCCTAAGTAACGTTGAACGGCTATTTCCCCCAATAGGCCAATATAGTCGGCTTCTGGGTTCCACCGTGAAGTGGTTTTCCAGTCCCGTTTCCTTAGCTCAGACACCTCTCGGATAATCTCAGACGCATCCCTAGAGAATCGCAGAATGGGTCTGTCACCTTCAAAAATGTAGCTGGATTCGATGGCAATCTTGAAAGCCTTTTCCCCCCTTGGGGTAAGCCCCCGAAAGCCGGGCCGGATGGTAATCAATTCAGACATAGTTCTATCCTTTATTTCTTGGTTACAGGGGTGAATTTTCAAAGTACAAAAGCCGCCTCACGAATGTGTCAGACGGCTTTTTGAAAGGTCGCTGAGCATCAATCACTCGGTGACCTTGTTATCTCATTTAAGGTTGAGGGAATCAGGACTGTAGAAGGTTAGATTTGGGTAGTTTTCGGGTAGCAATTTTGCTCTATTTCCCAGTCTAATCTTATTTTCCCTTGATTTAATCTCAGTAGAATATGACCAGGCACAATCCTTTTAAAATCTGACTTGATGGCATTGACCTGCGCTTTGAATTGGTCACAATCCATTTCCAAGTCTCTGCTAAGAGTGTCGATATCAGCCGTGCCACCCTTTTCAATCAAACTTTTTAATAGTTTGTGCTTATCATAGCCTCTTCTCAGAAACGGCTGTTTACCGAAGTAGACCTGTGGCTCTTCAAATTCATCAAGACCTATGTAGAAGGTGTTTGAACGGTTGTTTGGACATTGCTGCTCGTTTTGTCCAGATTGGTTGAGGGTGTTTTCTCCCTCAGCAGGGGGTAAATCAATATCAGCAGTGGCTTCCTCAATTTTGAGGTCGTTGGTTTCTGTGTCCAGTAAGTTTCCGGTCAGTTCGCTCAATCCCTCGAAAAAGCTTTCTGCCTCAAAATTCAACCACCAAAAGCCTTGGATCATTGAATCTTTGAAAAGGGCGACTGCTACAATTCGACAAAGACCCTCTAGTTCGGATTCTGAAGGAGATAGCGTAATGTCTGAGAGGTTCAGGAAAGCTAGGACACTTCGGCTTAAAATCTGTTTTAAGTAGATAGGTGCTTCTACAGGGTAGCCTTTAATCCTTTCGGGGAGTGATTGAATTACAAATTCAAGAAATTCTGGTTGAAAAGCTTGCCACTGAAGGGGGCCTTGGTTTTTGAATCTCTCTATTGCAAGGTCGTCAAAATCCCGATAAACCATCAACACAAGTTTTCGGGCGATGTTTTGTTTTTGCTCGTCGGACAAATTTTCAAGGGAGGGTAAGTCAATAAACGGCAATGCGACTTTCAGGAAAGCCAGCTTCCAGTCTGTGGCCGTTTTCAGGTTCCAGATAGATAGATCGTTTGATGGGGCTTGACTCATTAATAGCCGTCCTCGTGGCTCTTTGACCTTTGCGTTTTGGGAAATCTTACGGGCGCAAATCTGCGCCGGTTACTTTTTCTTTGACCTGATTAAAACTTCGCCTTCCTCCTCATCCTCCCAGGAGATCAGTTTAAAATCTTTTAAAACCTCGAAAATCATATCCAGGGCTTCTTCTGGCCTGACCTTATCTAAGTCCGCAAAGAAAAACCCGCCAATATCCACCGCCAAGTCAAACCGAAATGCGATGTCCTGTCTGGCTTTCTTCTCTGGGAAATCAACCTGCCGCCAAGTTACATAATCATTGCCTTCCACCGGCTTAAAGTACTTCAGAATGTCTTTAAGCCAAGCGTCGAACTGCTCATAAAACTCGCTGTCTTCATAAGATGTGTCTGTGGACTTGAGATAAATCCACCGGGCATCGATGAACTTGCGCTGAGCCTTCCCTTTTTCAACCAACAGGCAGGGAATATCCAGCAATTTGTCATTGAACTGAACGTAAACAGGTTTTTTCTCTGGGGGTGGGGGCTTGGTCATTTAATCAGCCTTTGGCTTGGGTTGTTCTGCCAGCTTCTCTTTGAGGGATGCAATAAAGCCATCAAAGGCCACGGCGTCCAGTAGCTTCATGGCCGCTTGATCTTCTGGGTTTGGCCACATCAAGGCAATTGCGGCATCCCGATCCCGTTCGGCCAAGGCGATAAACTCGGCATCGGTTAGTTCGGCAACGGGTTCCGCCAGACACTCCTGAATAGGTGCTTCCTTAACAAGGGACATGCTGTTTCTCCTGCTTGGCTTGGCGTTCATTCAAAAAGACAACATAGCCATCAAAGGCCTGCTCTAATAAAGGACGGTTGGTTTCATCCAGGTAAGCAGGGGGAACGTCTTTCATAAAGACCTGAAGGGCAGTTTTCCGGTCATGCTGGGCCAAGGTAACAAAGTCCGCCAAGTCCATGCCCAGATTGTCCTGAGTCAGGCATCCCTGATCCTCTGGCATGCTGATGGCAGGATCATGCTTATCGCACATCTACAAGTCTCCCTTGAAAGCATCTTCTTTCCGCCGGGCTTCTTCCTTGGCCTTGAATCGGCCTTTATTGTTCCCTAGGAAGCGATTTTGAGTGCACATAGTGCAACGGACATTGCGGCGGGTTTTCTTGCGCTTGAAATTGGCCATAGCTTGGTCCTGTCTCTTAAAGGCTCTTTGGTAGATTAGCTGCTACGGAGAAACCAGTAATGGTTTCCTTCGCGGTTATTTTCCTTATGGAAAGAATAAAATTCGTTGGCTGCCTCAGAGGCACTCATATCTTCTGGAATGCGTTCACTGGCAAACATAGCATCATCCATGAAGATAAAAGCTCCGGAAGCTGAGATTTCATGTCGATTTTTTAATGCCTCATCTGGTTCTAGGGTTTGGTTAATAGCGTTAGCCAGGAACATTGTTTGAACAATCATCAAAAATTGAAGGGGCTTACTCATTCTGTTATTTACCTCTCTAGTTTTCTAAAAAAGCTTCTTCAGGGTGTTTTTGTAGGACTTCAACGGCAAGGTCTATAAGTTCACCAATGCTTTTGTCGGCCTCTGCCTTTTGATTTTCAAGCCAAACCTTAGTTTCGGGTGCTACTCGGCAGGTAAGAGTCTGTCGTTTTAAGTCATCTGAGATCGCAGGCCTGCCACCACCTCTCCATCCACCTCTAGGGGACATAAAAGAATCCTCTTTGTTTTTTGTTATTCAAATATTCTACAGAGTTAAAATCAACTTATAAAGCTTTTTATAGTTTTTTGCATTGCTAATATTAAGATTTTTAAATATTTGTTTTTCGTGTTGCGTAAAACAAGATGATGGGCTATATTCTTATTGTTAAATGCAATGCTTTAAACATAAAGGCTTATCAAAATGGAACATCTGCAAGACCAGCATTTAAATGAACCCCGTGACACCTGGACACCGTGGCAGGCTGATGAGGAAATGCTGTGGGGCATCCTGACCGGCCAACTCTTCCCCCCTGCCGATGAGACTCCGGTTTGGGTGGATGTGGTGATGCCCACTCCCTACATTTCGGCTTTGGCCGCATAAAAAGAGCCCTTGAGATAGAAGCTCCCAAGGACTCAAGTCCAATCGCAAAGGTCAATCATTGAAAGGACAAAACAAGCCTAACACGAAACCCCGTAATCACACACCATCGTTAGAACATCAATAAGAGAGAGGTAGAGAGAGAATGCACCCCCAACCCGCTAACGGGCAAGCTTGCGCTGCCCTGAAAACCTATAACAGTCGCACCGAAAGCAACCCACAGGAGGAAAACACCATGGCCTTGAGAGCCGAATCCCTGAAACCTGAATTAAATTTGCTGGTGTTACCTGGCACCCCATCCGACAATCTAAGTGATGAAGACTGGGCTGAAAAGGCCTTGCGTTCAAAGCTGCCGATTGAGCGTTTAGAGTTTATGCGCCAAATGGTGGCCCGGCATCCTGAGGAGCAAGCGCAACAGGCCCGCTATATTGAGCTGCTGGAAGGTCTGGTTCGAGAGTGGGAAGGGGATTACAGTAACCCGATTACCAGCTATGGGGTGCTGGCTCACTTCCGGCAACTGCCAGAGGATGTTTTTCTGGAGCGCTTGGGCGCTGTCTTCCAGAAGGCAAAAATCAAGCTGAATGAAGACCAGGCTCGGGAAGCTCACCGGGATATGGTAAACATTGAATTGCCAGTGTTGCCTCAGCAGGAACGGGAGGCGCTTTATTTGCTGGGGGAAAGTAACACCCCTACCCAGAATCGCATCTTTCTGGAACTGTTACAGGATATGACGGGGCAGCTCATTTTCGACTATTGCGACACGCTGGATCTTTTCGATGTTTTTGAGACGAAAGACTGGCTGGCGGAAACGGTCATTCAAGCCCTGAAAAGGTTGAGGCCCGATTTTCGAGAAATGCTAATATCCACCCTGAACGGCATGAAGTAAGTCCTAAAGCGCCTGAATAGAAAGAAAGCCCACTGAGCTAAGCCGCTTGGTGGGCTTTCGAGAGGTCGGGGTAAAATTTCGATAACTGACTCGGAGATTTTACCGAGTGCAATTTTTCGCTCAGCCTTCCTCTTTTTTACGAAGACGAAAATTCGATTTTCCTATAAAACACACTGCCATTGGGCCTTTTTAAATTGAGAATTCTCACACAATTAAATGGATCAATATATTTATGATATTGAGAAAACACTTTTTAGGTCAATGCTATAATTGGGTTCGGGCTTGCAAAGGTGTGTTTACAGTACATTGCTGCCGCAGGCCAAAAGCAATTTAAATCTATAAAATAAAAACATGAACGGCCAAGTTAAGCCGCAGAGCAGGTGGGCGAGTGAAACGAGGACGGCTGCGAAGAGGCCCCGTCGAGCAAAGCGAGACCCTGAAAAGCTTACCTTTTTACAGTGTAAATAAAAAAAAGAAAAAGCCTACTTGATGCGTTCCCGCAGCGGAGCGAGGAAACGCATGCCTCACCGGGGAGGTGGTTCCCCTGGAAGGGGCGGAGGGGTAGTTTAACTGAAAACCTGTGATTGGGCCATCCTATTTTTTAAACAGCCGAAAAATTTTAAAATTGAGAATTCTCACAAAAAACATCTAGATCGCCGCAATTTTGCGGAGACTATTAACCACCCCAATTTTGGGAGCGTTAGATTTAACAGCGGGCGTCTCCCAGTTTGAAGGCCGGGTGAAATGTTTGATCGGATATGAAAAAAGGTTAATTGGCTCTAGTCAATAGGCTAAGAACATTGGAGAATAAGGCTGACCTGAGGAACTATGGAGGAGCATCTATGAAGCAATTGGATAAAGAAATGGACGCAATCGACTCATTGAACATGGTTTTAAACCGCATTGCATCGAGACTGCCCTTTGATTACCCCGACCTTTATGAGCGCTACCTAAAGCGGTGGCACCCGGAAGATTACGAGGCTTACAAACGGAGCCAAGAAACTCAAGAATAGAGCCAGCTTAAGACAATCTTAAACTTGCTCACTTGGGTTTAAGATTGTACGCTTATCATTAGGAATGATTAGAAATGGCTGAGTGTGGGAGTAAAGTTCATGGGCAATATCCACGATTACACTGACAGCTTGGTTCGTTTAGTTTCTCAGTTTATGACGGTCTGCTCTGTGGATCCTGGCATTTCTGAAGCTGAATATCAGTCGATTCGAGAGCGTTTGTTAAGGGCCATGATCTAATTAAGCCTCTTTCATGGCTTCTTTTTGCTGATTCAGAACGACTGTGTGAATCCGATCCATCGCCTTTACGGCCACATCGGCCAAAGCAGCCAAATCCCGATCTTTGAGAGGCGTTTCATCGGCCAGCCGGGCATTGATGCGCTCAATCAACTTACGAAGTACACCGCTGGACTCTGTGAGCAGTGCGGCCAACTCGGTCACGTCCTGGTCAAGCGCTCTGTTAATCTTTTCCTGCCGCTCTTCCAGGTAGGCTTTCACACCCTCGTCAATGCGCTCCTTATGAGCGTTTATAATCTCACGCACCGCCTGCCGGGAATAACCGTGGCGTTTCATTAACTCCCCAATGGTCAGGCCAGCAATGCGATCCTGAACCACCTTTTCATGCTTGCCGGTTTCTTTGACCGACTGCGCTTTTGGCGTTGGCTTCTTGGCTTTACTTTTTATAGTTTTGTCTTTTTGCATGCTTATGCCGCTTTATGCCCTTCTCGCTCGGCTTTGAAATTGACTCGCTCACTGTACATCCCCTTTGCGAAAACGCTTTCGACAATGGAAAAGAAAAGCCCCACCCACAATGAGGCCGTAGCGTAGTTATTAAATAGGGCGTCACTGCTTTGAAATTAGCAGAGATTATGCTTGATCGTGGCATGACTGATTCTGAACTTGCCAAAGCCATAGGCGTTCAGCAATCAACCGTTTTCCAGTGGAAAGCAGGCGGCTTTTCTCCTAAGGCAAAGAGTCTGTTTAAGCTTTGCGACGTTTTAAATTGCTCCACCAATGAACTGCTTGGGTTCAACTCTGTTGATGTGTCTTTACCCGACTATCAAGGACAGCGCCTTTATGACGCCGTTACTCAAGAAGGGCATTTTGATTCCCAGTTGATTCATATTTTTGCAACCCGGATCCGCAAATTTGCTGGGAAAGCCACCAGTCTTGAAACGTGGATGAGACATATTGCGGAAGCTCTCTATGAAATAGAACTCGCCAAGAGCGATCCTGCTTCCCTCTCCAACGCTCCTCGGGGCTTGGTTGCTGTACCGGATCAAGAGACTGCCGATATTACTCAGCGCAATTTTGCGCCTACTTTTGTAGTGGAAGCATCTGATGTCAAGCCGCTCAGTCTGAGAAAGATTGATCGAAAGCGGCGTAAAAAAGCATTGCGCTTTAAATCTGGTAAAAACTGAAAGCCATTGGCCTTCTTTTGCCCGCCTCTCAATGAAAAAGCGGCTTTATTCTTTGCTCAATTGCAAAGCGTAAGGTGCTGATTCATGACTGAAGAAAAAATAGCGATAAGTTACGAGGCCAAAGGCGTTGGTCAGTTTATAAAGTCCGCCAAAGACGCTGAGAAGGCTTTGCGGGAAGAGGCCAAGGCGCTGGATGTGTCAGTCAATCAGATTCAGAAGCGCATCATCGAATTAAAGAAGTCAGGCACGGCCAGCCAGGCACAAATTCGGGCCTTGCAACTAGAAAGCCAAGCCCTTCGTTTAAATTCCGCAGACTTGAAAAACCAAGCCGCTGCACTTAACCAACAAGCCCAAGCCGCCAAACAAGCCCTTCGTCCTGCTGAAGATCTGACCAAAGCATTGTTAAGCCAAGGCGTGGCCGCTGTTGGAACCGGGGTGGCTTTTGCGGGTTTAGGCGTTGGATTATCGAAAGCAATCACTGGGTTTGGAGACTTTGAGCGGACGCTGAACACCATTAAGGCAGTGTCTCAAACCACGGCTGGGGAGCTAGATGCTATCAAGCGCTCAGCCTTAGAACTGGGTGCTAAAACCATCTTTTCCAATCAGGAAGTGGCAAACTCTTACCTGGAATTAGCTCGGGCCGGGTTTACCACTCAGGAATCCTTGGCCGCTATGCCGGGTTTGCTCAGTTTGGCTGCAGCCGCTGGGGGTGATCTGTCCTCCTCTGCTGAAATTACAGCCGGGATTCTCAGGGGCTTTAACCTAAACGCTTCTGAAGCGGGCCGGGTGGCTGACGTGTTAGCCCAAGCCGCCAATGTGTCCGCCGGTGAAATTGGAGACTTTGGGGCGGCCCTGAAGCAATTAGCCCCTGTGGCCCTCAGCTCTAACCAGTCCCTTGAGGATTTATCCGGCTTACTGGCCGTTCTGTCTAACCGGATGATTAATGGAGCGGATGCCGGAACCGACTTGAAAGCGGTTCTATTACGTTTGGTAAGGCCAGAAACACAAAAAGAACTCAAAGCCTTAGGGTTAGAAGTCACCGACACCGAGAAGCGCATTAAGCCGCTGATTCAGATTATTGGAGAGTTTCAGCAAAAGTTCAAAACCCTGAATCAGGCTGGACAGCTTGAAGTCGCTGGCAAAATTGCAGGCATTGAAAACGTAAAATCCCTTTTGACCCTGATTAACACGGATAAAGGGGAGCTGGAAGAGTTCATCGCCAAAATGAAATCAGCGGATGGGGCCGCTGCCTCTATGGCTGCAACCATCAATCAAGGGGTGAACACCTCCCTTGAGCAGTTTGGCGGCTCGGTGGAAACGCTTGCCTCTAAACTAGGTGAAAAGCTGGCTCCTGCGTTTACCGCTGTTGTGGACACCGCCACGGATCTATTTACTGCCTTGGGTAGTAATGACGGCTTGCAAGCCTTCACCATTGGGGCTGCTGCCGCTGTGGTGGGTGTGGGTAGCTTGGTGGGGGCATTAAAACTGATCCCGCCTGTGATTGAAGCTGTAAAAGCAAGCTCCCTTGCTCTTTCCGTCGCCTTGGGCATTGAAACCGGGGGACTGACTTGGGTCATTGGTGGGCTGATTGCCGCCGGTGGGGCGCTGGGGGTGATGTACCAGCAGCAATCCGAGAATCAGCGCCGCATGGCTCAAACCACTCTGGAACTTAGAGGAGAAGTGGATCAGCTTACTGAATCTCAGGCTCAAGAGGCTTTAAAAACAATCAAGCTGGCAAAGGAATATGATGAGCTGTCAAAGAAGAAAAACCTAACCAGCAGTGAAAGCCAGCGCTTAGGGGATTTGGCCGATTTTCTAGTGACTCAATTAGGCGTTGAGGGAGAATCGGTTGATCAGCTCACTAAAAAATATGGTTCTCTGACAGCGGCCATTCGGGAGAAAACCATCGCTCAGCTTGCCGAAAAAAGACAAGAGGCTCTGACTGAAAAACTGAAACAAACACAGGCCGATAGAAAACAGGCTGGCTTAGATGTACAGGCGGCTCAAGGCGCGGAAGGTAACTTCTTTAACCTGATTTACGGGCCAGATGGCAAGCTGGTGACAGGAAAGGCTCGAAGGAAACTCCTTAGCAGCCAGACAAGAAAAGCCAAAGAGACGCTGGAAAGGCTGAAGCGAAAGGAAGAGTTTGAAAAAGATGCTATCCTTTCGGCCTTGGATGACACACGAAAGATTGTAAGCGCCACGGAGAATCCACCCAAAAATCCAGCGCCTAGCAATTTTGGCAATCAAAATGCCCCAAGCTCTGGGGGAAGTACCAAGAAGCCCCGGCAAGGGCGGTCTCAAGATTCTGTTGAAAGACGGCAAGTGAGTGACATCCTCAAGGGACAGAGCGCCTTTACGGCCAACCTGGACGCCAATGAAGCATTATTCAAAGCAAACCTTGGGCCGGAGCCAACACGGGTTGAGTTGGCGGCTATTGAAACTCGTAAGCTGGCACTTGCTGAAAAAGAGTTGCTAGAAACCCAGAAACAACTGAACGCTTTAAATCCCAAAACGGAAGGGGGGCTTGAGGCCCGTAAAACCGCACTGGAAAATGTGGCCGCTGAGCTAACCAGAAACAAAGTGGCCACCAAAGAGTTGGAGAACGAGACAGCCCGATTCAACAAGACTATTCAGAACCGGGAGCGGGACTTTATCCAAAACCTGCAAGCCAATGGCGCTCAAAATGAGTTCAGCCAGCTTGCAGAGAATATCCAGCAGCGCCAGCAGGAGATTGAAACCCTTTATGATAAAGGCCTGATCACGGCCGAGGAATATTACGGCAGACTTGCAGAAGCCAGCAAGTTTCAAGCAGACGCTGAAATTAAGTTTATTGAGCAGCAAATTGCCGCTATTGACGCCCAGGAAGAAGCCCTAACCGGCCTTGAGATTGAGAACGGTAAGCTTTTAGAGCTTGAACAAAAGCGGGCGGAGCTGCAAGGACAAATCACGGTCAAGCTGAAACAACAGCAAACCACCCAAGCCGAACTGAGCGCCAAGCTCACCAAAAGCCTAGAGGCTACTGGCGATAGACTGGGCAATGCCTTTGAGCAGCAGTTATCTAACGCCATTCAGGACGCTTTGACCGGCGGTGGGGTGCTTGGGGCGATCAAGCAATTCGCCAAGGCGTTTGGTGGCTCTGTCCTGAAAGAATTGGCCGATGGACTGGCTAAAAATGCCAGAATAGCGCTTGAGCCATTCCTTCAAGCAATCGGCCAAGGCATTAACCGGCTGTTTGGACGACAAAGCAACCCTAACGGCGCAGCTTCCCCCGGCCTTGGGATTTCCGGAGCTTCTATTGGCAAAGCGGGGGCCGCCGCCGCAGGCATCGCAATCTCCTCTTTAGGCGCTAATATCGCCGGGCAGAATAGAAGCACAGGCCGGAATTTGGCAGGGGTTGGCGTTGGCGCTGCTGGTGGTGCTATTGCCGGGGCCACCATTGGCTCTATTGTCCCTGTGGTTGGAACGGCAATTGGCGCAGTGCTTGGGGCTGCTGTAGGCGGAACTGCGGCGGCTGCAAAATCCAGCGGTGGAGCTTTCGCAGGTAAAAGCAAAAGCGCTTTAATTGGTGGTCTTGCGGGTGGGGGATTAGGCTTTTTAATTGGCGGCTTTTTAGGAGCTGCCAAAAGAAAGCGTGAAATTGAGCGGCAGCAAAAAATTGCAGACGAGTTAGTAAATAAGGCTCTTAACGGCGCAGACCAAAATAATATTTTAGACCTACAAGGCCGCAGAAGCGCACTGTTGCGAAATAACAAAGGTCTGACCGGCAGCCGGGTTAAAACCATCCGGGATGGCGTGGCTCAAATTGACGCACTGATTAAAGCCCGGCAAACCTCAATCAATGAAGCCATCAAGGAATTTGAGAAGCAAAACAAAGACTTGGCCGACCAAGTGGCCTTGAATGATGCCAAGCCATTCGAGCAAGCCGCTATTGAGCGGAAAATAGCCATCCGACAAATCGAGTTCGACACGGCCAAGCTATTAGAGCAGTTTAAGGACTCCGAGAAGGCCAAGACCCAGATCCTTGAGCAGGAAGCCTTGAAGCGGAAGCTGTTGCAGCAGCAGGAGTCTGACAATGCCAAGGAACTGGTGCTGGATTATCAAGACTTGCTCAAGCAGCGGGATGAAGTGGCGAATGCAAACGTGTTCCAGCGGGCTAAAAGCGCTGAGCAGGTCAAAAAAGAAGCCCTCAGCAATATCGATAAAGACATTGCAGAGGCAGTTTTAAAGCTGCAAGGTGTTTTGAATGCGGGCATTACCCCTAGTAAGGCTTCGGGATTGAATCAGGTACTTGGGCAGCTCCAGCAACTTAATGGCTCAAATGCTACCTTGAATGTCTATATTGATGAAGCCAATGATCCAGCTATGGTGAATGAAGCTGTAACCAGAGCGTTTAACTCATTTGCCATGAAAGTCTTTGGAGCCAATGCTGTTTAGCTATTTTTCAGCACCTAACCTGAAACGCCCCGGCTAACACCGAGGGCATTTTTTTAGCCAAAGTCACTGGGTAGGTTCTAGTTTTTCGGTAAGAAGCTTCACAAGCCTATTTTTAGGCAGGTAAAAGGGCTTTTATCCCTAATTTTAGAACGCTTTTGGATTTAAGCCCGCTAGAAAGCTTATAAGCAGGCGCTTCAAGTCTTGGCATGCCCTAACACCTAAAGTCTCGCTTGCGCTTCTTCCTGAGCCTCCTAGCATGGGGCAAAATTTAGAAGCCTTTGGTTACTTTTAGAAACTACTTACGCTTGCCCTGTGTTTTCGATTTCTTATCAACGGGCCAAACAGGCCAAGTTCCAAAAAAGTTCAACATTTAAGCAAAGGTCAGGAGAAACCAAAATGGCAAAACGCACGCCAGATGCGCATAACTCAGCGGTAGAGTGCCACCTTCACACGGTGGAAGTCGTAGGTTCAAGTCCTACTGCGCCCACCACTCTGTTACAACAAACAAACTAAGCCCCCCACCTTGAAATAAAAGCCCCGCCAATAGGGCTTTTTTCTGTTTTCAGGGCTCCACCGTTTTGAAACCTGAGAACCATCCTGATTTTGATTTGCTTGCCGTTTCACCACGCTGGGAGATACTCAATTCACTGTTCGGAATGTCTGCTCTAATAGCAGGCGTGGTTTTTCGGCGTCTTGGTAAACTACTTGGTAAACTATCTGTTTCTCGGGGGATTCCTTTCCAAATCAGGATATCCCCCCCACGATGTTCTGGAGGATAGACGACTACCCGCTAGGTTGCGGTTTAGCTGGATAAAGGCTGCCCGCCATAGGCCAGCCCGCTTTCATTGGTCAGGGTGCTACGGAGTTCCAGTAATTCCGGAAAAAAGCGGGTTTTAACCCCTTTTTGCAGTACCTGGGTGGCCAGGCCTTTTAAGGACTGCGACTCGGTGCCAATGGTCCTGGCCACCAGCGCCAAATGATGGGCCCGCCATTTGTGGAAGAGATCGTCAAAGTCCATCAGCGCCTCGGCCAGCGTGTGCAATTCCAGGTGATTGTGATAATCCGTGTAAATCTGGCGAACGCTGATCTGGCGGCGAGTCAGCAACTGCTCAAAGGCCTCTCCCAGTTTCGGGGCCATCTCCAGCAGCCAGTTAAAACCGGGCGACTCCATGCCGCTGCCTTGCCCCAGTACCTGTCGGATTTTCCCGTATTCCACAATACGGATGTGGCTGCCGATTAAATCCACCTGCTGAATCAGGAGCCGCTGACAATCGTGCACCAATCGTAAGCTTCTGAGCGCAGCCCACAGGTTGTCTTCGTTCATGGCCTTTACCAGCTCATTCAGCTCTTTCAGCATCAGTTTCATCCAAAGCTCAGAAGCCTGATGGGTCACCTGAAACAAGAGTTCATCGGGGCTGACTGTTTCAGCCGGTGTTTTTTGCAGACTGAGCAGCTCCAGGGTGCGCAGGTACTTCTCATAGTCGGTTTTACCCTCTCCAATGGGAAAGCCGGGGATGTAATACCGTCCCGTCACATCCGGATGGGGATTGGAGGCACTGAATTTACCCGTTGACTCACTATTCAGAGACTCACCCACAACGCACCCTTCCTCAATCTAATGAAATATATCCTATTATGCGATAAAAATGGCCCTGCTTCAAAGGAGGGTATTCTGAGAATAGGCGGAAGTTCAAGGGCCTAGGGCTTTCTGGCACAGCCCTTGCTGATGCGGGCCTCTACCTCGCTGGCCTTGGGTGAACCCAGACTTTTTAATTTCTCTAGTTGGGCCTTGGCCCGGGTCAGGTTACCCTGATTGCAATATTCAATCCCCAGCGCCACCCGGGAGTTATCCAGGCTCGGGTTGAGTTCCAGTGATTTTTCATATTCGGCAATGGCCAAATCGTGCTGGTTGGAAGATTGATAAGCCCAGGCCAGGGTGGCATGCGGGTAAGGATTTTTGGGGTCTAGGTCAATGGCCCGCTTGGCCTGCTCCTGAGCGTCTGACCAACGTTTCTTTTCGGCGTAGACCCAAGCCAGATTGGCATGGGCTCCGGCATTGCCAGGATCCAGGGCCACAGCGCTGATGAGATGGCTCTGGGCTTCGTCCCACATTTTTTGTTCGGCGTAAGCCCAGCCAATTTGCACATGACCCTGCACGTTGCGGGCGTCCGCGGCCAGAACGGTCTTGAACTCCTCGGTGGCTCCGGCCCAGTCACCGGCCTTGGCTTTACTGTTGCCTGCGTCCAGATGGGTTTTGATAAATTTGGCATCGCCCTTGCCCGGCTCGGGGCTGGACGATCCGTCTGTGCTTTGGGAGGCAGGTTGTCCTTTGGGCAGGAAAGGCAGTTTTTCCAGAAGGTCACAACCGCTCAAACTGGCACTGACAAAAAGGGTAAAAAGGGCCAGAAGATATGCGTGGCGCTTTTGACTTGCTTGCTTAAATGACATTTTGGTCGACACTCCCAGAGCATTTGGGGAAACAGGCCAAGCTGGCAGGGCCAATGAACCTGACTCCAGATCACTCCTTTTATTGTAGGGACTTTCTCGGTTTTTGCGCACAGGGAGTTCTAAAGTTCCTTTTTTCGACGGAGAACCATCAGGCGTTCGATGCCACGGCGGTTGCTGGCGGGCTGGCGTTCCTCCACGGAAATGATGTCAAAACCATGGGAAAAGAGGGTGTTTATCTCGTGCAACGTACTGCTGAACGGGGGGCCGTCAGGTTCCTCATGCTCCCAGAAAATGCCGATCAAATGGCCCTCGGGCTTGAGCAGGCCTGTGACGGTTTTAAGGTAGTCAGGGCGCTGATTGGGTAAAATGGCGCAAAAGCAGGTGTGCTCCAGAACATAGTCAAACCGGTGCGCAAAGGGGGAGTCTGGTTGTCCCAGCGTAAAAATGTCCATTTGCTGAAAATCGGCCCATTGGCCATAGCGCTGTTGGGCCTCCTGAACGGCGCTGCTGGCGTAATCGAAACCGGTAACCTGAAAGCCGTTCTGCCCAAACAGTGCCGCATCGTGACCGCCCCCGGCCCCCAATACGGCCATAGAGCCCGGTTTTAAAAATCCCGGTGGCGTCTTGATGAGTTCGACGAAATGCGGAGAGGGGCCCGCCAGATCCCACCCAGTGTTTTGGGTGATGTAGCGATTTTCCCAAAAATGAACATCCAGCATATTGAAACCAATCCAGTGCTTTTGTTTGCTCTTTTTGACCCGGGCAAGCCCGTTACTGACTGACAGCCGAATTAGTATATCACCGCCGGGAGCCTGAACACAGAGCCTGGATCCAGGTGGCGTCTAGTTTGAGCTTGAGTTGGCGGGGCTGATCGGTAGATCTGGTTTTTGCTGCAGGAACTGGTATGTGGCCGAAACAAAGTGAACCAGCGCCAGACAAAATGCCCCCGTAGCCACCGGGGGAATGGGCAGCAGCATAACGCCACCCAGGCTATAGCCCAACGTCCACATCATGTTTTTGCGGGGCTGGCCAAACAGTTTGTGAATGATTTGTGGCGGTTTTGGCGAACACGTTTTACGGCCCGTTTGTCCGGTTGAGTCCGTCTGTGGGCGTTTTCCCTGAAAGTGTACTGGTCGGCTGGTGGGTCTGGTCAAGTCCAGCCTATCAGAAATGACCGGCTCCTGTTTTTGCTTATAAGCAAACGGGGCGCCATTATTTTTAACGTGCCGTTGAGGACGAACGATTTCAATCCGAGTCATGGTGGAAATCTGTAAATTCTATAGTTGTAAATGAAGCCACTTGAAAGGCTTGACATGAAGCCCTTGCTTGAACCCCTTAAAACTACACCAAACAAGCGACTCTGGCAAAACCCTTGTCGTCAGGATGTTACAAAGGTTTAAATCGTTTTTTGGGGGTCTCGGATGACCCTATTTTGCTGGAAACCCCTGGCTTACTAGGCTCTACTCTTGAGAAAAGCGGCAAATGCGATGTCTAGCAACCCTGTACCAACCAGCACAGTTCCTATCCATAAGGGATCGAGGCCATTCGCCTGCAGCAGCGTTCTGGCCTGCGCCTGAAAAATCAGTATCCCGATTCCCAGAACCAGTGGCAAAAGAGAGGCCATCAAAAGCAGGGCGTATGCTGGAATCTTTTTGTCGGGCACAGGTGCTTCTCCTTGTTCGTTATCGAGAATCCGGGGGTCAGGGCTTTCGGTGTAAGGTACTGAGTACCAGTGTAGAGAAGTCCTGCAAGGTCTCTATATGCCGCTTCCGGGATTCTGTAACGCTCTGGGGCGGCAAGGGCATGGTGACGGTCACAACCTTCCAGTCAGACTGCGGTTTGCCAAAACGGGATTGCAGCACAGCCTTGTACCACTGCCACCGACTGGCCGTAATGCCGCTATCCCACTGGTACCAGAGGGCTTCATAATACAGCCTCCCCTCATACTCATACTGTATGACCGGAATGGCATAAACCCGCTGGTTCAGGGTCAGCTTGAACTGAGCCACCTGTTTGGGCTGAAGTCCCTGACCCACCAGGCATCCCCAAAAGTTATGAATGTACTCCGGAGATTCACTCTGAAGCACGGTCAGCAACAACCGTTGGCTGTGGCGGTGATATGCCCGATTGACAATTTGCGCGCCTGCCAGTGATTTTTTCTCGGCTTCCGATAGCGCCAGCTCCGACCCCTGCCAGCCTGCCAGTTGGTTGGGAACGCTTAAAGACGCTGGTGTTGGGGGGGTCAGTGGCACGTTCACCACCCAGTGAAAGGCGATGACACAGAAGAACAGACACGCCGTGATTCCGGTAATCAGGCTGTTTTTTCCGGGGGAAGCGGGATGCGCTGTGTTAGAATTCGGCTTTCCCGTTTTCCCCGGGAAGCGGGCTTTGAGCCAATGGCCACTTTCCCAGATGAGGTAGAAACCAATGGGCAGCAGAACATAATCCAGATTGGTGTGTATGGCCAGCGCTTGATCCGCGGAGGCGAAGTAGGCAACCAGCGCGGTCACGCATAACCGGATGCCGTTCAGAAAGAGCGCCAGAATCAGGGAAATGGGGATGAGTAAAGCCAGTTCCAGTTTTTGAAGTCCTTCAAAAAGCTGCTTGAGCAGCCCCGCGAAAATAAAACCGACCCAACTCTGGAGACCGCTACAATCGGCGGTGATTTCAAAGGTTTCCCCTTTAATGTACATCATATTCTGGTGGTAGGTGAGTGGAATAAACAAAGCGGAAAATTGGGTGGCCATCCAGGTTGAAACCAGTTGTAACGGGAGACTGATGGCTGTGTGGATTTCCGCGTTTACCACCGGCAGCAGAAACGCTGAAAACAGAAAATAGGGCAAACAATGCAGGAAACGCTGAAAGCCAAGCAGTGTCCAGCCGGAAAATGCAAGAATTCCCAAATAGCTCATCCAGTACAACGATTTAATATGCAAAAAGTCAAACAGGGCGTGAGCCAGCAGTACACCAGTTAACAAAGCCAGTCCTGTCCAGCTTGTGTTCAGGAGGGATAGCCCGGTAAGTTTTTTTTTGAGCGTTTCGCGTTTGAAGCCGTTTAACAGGGCAAACAGCAACACGGTTGCGCCTCCCAGCTGGATTAAATTGTGGTCCAGCGGGCGTTGCCAGAGTGTTTGCAGCCAGCTTGTCAGCACAGGCAGACTGAGAAGAACCAGTAAAGCAGCCAGTAACAGATGTTGCGGGACTGATTTTTTCCGAAATTCAGAAATTTTCACCGGGTCAATGCTCCGGGCGCTCTTCTCAAGGGATCAGCGCGTTTCAAATAGCTCGAACAGGGTATGATTTATTGGAAACCCTGTAAAAAGATTGACATTTATAAAAACATGGATCAACATTCAAATGAGGGACTCTTTTTCTCTGTGGGCAAAATAAGTATGAGAGGCATTGCTGTGAATCAATTTTTCAGAACCGCTGGTTTGCTGTGTACGGTAACCGTCCTGTTGCTCAGCGCCGTTACCCTGACTGCGGAAGCGGCTCCCGGGAATGGAAACGGAAATGCCAATGGACATGGTAATGGGAATGGCCCCAAAAAAACGCCGGGTCTGGCTCTGGTGGCGGTTGCCGCTTTGTCATCCGCCAGCTATATGGGTTACAAGCGGCTGAAGAAGTAAATAAGCTGGCTTCTAGAAAAAGTTAAAAAAAGGGGCTGCAGGGTGACTCACCGATCGTTTGGATTTTAGCTGATTCGGCCCCGATTGAGTGACTGTTGACCACGGTGTACCCCATTCAGTGGGAATATGGGAGACCTCGAATAACTCCTGTATTTAAAGGATAAAGTCTGTCTTTGCTTGAGACTAATATGAACATGACCGGTTGGGATCGGTGATTGACCGAACAACGTTCTTTAGCTCTGCTGGGGCTATCGCTCGTTTTTTCCCAAGCGAAGGGTTCAAGAACGGTCATTTGGGAGAGCTGGACAGCCATGGACTCCATTTTTCTGGTTTTAAAGCGCCATCGCTGGCTGGCAACGGCTGTGTTCTGTTTTTCGTTGCTGACTGTCGTGCTGATTCACTTTTTGAGCGCTCCCGTGTATGAGGTGAAATCCAGCGTTTATATTCAGCGAAAAATTCCAAACCAGTATCAGGTTTACGAGTATGATGACACCCTGGATCATATCCGGATTTTAAAGTCCAATCTTGTGATTGATAAAGTGGTGACTCGGCTGAGAAAAGAGTTTCCCAAGCGGGAGGACGTGGCGCAAGACATGCTGCTGAGGCGCTTGAGAGCCGATAGTAACGTGAGTACGGAGCTGAATCAGGTTACCAAGGTCATTGATCTGTATTTTCAGGATACTTCGGCTCATTTTGCAAAAAAAGTGCTGGATTATACCCTCAAATCCTACGAGGAGGCGTTGGCGCACATCGCGCAGGAAACCCGGCTGAAGGGGCTCGACTTCCTGAAGTTGCGGCTGGCAGAGGTGCAGAGGAATCGACACCAGTTGGCCGAAAATCTGAAACAGGTGGAAGCCTCCAGCGGGACAACCGATATTGATCTGAAAAATTCGGAACTGGTTAAGTTAAAGAGTAATTTTACACAGTTACTCGGCACCACCAGTGCTGAAATTCTGGCAACAGAAAAGCAGATCAAACATCTGGAGAAAATATTGGGATTATCTCCCGCACAGGTGCAGCGCCTGGTCAGTATTAAAAGTGATCCCAAGCTGGAAATCTGGCAAAAGCAACTCGCTATGGAAAAGGGAGAGCTGGCAAAGCTGAAATCCGCCTTTACAGACAGCTATCCGGTGGTGCTGGAAAAAGAAGACCTCATTCACCGCCTAGAGCGCCTGATCAGTCAGCGTATTCAATCCAGTTACAGCCAGAGTATTCATCCTGCCGCTCTGGTGGGAGAGGATAAGGCTTTCAGTGATCTGGACGTCACTTTTGGCAAGCAGCTCATCGAGTTGACCACTCAGCGGGCAGCCCTGCTGCAGCAAAAAACTTATTATGAGAGTTTTTTGTCTCAGCTTGATAATGGTTTTAAAAAAGTCGCTTTTGAAAAAAAGGACATGGATGACTTGAGGTTGGCTTTGAACGCCCTGAAAAGCGAAGAGGAAAAGCTACAGGATAAAATTCAGGAAACCATTCTGGAGCAAGCCAGCTTACTGAATTTGGGAGCCTTTGTGGTTTTGACGCCGCCGATTGAGCCGGAACAGGGCGATGCCGTTTTTCCCATTTCCTTGAAAACCACTGTACTTTTGGGGGTTATTGCCAGTCTTGTGCTGGCGCTGTCCAGTGTGGCCATCGCTGAATTTCTGGATCCGCGAATTCCGTTTCTGGAAAGACCGGGCCTGTCACTGGGCAGTTTTTACGGTAGGCGGCTTCGCACCACAGAAACGCTGTACGAGGAGCTTTCGGCCCTTTGTCAGGGCATCGCTCTTCAGATTCGGAAACGAGGGCTTCAAACCCTGTGCTTTATGTCCCTGTTTGATCATGCGGACACTCGATGTGCCTTGCCCATTTATGCCGAGGGCTCCAGTAAAAAGCCTGAGTCGTTCTGGCATCCTGGTAATCTGGCCAGTGTACTAAGCGGACTTTACGCCTTTAAGCACCCTGATCTGAAAATTTTATATTTCACCCAGCGTTCCGCAGAATTGGAGGGTTTCACACTCTTTAATCCCTTCCGGAATAAGCGACTGGTTCTCAAACTGGGGCGTCTGGAATTGTATCGTTCCTGCACTCAGGAGAATCTTTATTTGCTACTCGCTGAAACTCTGGATGAAGATATTCTGGATCCCTACTTCCTCAAAAACCTGCAAGAACAGCAGGGCTTTCACCTGATTTTCCTGCACCCGTGGATGTCCGCTACCGGTGATAAGCATCGGGGTGGTCAGCCTCAAGCGATCGAACGACAGAACCGGATTGCCCTGATCGAGGATCTCGCAGATGGCATTATTCTGGGAATTTCAAAGTCTGCCAGCGATGTTCGGGAGTTGCAATTCCTGGAATCGTCGATTCAACCGGAGCAGATTGTCGGGAACATTATTTTTCCTTAAAAGTATTCCCTTAAAAGCCGTTTCCTGAACAGAGCTGGAAAAAATAGTATGTCGCTGATTTTAAAACATCCCGATCAAAAATCCATAACCGCTCTTTGTTTGCTTGCTTTACTGGCGTTGTTCAGTATGCAGTGCGCAAACGCTGCGGATCATACACGGGGCGCTAAGCAGCAGACGCACACGGAGTCCGTTGTCACCCGTTTTTCACTGGAGGAAACAGACAGAAGCCCGGCACCCCTTTTCCTGAGTTCCTTGAAAAGTACCTCTTCAGTGGTGCTGACGGATAAGGACTTCTCGGTCTGGTGGACACAGTTCTTGTCTCAAAATTCAAAGCCCGATACTCAGGCAGCGCTGAACAGCGCTCACCCCGCTTCAGCGGCATCATATACAGAAAAAGGCATTCATCCGGTTTCGCTCAGTAATAACGGGAATCCTGCTTTGGTCGCCAAGGCTGAGTGGCAGGACTATCATTTAAAGCCGGGGGATGTTATTTCCTTGCAGGTGCTGAGTCATCCGGAATTTTCCCTCAGGAATATTTTAATTGCGCCAGATGGCACCATTGCCTTGCCCTTGTTGGGTAAAGTCAATACCACCGACCATAGTGTAGACAGTTTGACTGCCGTATTGACGCAGGAATTCGCAAACACCTTGCGTCATCCCGCAGTGACGGTGTCACTGGATAAAATTGCCCCTCAGCGAATTTATGTTCTGGGGGCGGTCAAAAAACCCGGGCTGTACCTACTGGATGGGCAGGATAATTCATCAATCACACCGGTTGGTCTTAATCCACCCAGACTGGATTACCATCTCAGCACAGCCTTGGTCAAGGCGGGCGGCTTACTGGCCGATGCGGATTTGGCCCATGTAAGGGTGTTTAACCTGAATAACGCCTCTTGCGTGGAGGCTAACATTTTGGAATTACTGGCTTACGGCGCATTGGCAAACGATGTTTCGCTGGGGCTGGAGGATGTGATCTACGTTCCCCGGCTGGAGAACGCTCAGTGGAATCACCCTGAGGTGCTGAAACTGCTGGCAAACAGCAATTTGGGTCAGGACACCTATCCCATTCGGATCTATGGCTATGTGACGCGTCCGGATGTGTACCAGTTAAGTCCTACCGAGATGAGTTTGCAGAGCGTGCTGGCCAAAGCCGGGCTGGATATTGATAAAGCGCAGCCCAGACACGTTATTGTGGCTAGAACCTTGCCCAATCAACAAATGCTGGCTTTAAAAGTGGACGCCACAAAAAAAGATATGATTCTGTTTCCCAATGATTCAGTTATTGTGTCCAAAGGAAACTGGAAGCACTGGATTAAATCCACGTTTGGGGCGGCCTCTGCAATTACCTTGCCCGCGGCCAATATCAAGTACATTCTGGACAATACCAACGTCGTCACGCCATGATTCATCCCCGTCCGCTTCCTCAGACGAATTCATTTCCGCTGGTTTTGTTTGGGATGTTCGCTGCCATGATCCTCTTATTGTGGGCTACTTTTTTTCAATCCGCTTTCCTGATTGATGCCCTTGGCTTATCCCCCAAAATACACATGTTGCTTGGTTTGGTACTGCCCATGGTGCCTGTGTTCTGGTTTTTAAGCTGGAATAACAGTCGGTTGTGCCTGATTATTTACACCCTTCTCATTTTTTTTGGAGACGCATTTTCCGCGTTATGCGCACCCGCCCTGATGGCCGCCACGCTGCCCAACTGTATTTATCTGATGCTACGCTGGCGAAATACACGATTGCGCTTTTTGGTAGCGCCCTTACTGCTGCTGGGACTGATCTACTTTTTTACGGCCATCGCCATGGGTTCGGTTGAAATACCAATTCAGTTAACCAATCGTATGCAGTTTGATCCAGGATTTCCGGCACTGACGTTGGGCTGGGCATCTTCCCTGCTGGGCCTTACCATTGTCTATCCACTTATTTATATTCCCTGTTTACTTTATGAACTTTACGTCAATCATCCCCTGTTTTTAAAGCGATTTCTGTTGTGCCTGAGTGTGGTGTTCAATGGCATTCTGTTGTATGGCGTGTTCCAGTTTATACAGGCGGGCGGAATGATTCGGGTCTCGTCGATTATGCGTTTGCCCACTCGACTGGGCCCGTTTATTGTGGTGTTCCTCACGTTTGTTTGTACCCAGCTGGTTTTATCCAAGGGAAAACGGAAGCTCTACTGGCTTTCCACGGGGCTTCTGGGGTTAGTAGTCTTGGGTATGACCCAGACCCGAATCGCGATTGTGGCCCTGGGTTTGGTGGTGATCATGGCCGCTTTGTCGCTGCTGGTCACTCGAAGCTGGCGGCAGCTTAAACAGTTTACTGTGGGCTGTTTGCTGGTTTTCGTGCCGTTGGCGCTGCTTTTGTGTGCAACGCCTGAATTGGGAGAACGGTTTTCACCGGGTCAAATTGAATCGGGCAACAATAGCCGGGAAAAAATTATTCAGGATTATCAAGCGGGTATCAATCTCGAAAACGTGACACGCTTTCAAACCGTTACCCGATTTTTGTTTGGGTATGGCATGTTTCGGGAACGTCAACTGGCTCACTTTAATCTGCACGATACGCTGGCCTGTGCTTTATCCGTATTTGGCCTGGTGGGCACCATTCTGTACTACAGCCCCTATTTGTTAATAACCGGGGTCTTGTTGTTCAAGACCCTGAACACACCCCACTTGCCCCACAATTTTCGCTACGCCATGGCTTGCTCCGGTTTCCTGGTCTTTTTTCTGACCGGGGCGTTCCATAATAAGCTGTATTCCCCCATTGAAACCGCTTATGTCTGGTTGGTGGCAGGCTTTGTGATGGATCTGGATTTGCCGCTTTTATTGGCAGGAAGGAAACCGTGAAGCCACCCAAAGTTATTTTGCTGGCCCATGAACATTTATACGGCGGGGGCACAAAGCAAACGTTTCTATTGGCGGAAGCGCTGGTTGCAGAGGGTGTGCAAACGGTGTTGATCTCCAACGCGGAAAAAACCTGGCTGGGACAAATGCTTCAGCAAAGCGGCTTGCCCGTTAAAACGTATTACTCTCCTCTCATCGATCGGGCTATCCGGCCCGGGCAGGAACTTCAGGTGCTTTTTTTGATCATCCGGATATTCCTTGAAGAGAAGCCGGATGTGGTTCTGGCCTCTGGTGTCAAGTTGATTGGCTTGAGTGGTGTGGCAGGCTGGTTATGCAGGGTTCCCAACCGGTTTGCCATTATTCGGGGAGAGGGCGCTCCGCCGGGTTCTCGAACACTCAAAGTGATTTACGTCATGCATCGGTTGTTGGCCCTGCTGGGTGTTCGCTATATTACAGTCTCCGACTATATTCGGCGGCAGATGATTGATGGGGGCATTTGCCGCCCGGATCGAATTCACACCATTCACGATGGCATTCCGCTTTCAGAGTTCAAGCCCCCCTCCGGGAATGAGCAAAACAGTGGTGATGGCTGGGAGTTACCGCCCGGTGCTTTTAAAATTGGCATGGTGGGTCGTCTGGTGCCGGGAAAGCGCTACGATTATTTCATTCAGTTGATGACCGCCTTATGTCGAGAATTCCCCCACGTCTATGGTGTGTTGATTGGGGAAGGCCCGGATCGCCCCCATCTGGAACGGCTGATTCAATCCTCCGGTTTTACGGATCGCATTGTGATGGCGGGTTACTGTGCCGATATGCCGAAAGTTTATCGTGATCTGGATTTCACGGTTTTATTCACCGATTATGAAGGGTGTCCCAACTCCGTTTTGGAAAGTATGGCGGCTGGTGTACCTGTGCTGGCTTCGGATGTTTGTGGGATTGGTGAAATTCTGGAGTCAGGGTGGAACGGATTTCTGGTGAAGCATGGCGATGTGGAAGGCGCTATCGCCCTGGTAAGAAAGATTATAGAAAATCCAGCGTATTACCAGTCACTGGGCCAGAATGCCCGCGATTCTGTTTCTCGTCGTTTCGACGCCAGCCAAAAGCTACAGGCGCTTGTTTCACATCTGCTTGGGTCAGATTCGTCCTGAATGTGAAATTGGCTTAAAGTTTTCCCTGCCTTCGCCGACATTAACCAAAGTAGAGTCAAGAAAGTGCTTGTTGGGTGTTGAAATATGACGATCTCTGAACTTCCGGCTATGAGCTGCCTTGTTACTGGTGGGGCAGGTTTTGTCGGTTCACATCTGGTGGATGCCCTGGTATCCGGGGGGCACCGGGTGAGTGTGTTCGATAATTTATCCACGGGTAAACGCCATAACATTCTGCATCACGGCGGAAAGGTTGAATTTATTCAGGGTGATATTCGCGATATGACCGCTTTGGTTCAAGCCTGTCAGGGTAAAGACGTTATCTTTCACAAGGCGGCCATCGCCTCCGTGTCTGAGTCGGTCAGGGATCCCCAAAGTACCTATGAGGTGAATATTCTGGGAACGGGCAATGTATTTGAAGCGGCTGGGCAGGCGAAGGTCAAGCATCTGGTGTTTGCCTCCAGTGCCGCTGTTTATGGGCCGGTGGAGTATCCTGAGTGCCACGAGGGTCTACTCCCGAAGCCAGCCTCCCAGTATGGGCTCAGCAAACTGGTGGGCGAACAGTATGGGCAGTTTTATGCCGGGTTCAACAATATGCAGGTCAC
Organism: Vampirovibrio sp.; assembly: GCA_027448865.1. GTDB lineage: Bacteria > Cyanobacteriota > Vampirovibrionia > Vampirovibrionales > Vampirovibrionaceae > Vampirovibrio. The sequence continues at coordinate 35,922 of DAIDMR010000230.1, forward strand.
CTGCTTACGGTACTTTAATATTTATGGCGCCCGGCAGAGTCAGAGTTCTGACTACGCGGGCGTTATTTCGTTATTCATTGGCAACTTGCTCTCAAACAAGAATTTGATTGTGTTTGGAGATGGGAAACAGACCCGCGATTTTGTTAATGTGGCAGACGTGGTGCAAGCCAACCTGAAAGCGCTGGCGAATACCGGCCAGTACCCGTTTGAGATTCTGAATGTCGGAAGGAGTCAAAAGCTTTCTCTGCTGGATTTGATTGAAGGGTTAAAGGCACTGGGCTTCCAGAATTTTGAAGTGGAGCATCGACCGGAGCGTCGGGGCGACTTGCGGCATTCTTTATCCAACATTGACAAGGCAAAGAAGCTGCTTGGTTTTTGTCCTGAGGTCGCTTTTAAAGACGGACTGGCTGAAGTGGTGGAGTACATCCGGCTTCAACGCTCAGAAAATTCTTTGCAGGCTGGTGAGCCTTTGGTGCAGTATACGGACAGAGCTTGCAAGGCATCAAGCCAATCGAGGAGTTCGTTTTTTTGATGGAACCTTCTTCTTTTCCCAGCCAATCTTCCCTTCCTGAGCCGGAAGTGGCCTCGGAGCGCTTTTTACTGGAATACATGCCGTTTACGCCTTCTGTGGAGTATCGCCGCTGGTATGGTTTTAAGCGCGTGTTCGATGTTGCTTTGGCCAGCCTTGGACTGATTCTTTTTGCCCCCCTTTTTGTGCTGATTGCCATAGCCATCAAACTCACCTCGCCGGGGCCGGTCTTGTTTCGTCAGGAGCGGCTGTCGATCTATGAAAAGCCGTTTACCCTGATCAAATTTCGCACCATGGTGGATCAGGCGGAGGCTAAAACAGGCCCCACCTGGGTTCAGGAGGGGGATACTCGAATTACACCGATCGGGCGATTTTTACGAAAAACGCACGTGGATGAATTGCCCCAGCTCTGGAATATTCTACTGGGCGAAATGTCATTGATTGGCCCACGCCCCGAGCGTCCTGTTTTTGTGAAACGGTTCCGAGATGAGGATGTTGAGAATTACAGCTGCAGACACTTTTTCAGACCCGGGATCACGGGCTACGCTCAAATGCAAAATCCGAATCCCACGGTGGATCAGATCCGGGAAAAAACCGATGCGGATCTCTGGTACATTACCAACTGGAGTGTCAAGCTGGAGCTTTGGTTGATGCGTCAGACCGCTGTATACTTTTGTCGCTCGCTCCGGAAACTGATTTTCAGACCGTCTAACCCTGCCCGACATCCGGATGGGCATTAATTAAAATGCTCATTCACCTGAAACGATTCACCCAATTTCAAGCGTCGATTCTTCGAAAACTGCCTCTGGGTGGCTGGCGGCTTTTGGCGCCACTGACCAGGCAGGGTGGCTCTAAAATTGCCATCTTGCAGATTCTGGTGGTTGGGCTGACTTTTTTGAAAGAAATTGTGATGACGGCCTTTCTGGGGCTGGCTCAATTCATGGACGCTTACACGCTGGTGAACAATATCCTGATATTTACCAGAAGCTATTTTGAGCAGTTGGGCTACGGTGCGCTGATTCCGGCTGTAACTCAGTCTGAGCCGACAGATGCCAGCCGAAGACGGGCGAGTCCGGCAAGCCAGCCAGTTCAGGCAGATCAGAATGAAGAACCTTTTTCGCAGCAAAAACTGTTGGTCGTTTTGCTCAATTACGCCATTCTGTTTACCGTCGTTGTGGGGGGGGCCATTGGCCTGCTTCATCAGCCAATTGCACAGCTGATAGCGCCAACCTGGGCCGGTGAAAAGCTACAGTCCCTGTTATTGCTGACCTGGCTGGTGCTGCCCTCCTGCTTTATGTTTCAGGTGGCTGAAATGTTTCGGGTGCTGTGCATTCAGGAAAAACGGTTTGCACTCTACCAGCTTCCCCGAATCACGAGTTTATTGTTGTTTATTATCAGCTTTGTGCTGTTGTTGAAGATTATGGGGCCAATGGGGCTGGTAATCGCCTTGCCTCTCTCTCAATTAGTGGAATTGCTGATGTACTGTGTGGGGCTGAAAATCCGGCCCCGGTGGCTGTGGCGTACGGTTGGTTCAGCGTCTTTTCTGCAAAAAATAATACCGGTGAGTTTGACCTGGGGTGTTTTCTCCCTGACAGCCCTGGTCGATAACTACTTTTTGAGCTTTTTGCCCACCGGTGAGCCCAGCGCCTTTCGCTATGCTTATGTCAGTGTTTTGATCGCGGGAAGTCTGACGGTCGTTAATTTGCAAATGGTCAAACTGGCCGACCTGAATCAGGCTTGTTTCGAGAAGGATCTGGAGAAGACGCTGACTATTTTAAAAAACGCCAGTGTCCAAATCCTGTTGTGGAGTTTACCCCTGATTGTGGCCTCGATAGTGTTTGCCCCCTGGTTGATCAAAGTCGTGTATGAACGGGGAGCATTCACGGCTCACAACACGTTGCTGGTGTCACAGTGCTATCAGATACTGATTGTGATGGTGCCTTACACGGCGCTCTGGCGTCTGATTAGTAGTTGCTACTATAACCTCAACCTGATTCGCCCCTTGCTTTTGATTGGCGTGGTTTTGCTGGCGTTGCGCATTGGTATGGACTGGCTGGGCCTTCAGCTTTTGGGCCTGCACGGTCTGTCCTGGATGGTGTTGATTAATTCCTATTTATTGTTACTGGCACTGATCTGGTTTTTACTTGGGGCGAAAAAACAGTTCAAAGTCGAGGGCGCACCCTGACCAGTTCCAGCGTGGTTTGAGCCAACTGACTGGCTGAATTACTGCCCAATGATCAAATCGCCCTGAGATTCCTTCAGATATTCCGCAGGCTTGGCATTTTGGGCCAATTTTTGACGAAGGGCTTTATTGAACGCCGAGGCCTGCTTAAGGCCGCCCTCGGTAAAAGCATCGGCCAGCTTCTGAAGCGTCTCTTTTTCTGGCGGCACGTTCAAGGCCTGATGAAGTTCAAAGTAGGAGAAAACACAATCCATCAGGTTTAAGACGTGCTTTGTCATTTTGGCCTGATCGCTTTCGGATAATATATAGACGTGGTTGACCGCCTTGTGGGTGGCGGGATTTTTATCATAATTGCGCCGTTTTTTCTGAGACTGGTGCAGTCCGAGTATTTTTTCGCTCCCTAAAGATTTGAGGTTGCTCATTAACTGGGAAACCTTATATTCTTTTTCCGCGATTTTGACCACACAGTCGCCAATAATTGTCTGGACATCATTTGGCAATGAGCCTAAAAAATGGATCGCCTTGGCCATCTCCGGCTTTTTGTCGTGCCAACGCGCCTGCTTCTTACTCATATCAATCATCACGCTCCCAACGATAATCCCAAAGCCCCAGCATAACACTCCCCGGGCTTTTGGAAATCCTCTATCGGAAGGAGTCCAATCCGATAGCAGAATCGGGTTGGCAGGATCTGAGCTATCGTTGCGTTCTCATTCAAGATTTTGGTGAGTCTGCCCTCACCCAGATTTTTAAAAAGTGCTAAGGTGCTCCTGGCTAAAAATTAGCGCAACTTTTTTTCGACAAAGCCGTTAACGACTTTCCCTAGAAACTGACTACCGGGGTAGACCACGATTTTCCCGTAGCCACTGTCAAACTGTACTTGTCCACTGACCGTACTGCCATTGCGAAGTTCCAGCACATTCACAACCGGTTTGTTTTCTGCTTTCTTTTTACTGTTGCCGGTAGCGGCTTTATGAGATGAGGAGACCACCGAGGGATCCCAGCCTGGGCCATAAACCGTCGGAGCTTCCGGGTTGGCGGCCTGGTAGGCCTGATAACTGGCTGGGCCTTCCCCGGAGACTTTGCGGCCATTGACATAGATGCTTTGCTCCGGGGTAATCACTGTGGTCTGGTTCATGGCACCTTTGACGGTAAAGCCATTGATGGCGGAAAGGCCGGTGGAACCTACCCGCACGGTGGCCGTATTGTTACCGCCGATGACGATACCTGAGCCCATAGTTTGATTACTCTCTGAAAAGAGGATGTCTGTGGCCTTACTATTGTCCAGCGTCGCCAAATGCCCCCCCCAACGCAATCAGACCGCTGACTTCCGAATGTTCAAGGGCCACTTCATTTCCAGCGCTAACACGCTGGTATACGCTGGCATCGTGGAGGATAACGTTGTGCCCGGCAGCAATGCTCTGATTCACTGTGCTGTGCGTAATTTCAGCGTCATGACCGGCGGCGATGTTCTGGACTTTGGAGCATTCATTGAGCGCGATACTTTTTCCCGCCGAAATATTACCGCCAATGGCGCAGTTGTTGCAGGTAATATTGCGCCCTGCGGCCAATTTGCCCTCCACCTGGACAGCACTCAGCATTAAGTCTCGCCCCACAGAGGCTGAGCTTATGGACTGGGTTACCAGTTGCAGATCAGTGGCGCTGGCATAGTGGCTGCTTCTGGCCTCTGAGAAAGGCACGCACACACACGAGATGGCAAGGACGAACAGCAGGGGGAGCATGAGGCCGGAAACTTTATTGCGCATCTGTTTATTCATCACGGGCATAATGTTCTCCTGGTGTGTTGGCTTGCAAGCGAAGCTCAAAGCGAGTGTGCCTGAGTTTTGTTTCAAGCTAACACAACCAACCGGATTTTGCACCGCCACACCGTGTTGTCTTGCACACATCAACATCATGGCGCGCTCGATCCTCGATCATCCATACACGCCATGGACGCGCCCGATTCAAAGCGGCAGATTTTCCCAGTGCATGGGATTGGGTGATTGTGGCGACGGGCTATTCCGGGTTGGGGCTTCTTGCCAGTTATGTTCCCGGCTCAGCTGTTCGGACTCTTTCAGCCACTGTGTCACCTGGGCGTCTGTGCATTGGGGAAAACGCTCATACCACGCGCTGACCGCATCAAAACTCTCGGGCTTTTCCAGACAAACGAGATCATCCACTTCGTAACGGAGCTGGCTTAACAGGGGGCGGGTTCCAACCGGAACCGCCAGCACTACCTTGGCAGGGCCCAGGGCCTTAAGCGCCTTCAGGGCCGCCCGAGCCGTGGCGCCCGTGGCCAGGCCATCATCCACAATGATGGCGGTTTTCCCGTTGAGATTGGGGAATGGGCGGTTGCCCCGGTATTGGCGCAGTCGGCGGTTTAACTCGGTTCTGGCTTGCTCAATTCTTGGCTGAAGCGCATGGGGCTGTAGTCCCAGCATGACCAGAACGTCCCGGTTCAGAATCAGGACATCCTCAGGGCCAACCGCCCCTGCGGCCAGTTCCTCATGACCCGGCGCGCCGATTTTTCGAACCACCAGCACATCCAGTGGTTTTCGCAGCCGACGGGCCACTTCAATGGCCACCTCGGCCCCTCCTCGGGGCAGGGCAAGAATCAGGCAGTTTTCCCGCTCATAGGGCAGTAACGCCTCTGCCAATTGACGTCCGGCATC
>DAIDMR010000231.1 GCA_027448865.1 Vampirovibrio sp.
GCGCCCGCCAGGAGCTCGTTATTTTGCGCGTTCCCCATCAACTGGTTGTCAGCATTGGTGCCCACTCCGGTCAGGGCGGCATTTCCCAGCAGGGTCAAATTCTCAACTGTGCTGCTTAACGTATAAGACAGGTAGGATTGAAGGGTATCTGTCCCTTCCCCAGCTGATTCAACCACTATGTCGTTGAGGGAATCGATGATATATGTATCATTGCCCGACCCACCGGTTAAGGTATCTTCCCCGGCCCCGCCATCCAGGAGGTTGTTTCCGGCGTTCCCCGTCATCTCGTTGTTGAGCTCGTTCCCAAAAGCACTCAAGGCCCCGGTGCCCAACATGGTAAGATTCTCGACGTTGGAGGCCATGGAAGTCATAACATACGTATTAACGGTATCCAGCCCTTCCCCGGATGCTTCCACAATGACATCGCCCAAGCTGCGGACAATGTAAGTATCGTCACCTTCACCGCCCACCAGGCGGTTGTCGCCTAAACCCCCATCCAGTGTGTCCGCCCCAGCCAGGGCCACCAGGATATTGTCTCCCGTATTCCCGATCAATATGTTGTCCAGCGCGTTGCCTGTGGCACTAAAGGCTGAATCTCCAATTAAGGTGATATTTTCCAGATTGTCACCCAGCGCGTAGGTCGCAGCCGCCTGAACCGTATCGATGCCTTCAGAGGCGTTCTCAACAATCACGTCATCGCTCAGATCGATCCGGTAGGTGTCGTTGCCGGCGCCACCGATCAAAGTATCGACCCCGGCCCCGCCATCCAAGGTGTCCTCGCCCGCGTCACCGATCAGATTGTTTCGGAAGGCATTGCCGGTTAACGCGTTGTTCAGCGCATTGCCAACCCCATTCACCCCAGTGGTTCCACTCAAAATCAAGTTCTCGACGTTGGCGGCCAAGGTATGGTTGAAGCCGGTTTGCACCGTATCCGTTCCTTCACTTGCGTTTTCAGAAACCACATCGCTCACGCTGTTTAAAACATATGTGTCGTTACCCGTCCCGCCGATCAGCGTATTGGATCCCCCGGCGTTCGAGGTTAGCGTATTGTCCAGGTTGTTACCCGTCCCGGTCAACGTGCTGGAACCCGTTAAGGTGAGATGCTCCACATTTCCAGATAAGCTATGGCTAATGCTGGATTGAACCGTATCCGTTCCCTCATTGAGGTTTTCGCTCACCATATCCCCGGCATTGTCCAAGATATAAACATCATTGCCTTGGCCGCCCGATAGGGTGTCTGCGCCACTGCCGCCATCCAGAATATTGGCGGCCGCATTACCACTTATATTATTGGCAAGCGCGTTGCCGGTTCCATCCAGGGCGGCGGTTCCAGTTAATGTGAGGTTCTCCAGGTTAGCCCCCAAGGTGTAGCCGATATTCGACTGCACCGTATCTGTGCCTTCCCCGCTGTTTTCCACAATGGTATCGATTGAGCCATCCAAGATGTAAATATCGTTTCCGGCTCCGCCCGCCAAGGTGTCATCGCCGAGTCCTCCGGCCAAGGTGTCCTGGCCCGCTCCGCCTTGCAACGCGTTGTTTCCAGCGTTTCCTGTTAGGGAGTTCGCCTCACCGTTCCCGGTTCCGTCGATATTCGCCGTTCCGGTCAAGGTCAAATGCTCAGTATTGTTTGTCAGCGTGTAATTGACGGTGGCGAAAACCGTGTCCGTCCCTTCACTGGATGCTTCCACAATCGAAGTGCCGGAATTTTGGACGATGTAGCTATCGTTGCCCAAGCCGCCAATTAGGGTGCTTGCGGAATCGTTGCCTGTTAGTACGTTATTCAAAGCGTTCCCAACCCCTAGAATGGCACCTGCCTCCTCATTGAGGATCAAGTTTTCCACATGAGAGCCCAGCGTATAATTGACCGTGGCATTTACGGTATCAAGTCCCGCGTCCGCGTCCTCAATCACCACATCGTTCGCGTTTTGAACATAGTGAGTATCGTTGCCCAGGCCGCCTGTTAAGGTATTATTCCCCAAATTGCCGATCAAGATATTGTCCAGTGCGTTTCCGGTGCCCATTAAATCATCACTGCCGGTCAGGGATAAATTTTCAAGATGATCACCCAACGTATGGCTGACACTGGCTTGAACGGTATCGACGCCTTCATTGGAAAGCTCGGTAATAAGATCAGTGGCGCTGTCAATAATATACCAATCATTGCCCAAACCGCCTGCCAAGGTATCCACACCGCTGCCGCCATCCAGTGTGTTGGCCCCTGAGTTCCCCAGCAGCAGGTTATCGGCATCGTTGCCGGTGCCAATCAAAACCCCCGTGCCTTCCGCCAAAATCAGGTTTTCCAGGTTCTCGCCCAAGGTGTAGTTATTGAAAGCGACTTGGACCGTATCGTTTCCTTCATCGCCGTTTTCAACAACCGTATCCGTATTGGCGGACAAGAAATAGGTGTCATCTCCCAAGCCGCCCGTCAAGGTGCTATTGCCCGCCGTACTCTCCAAGGCGTTGTTCAGGCTATTGCCGGTACCCGCCAAGGCGGATGCAGCCAAAACCAAATTCTCGACCTGCTCCGCCAAGGAGTGAGAGACATAGGATTGAACCGTGTCGATGCCCTCATGAACCTCTTCGATGATGGAATCGGACGCGTTTTTGATCACATAAAAATCGTTGCCCTGGCCGCCAATCAGGGTATTTTCCCCTTCGGCCGCATCCAGGATATCATTGCCCGATAACCCCATTAACAAGTTGTCGCCGCTGTTTCCGGTCAAGAAATTGTCCGAATTGTTCCCACGGGCATTGAGATTACCAGAGCCAGTTAAGGTTAGATGCTCGATATGGCTGGATAAGCTATAGCTGACACTGGCAATAACGGTATCGAGACCGGCGTTTTCGGCTTCATAAACCACCTCACTGCTGCTGTCTACAATATAAACGTCGTTCCCTTGTCCACCCAGCAAAGTATCGTCGCCCAAGCCGCCATCCAGGAGGTTAGAGCCGGTATTGCCGGTGAGTGAATTGTTGAGGGTGTTTCCAAGTGCGATTAAATCGACAGTGCCCGTTAAAATCAAGTTCTCAACATTGGCCGATAAACTATGGCTCAGGGCCGAGCGAACTGTGTCCGTTCCTTCTCCATTGATTTCGGTAATCGTATCTCCCGTATTATCGATCACATAAACATCATTACCGGTTCCCCCACTCAAGGCATCCGCCCCGGCCCCACCATCCAGCGTGTCGTTTCCAGAGCCACCCACCAGGCTATTGGCTGCGGTATTCCCAATTAAAACGTTATCCAGCGTATTCCCGGTTCCTTGAATAGCAGACAGACTGGTTAAAACCAAATTTTCAACATTGGTAGCCAATGTAAAGTCAATATTGGCTTGAATGGTATCATTACCGGCACTGGCCCCTTCCGTAACCACGTCTCCCGCATGATCCACGAGATAAGTATCATTATCCGCGCCACCAATCAGCGTATCGGCACCCGCGCCGCCATCCAGCGTATCATCTCCCGAGCTTCCCGTCAGTGAGTTCGCGGCCGCATTCCCCACCAAAATATTGTTAAAAGCGTTACCCGTCCCGTGGATTGCCGAGGCGCCGGTTAAAACCAGATTTTCCAGATAATTGGAGAGGGTATAGGTAATATTGGCCTGAACCGTATCGACCCCTTCAGAAGGATTTTCGGAAATCGCATCCGTGGTACTGTCAACGATATAGGTATCGTTGCCGGTTCCCCCAGCCAAGGTATCAACCCCGCCCCCACCGTCCAGGGTATCGTTGCCCTCATAGCCGAAAAGCTGACTCGCCGCGCTATTGCCTGTGAGCAAATTTCCATACTCATTACCAAACCCATTTAAGGCAGCACTGCCGGTCAAGGTTAGGTTTTCAAGGTAAGTAGCCAGACTGTAGCTGACCGACGCATTGACCAAATCAACCCCTTCGCCAGGGTTTTCAATGATGCTATCGCCACTTTCATTGACCTGGTAAACGTCGCTACCATCGCCACCAATCAACGTGTCAGCACCATCGCCTCCATCTAGAATGTTGTCCCCAACGTTACCAATTAAGACATTGTTAAGGGCATTCCCAAAGCCAGAAGTATCTGCTTCGCCAGTGAGGGTCAAATTTTCCAGCTGGTTTCCTAAAGACCAAGAGGCGGATGAAATGACTGTATCTGTTCCTTGATTGCTTGTCTCCTGAATGATAGTGCTGGCTTGACTCACGATGTATGTATCGTCGCCTAAACCGCCAATCAGGGTGCTGCTTCCGACATTGGCCGTTAATGTATTATTTGCCGCATTTCCTTGGGCAATCAGATCAGATGACCCGCTCAAGGTTAAATTTTCAAAGTGCTCGCTCAAAGTATAAGAAAAATTCGCTTGAACCGTGTCTATCCCTTCGCCAACTGTTTCTACCAAAACTGTCGATGGGTTTTGAAGTACATAAGTATCATTACCCAAGCCCCCCGTTAAAGTGCTGTTCCCATTGTTGCCAGTCAGAATGTTATCCAACTGGTTTCCCACGGCCAGTAAATCAGCGCTGCCTGTTAAGGTTAAATTCTCAAGGTTAGCTCCTAACGTTAGGCTAATTCCCGATTGAACCGTGTCGATCCCCTGAGCGGCCTCTTCAATGACCGTGTCATTGGGAGTATCGATAAGATAAGTATCGTTTCCGGTTCCTCCCACCAGGGTATCGTCTCCAGTGCCACCCTCCAAGGTGTCATCGCCTTCATAACCCCGTAACAGGTTATCGCCGGAGTTTCCGGTAATCAGGTTGTGATAACTGTTGCCTGAGGCCGTTATATTGGCAGAGCCCGTTAAGGTCAGATTCTCAACATAATTCACAAGCTCGTAGTTGACACTGGCTTGAACCGTATCAATGCCTTCACTGGCATTTTCCTGAACCGTATCAAATGCGTTGTCCACGATGTAAGTATCGTTTCCAAGCCCCCCAGCTAAGATGTCCGCACCCGTCGCGCCATCCAGGGTGTTATCCAGGGCATTTCCCGTTAACACATTATTGGCCGCGTTTCCAGTGCCAGTTGCGGCGGAAGCGGTTAGGGTCAAATTCTCAACATCAGATGTCAAAGTGTAGGAAACACTGGCCTGAACCGTATCAATGCCTTCACTGGCATTCTCGGTCACAACGGTGGCTGCGTTCTGGAGAATGTAGGTGTCATCGCCAAGCCCGCCTGACAACGTACTTGCGGCATTGTTGGCGGTCAACGTGTTATTCAGGGTGTTTCCTGATACGGCTATCGAGCCTGCCGTATCAGCAATATTCAAATTCTCGACATTTGTGGCCAGTGTGTAATTGAAAGTGGTAATAATCGTGTCAACGCCTTCACTGGCGTTTTCCAACACTGCATCCCCGGTGTTTTGGATATAATACGTATCGTTGCCCAATCCGCCCGTTAAGGTATTATTCCCTACGTTGCCCGTTAGAACATTGTCCAGCTCGTTGCCGGTACCGCTTAAATTCTCAATGCCTGTCAAAGTGAGGTTTTCAAGATGGGCGGACAATGTATAACTGGCGTTCGCTTCAACCGTATCAGTCCCTTCATCCACGCTTTCGGTGATCACGTCCCCGCTGTCACCCACCCGATACAGATCGTCGCCCAGTCCGCCAATCAAGGTATCAATGCCTGCTCCACCATCCAAAGTGTTATTGGCTGCATTGCCGGTTAATTGGTTATTGGAATTGTTACCCATACCAGTTAAGGCTTCCAGCGCCGTTAAGGTCAAATTCTCGACATTCCCCGATAACGTATACGAAACAGTGGATTCAACCGTATCGTTCCCTTCGGAAACGTTCTCGACAATGATTTGATCACTTCTCGTAATCTGGTAGCTATCATCGCCCAATCCGCCCGCCAAAGTACTGGCAGCTTCATTGCCACTCAAAACATTCGCCAACTCGTTGCCAGTACCAACCAAAGCATTGGCGCCGGTGAGGGTCAAGGTTTCCAGATTGGCGCCCAATGTATAAGAAACGTTGGTTTCGACGCCATCGGTGCCCTCATTGGCCCCTTCCGTAATCACGGTAGCGCTGTTAGTCACCACATACAGGTCATTCCCTAGGCCCCCCGTAAGTGTGCTGGCCGCATCGTTCCCGGTCAGAACGTTATCGGCATCGTGCCCTAGGCCACTCAGGGCACTACTGCCCAGCAAGGTCAAATTCTCAAAATTTTCCGAAAGGGTATAGGAAAATCCGGCTTGAACCGTATCGATGCCTTCATCTTCATTTTCAAGGATCACGGTCGATGAATTATTCAGCACATAGGTGTCGTTGCCCAGCCCCCCAATCAGGGTACTGGCGGCATCGTTGCCGGTTAACGTATTATCCGACACGTTTCCGGTCGCCGTGAGACTGGCGCTGCCGGTCAGAATTAAATTTTCCACATGGGTGGCCAGGGAATGGGAAATATTGGCCTCAACCGTATCGATGCCTTCAAACAGATATTCATTGATCGTATCGCCAGCGTCATCCACTATGTACCGGTCATCGCCGGTTCCACCTTGCAGAATATCAGCCCCACTACCCCCATCCAGGGTATCGTTGCCCGCACCAGCGTAGAGACTGTCATTGCCCGCCCCGCCTGAAATCGAATTGGCGAAATTTCCCCCCACCAACTCGTCGTTTTCACTGGAACCATTTAGAATAATGGTCATGGAGGCGATATAGTCTCCATCCAGGACGGTGCCATCTACGAAGTGAATGGCTTGCAACGCGTTTTCAACATAATAGTCCCGCAGCGTCGCCAAGGTGATTTCATCCACCGAGAGCACCAGATCATCGCCATTTTGGGTGAAAACCAAATTGTCGGCGGAAATGCCGGCACCCATGAGGATGCGGTTTTGGCCCAGCGCGTCGATAATCACATCGTCGCCAGACTGGAAATCCAGGACATAGGTATCGTTGCCAACACCGCCTTGCAAGGTGTCGTTTCCAGCGCCGGACACCATAAAGTCGTTGCCCTCATTGCCGTTTAGCAGAACCCCTGCATCACTGGTCGTGTAAACCAGATTATCCGCCGAGTTACCTATGACCGAGCCGTCTTGATTTTGGTTTGAGAAATCGAGATCACCATTTAGATAACTGGTAATCACATCGCCATACCCGTATTCGATGGCTTTGTTCACTAGCAGCGTTGTATCCAGGCTACCGTCCAATTGCAAGGTCGAAGCGATGATGAAATTCATATAGCCTGACTGCGTATTCGCCAAATTCTGGATGAATTGATCGTAAAACACGGTGGCATCCAGCAGGTATTTATCCGCGACAAAATCGTAATCTAGCCCCAAGGAACGGCCGAGTGGCGTTTGGGCGATGAAATCCGTGAAGATCTTGTTTTTCAAATCCAGGTAAGACTGGTTGATCGCTTCCCGGTAATCGACCGATCCGATGTCTTCGGCGAACTGGATGCCCATGATGCGCTCTAGAAACTCGATTTTTCCCAAGTCCGTCACATCAGGGTTTTCGGCGGCAACGGATGTTGTGCCTGCCCAGACGGAAATCAGGGTATCTATCTGGTTATAAATCGCTAACCCGTCATTTTCTTGATAAAGCGATTGAATCAGCGCCTTGAGGGTTTCATTCCCATTGGCGACCGCCAACAGATCGCGCAAATCCCCGTACCCACGAATCCAGGGCAGGTTGACCAAGTCCAGGGATAATTCATAGGGTTTACTGTATTGGGTATTGACTGTGGAGACGTTGAAATAAACGTCATAAATCCCGGAAGATGACCCGTCCGTTTTGGTAAACGTGGCGCTTTCGCTCACCAGGTTCCCATTGGTGTAATAGCCTTCTCCTTTGGTTTGCAGGGAAATCGATTGGATGCCGGCCTCGCCCAATGTTTTCAGTTCTCCCGCTTCCGAGATGCCGTTTTCGTTGAGATCCTGCCAAGCCCGCAACAGTTCAAAACCGGGATCGTTAGTGTCGATCTGGTTGTCCCCATTGGTATCCAGTTCCCGCAATTCCTCAAAGCCGGTTTGGGATTCCCAGCCAAAGATTTCATTCACGTCGTTGATGATGCCGTCCTGGTTCCGGTCCATGGCGAGCAAAGCGTCATTTTTAGACACCCACGACGTTTTCCCCCGGAAGCCATTGCCGTAATAGTCAAACGTGGCAATACTTTTACTGAAGGCAATGGTTTCCGGGCCGTTGCCATTGAGGTCAAGTACCAAAGGTGGAAATAAATTTATACTTGTTGAAAGGTTATAGCCAACAGTATTTGGATCAATATAGTAAACAGCGCCTGGGTCTTGATTGGGAATATAGGATGCTGCTGAAGGGCCACCGCGCCTTGGCCTGGAAGAAGAGCTTTTGCCGCTTTTTTTGGCAGGGGTTCCTCCCGAGCCGCCCTGCCTTTCCGCATCTTCTGGCGTGATGGCTTGGCCTTGCTCTGGTGGCGGTGGTGGTGGATTATCCGCAGGCAACGTTCCCGGAGGAGACGTTTTTAAAATATTTCCTTTGACGTTTTTACTGGATTGAATTAAACGAGCTTGAGTGCGAGCAACCGCAGTATTGGAACTTTGAGGCAATACTGGGGGTAAATCCAGTTCCAGTTCACCGCAGCCACTGTTATCAATTTGCCAATCTGTGCTGGAAGAGCTTTGATTGGAGATTTTAATGTTGTCCCCTTGTTTTAATAAGAAAGAAGCACCCCCAATTCCTGTGCGTTCTGTAAGATTGGGATTTAGGCTTGAAAATTGAGCAGAGTTACCTCCTTGTATCAACCTTGCCGCATTTCCACCCACATAGTGATAAACACCATCGCTAGTATCAAAAGACAGATTGTTAATGCCTGAGGATGATTGTACAATGCTTCCCACAGCATGCATTAAGCTATAATCAACAGTCCCTGGTTTGTCAAACTTAGCCCATTGTAAGATTTGACGGTTTTGAGATGGGCTATAATACACGCTTATTGGTTCATTTTCAAAGTATTCGTAGGCAGTTTTTTCTGCCAGATCCTGAGCAGTGTTTCCTGCAAGCTGGCTACCTATATAAATTACCCCTGCCACACCAAGGAAAATTCCTGCAAAAATAAGAGCTGGAGGAGCTGCTACACCAACAATGGTGGCTAGAGCGGCAGCTTCCAGTGCAAGCGCTTCAACACTAATAGTTGCAGTTAACAAAACGGCAGCCCCACCAGAAACTGCTAAGTTAGCAACTCGACCACTTGTTGTTATTACAAAAGTTTTATCTCCACCTTGCGGATTTACAGCAGGTGAAATATAACGACGATCATCTAAGAGAGAAATGTCAGCAATGATAGCACTACCATATAAACCAGCCTTAATCGGCAAAGGAAGATTGTAAATTTTAGCTGGAGTACTACTCAAAAAACCCGGATATTTATTTAAGAATTTAGCATTCCCGTTATAAAGCTGTAAAAGAGTATCTGTTTCAGAAACTTTATCATAAAGTGGAGCGGATGTAATTATTTCTGGCTCGCCAGATTTTTCAAATTTAGTAATTCTTGCTTGGTAAAGTTTAATAGCGTCCGGTGGCAATTCACCATCTTGATAGCTGCATTTCATTGTCTTTCTCACTCTATGTTAGTTAACAATTAAGTATTCACTTACTTTTTAAACTTTCGTGAAAGAATTTTGGCGTATAACTCTAAGCAGGAAGATGAGCCAAGCCAAATTTTAAAACATACAGCTCCTAAAAATAAAACTAGCGCTACAAAAACTTTTCCTTCATTTGGGATTTTCAACATTGAAAAAACTTTAATTGTAAAGGGCAACAAAAAAAAGCCCAATAAAATAAAAACAAAAAATAAAACTGTTTTTTTCCAAAAAGACATCCTTGTATACTTTTCAGCTATTTTTAAAATCAAAGATTCTATTGTATTCATAAAATATTTTGCTTTAGTGGTAATTTATTGCCTCTAAAAATTTTGACAGACAGGTTTATACCTGCATCAGTTCCCATAAAAATCTTAAAGCCAATCATTAAGAAGAAAAACAACACTAAAGCCAAGACTTTTAAATCATCTGCCAATGGAAGTACAAATAAAATCCACATAGAGGAAAAGAAAATGATAAAAACAAGGCCAAACAGCCCAATTGCCACTAACAATTTTTCAAAAAAAAAAAGTTTTCCGTGCCACCTGGCAAATTTGTTCATAAACACCCATTCCCCAAATTAGAATTGGAGGTCTGTAGCCAAACATCTTTTGATGTTTATATGAATAGAGAGCTGCTTTCAAAGGATTCTAACAAACTCTTCTTAACAGGTCAAGTTTATCCTAATTCATTAAGCACCTCTTTCTCTGAACTTTACAATGGGCAATAGCCTTTGTAACTCAGCCGTGAAAAACGCTTTCCCGCTTCTGATCATTTCAAAGCGATCCACAGGGTGAGATGGCTTGTCAAAATTGAGCCTTGAACTGAACCCCGTATTTCTAATCTGATCTGCGCCCCGTAAATCCTACCAGGGATAACGAGATCAATGGGTTTAAAGTCGTCTTGCCCCTTCAAGGGTGGCCTAATCCCAGCCCTGCATGGCTTCAATTGTTTCATCTTCCGTGGTCATGCAATAAGACCGGGTGGTGGCGATATCATTATGCCCGCAAGCAATCTGGAGCATCACCAAGGGGCGGCCTTTGTTGGCATTGAGGGTTACAAACGCCCGCCTGAGGGCATGGGGCGTCACTTTCACTTGGGCGCGTTGACCCAATCGATCCAGTCGGTTTCTGATTCCATACCGATCCATTCGGTTGCCATGCCGGTTAATCAGCAACCAGTCCTCTTCTGTTTTAGGCCGGTATACTAAATACCCTTGCAAGGCTTCAATCACTTTACTCTGCAATCCGACTCGGCGGGTTTTGCCCCATTTAGCCAACCGCACCGCAAGAGATTGCTGATCAAAGTCAATATCGGCCAATTTCAGATTCGCCGCTTCATTCACCCGCAGCCCAGTCTGGCTGAGCAAGGTGACCAAGAGATGTTCCAAGGGGGATTCACAAGCTCCCAGTAAAGCATCCAGCCCTTTTTGATCCACGGTATGCTTTTTTTCGGGTAAATGGCGTTTAGGCCGGAACTTCCTGGCTTGTGCCCAATCAATATCCAGATTCAGGCCCTCTTGCTCCAGATATCTGGCAAAGCTGGCCAATGCCTGATACAGCTTCTGACGTTTGGCAAAATGCTCAACGGGAATAGAAAGTAACATCTGTTTAAGATTATCGACCGTCAGCTCCCCGTATTGCTCCAGGAACCCTTGGGTGTAAAACAGGTATGTTTTGATACAGATCTCGCTAAAGGGCCTGCCACCCAACAGGCCAAAGCGCATGGCATCCTCCCAACCAGGAACATATTCCTTTTGGGGCTTCATAACTTCACTCTCAGACATATTAACTTTCCTATCAATTTTGACAGCCTATTCATGGATAGGAAGTACCCTATGATCAACCATTAACCCAAAATTAAATGACTGGACTGTGTATGTATTTAAAGCATTAATCGGGGAACCCCAATGAAAGGCTTCCCCATGCAATCAGACTCCATGACGCTGGCTCAATTAATCGAGCTGTACTTATCTGATTTAACCCAACAAGGCAAACATCCCCGCACGCTTTATACTTACGGTAAAGATTGTCAACAGATTCTGGCCCACTTTGGCGCACAGCGAAAACTCCGCAATATAATGCCTGCCCATATTGCTCGATTCTATAAATCCAGTGAACTCCTGCGCATCCCCCAAACTGGTAAAAGCCGAGCACCCGCAACCATTGCCAAAACCAAACGGGTGTTAAGACAACTCCTCGCTTGGGCACAGACTCAAGGCCATCTTTCAACGCTACCCTTGCCCAAGGCACCAGCACATCCAAATCCACGGTCAACGGTAAAAGCCAACCAAGGCAACCCCAGACATCTCCCTGAGAGGAGTCCGGCACATTAACCCTGAAAAGCTCTACCAGCTCGCTTCCATAAGGGCTCAATGGCCCCATACAAGGCATCGGGTCCATCGTCATGAGAGGTCGGAAACAAACTCATTTGACTGATCAGCCGCGGATTCAGATTTTCGTTAAATAATAATTGCCCATTGCTGACCAAGGGCTCGAGACTGGCAATGCGCTTTTCCTTGTTGGTATGCTGATTGACCGCTTTCACCCGCAAGGTCGCACCCGCATCCTGCCTTGTCCGGTAACTTTCCTTTAAAATCCCCTGAAAATTATTGCTCTCCAAATACAAGACATCCAAATTCCATTTTTCATGTAACCTAACAGCCTGCTCAATCTGTCGGGAAGGAATCACTTTTTCAATATAGGCATCCAGACAGTACAGATACCCATTCAAATCACTGGCACACACCACAATGGCCGCGTAATCGGATTCTGAACTGTTGGCCATTGCCGGATCATGAAAAGCCACGATTTTGGTCAAATGCTCAACCGGAATAAAGCGATCACTGCCATCCAAAAAGCGAATGCCAGACCAGGCTCCAAACTCATTATAGACAAGCTTGAACCGCTGGGCCTGCGCCATATTGAAAATCTGGCGCTCCGGGTCATACGGGTCATTCTGCTTTTCTGACTGAAAACTGGCTTGCCCCTCATTGACCATCATTTTCATCAGGCTCAAATAAGGTTCAACCCCAGGCCATAGCACTTGGGTGCCCGCTAACAAGGCCGTCTCATTCTCTTGGTAAAACGCGTCTGAATCAGCCACCCGATGGGCATTGGTCAAATCGGTATATATTTTTCGCCAGGTTTCCCATAATCCCGGATGGTCTGAAAACTGCTGAATGGCCTGATACTTTCGCCCTCGCCAGCCAGGAGACACCAACAATTCAGGCAATAACGCCTCTGGGTGCAAACAGGTGCCCACAATCACGATATTGGCTTGACCATCCACACTGCCCAATTTCAAGATATCCTTTTCCAACCACTGCCTGGTCTTATAACGCTGGGATTCAGACAGCACTTTATCCGGCGATTCAATATCATCCAGCACAATCAATGTAGGCCGATAAGCCCCATGCTTGAGCCCACGCACTTGTTTACCCCTGGATTTGGCCATCACCCGGATTTGATTCTGGGTCACAAAGTTTTTGGTACTCCAACCCGCCTGCCCCTTTTGAGGGGCTAATGGCCCATAAACCTCCCTCAACAGTTCATTTTCTGCCAATTCTTTTAAAATATCTTTCACCTTGGCTTCCGCCTCCGGAGCCGAATGCCCCACAATTAAAATGAATTTTTCATAGCCATAGACAATGGCATGCAATACCTTGAAAAGTACTTTAAACGTGGTCTTGGCATGCCCTCGGGGAGCGGCAATGGCTTCTCGCCGCCCCCGCAACGCGGGCTCTTTCTCATCTTTAAAAAAATCGGCGTGCATGGGTGAAAAAGCATGGCGACAATGCTCAGGAAAAAATACTTCCACAAACAAGTGAAAATCGTGATACGCCAATAAATACAGCAACTGCTTGCGGGTTTCAAAATCAGTCTGTGGATCTTTCAATAATCCGTTCGCATCCATGTTTTTCAAAATAGGCCGCAAGTCGGGCAGTAAGCACATCTCCTTGAGGGAAACTGGAAGCCGAGGGATTGGTGGAAGGGGCATCGCGTTTTTCTCCAGTTACTTTGGCAAGCAGGCCCGCTTGAAGCGCCACAATCTGAACAGCCAGCTTGTAATTTTTTTCGGACCCAACCGTGGTGTTTTTATAAAGACTATCCAGACGACTCAAGACTTTACCCCGCTGTAAATCGCTCCCTTGGTTACTCAGACCCGCAATCGTATCCATGGCCCCTTTATAAGCACGACTGGCCTTTTTTTCATGAAACCCTTGCCCCATCAAGGTCTGCAAAATTTGAGCTTTGCTGAACCCATGGGTAATCATGGTCATCACTTCCTGTTCCCGCTCCAACATTTCTTGCTTGCCAGCGCGTTTTCTAGGCTGCGGAGACTGGGGACTCATCCCGTGCCTCCTGCAACGCCAGTACATCCCGACAAATCGCCACCAGGGCCTGCCCCTGATCCCGTAGGCTTTGCCCCTGATAAACCATTAACGCCTCTTGAACCAAGGGCAGATCATCGGCTGCGATCATAAAACCCAAGGGCACCGGCAAGGACTGTTTCTCAGCCTCCATTTGCGCTTGAAAGGCCTTTTCCAATATCGCCTCATCTTGCCTTAACAACGCCAGCAACCCCTCGATTTCCCCTTTTCCCTCCGGCAGCAACCTGCTCAGTTCATCCAGTCCCAGCACCGGCATCAAGGTGTCAATGAGCGCCGCCCGCTGGCGCGGTGAATCGGTGCCCCGCAACCGGTTCAGGGTCAACAACAATAAACCCGCCTGGGTTTCATCCAGATCAAAAATCTGACAGTCGACTTCTGTCCAGCCTATAGCTTCCACCACCTGCTTTCGGTGATGCCCGTCAATCATCATATAAGCATCGGCCAGCGTCGGATGCGGGCGCACTTGCAAAGCGGGGCACAACCCGGTTCGCTGGATATGGCGTTGAATGGTTTCTAGCGTTTCTGGCAGGCACACATTGGCATTACGCGGATCCGGGTGTAATTGGCTCAAGGCAATCATCGGCATCATTAAAACCCTCCCTAGGGATAAGCGATCACTAAAAGCTCTTCATTGGTTTCAGTCCGGCTCACATGGCTCAGATGCTTGTACCGTTTGGCATAACCCACCACCGTACGAGTACCTGCATGAACGCGAACCAGCGCTTCCAACTCCGCTAAAGACAGTTCCTGATTCCCATAACTGAGCAACCAGATGGGAATATGTTCTGCCTGAGACAGCAAAGCATTTAAAGCATCGATACCTTTGGAAAAAGGAGAAACACAGGCAGGTTCCAATTCCGTTTTGCCTGCCAGTAAGGTATCTAGCACTTGATTGCCTCGCTCATACGATACGGTTCCCGCATAGGGGGGATCCAGATATAAAATATCGCCCTGCAAGGTCGGCAAAATAGCCAACGCATCCGCCTGATACACCTGAACCGGACTGCCGCCCATCACCCCAGCGTTTACCAAGCGCGCTTTTTGCCCCAAGCGCGCCCAGGTGGGTTCACACAAGCGCTTGAGACTCTTATCCACATAACGCTTGGGGTTCAGGTCATCCCAGGAGCGCAGTCCATCCAAGGCTTCCGCAAAGGGGCGGTTACTACTGCCCAGGGAGGTGGGAAAGGCCACAAAATCACTGGTCAAATGCCACATCACAGTTAATAACAACGCCCGCTTGCTGGGATCCGGGTGCTGGCTTGCCCAATAAAACCCTTTGTCCAAAGCTTGGGCATGTCGGCTGGAAAAGACCGAAGGGCTATAAGCGGCTTCAATCCAACCTGCGCTCTCAGGGAGAGCCTGAGTTAAGCCCAAAAGATCGGACGGCGTCAGGGTGACCCGCTGGTTGCTCAGAAACGCGGTGGCCAAAATCTGGGACCGCGAGCTGATATCATTGGCAATCACCTGCTGGAACCCCTGGGCCTTGGCCCACAAGGAAACCGATCCCCCACCCATAAACAGGTCAATGAAAGTCAGGTCTTTCCAATGATGAGCCGGGCAAACTTGACTCAAACCATTTTGGATCCAGGCCAGCAGCTTACGCTTGGCACCCAGATACGTGGGAAGGGCTTGCAGTTGATTTTGCAATGGGGTTTTCATAAACCCATCTTGCAACACGACAACTGAACGGTGTCTTATCTAAGAAACGCTAAGATTCATCGTCTTTTACCCAATACCATCGTTTAGGCCGGGAACCTGCTGAGCGAATCAGACTTTTCGCTTTAAGGCCTTTGATCCAGACATCCAACGAGCCACGGGGCGTATCCTCAGACAGCGCGTCTTTTCGGGTCATTGGGGCGAGCTCTGGGACGGTCAGACCCTCCGGATAAGCCCGCTGAAGCGCTTCTAACACCCTTAATTCACCCGGCTGTAGTCCCCTGCTCAATGCGGGAAACCAATCAATGCCGTCAATTTTCTGGGAGGCTAAAAACTCCCAAAAGTCACGCCTGAAATGCTGGGTCCAGGCACAGCGCTCCTGAAACAAGCTCCCCGCTGTAGCCGGTTTGATACTGGTATCCAGAAAGGGCCTGAGCAATTGGCGCACTGTTTTTTGCTGACTTAACCGCATTTCATTGAGAATCCGTTGCAAGGCTTCCCTTAAAATCTCTGGAGGCGTCCCCGCGTTACTGACTGAGCGTTTTGCATAGCCCCATTCATTCCGTTGGCTGAGCATCCGTTTTAGTCGGATCTCCTGCTGTCGTTTACTTTGATTGTCCGGAAATTCTTTTTCCAGAGTCAAAGCAATATCCACGCCAGGGTGAAAGCCAACCTCTTCCAGCATACCTTCAAAGGTGGCCTGCAGCAGATCCCAGTCATCCATATCCGCTAACGCCCGATCCAGTTTTTTCATTGCCCTGACTGCTTTCACCTATCAGTCAATCATAAGGGAAGTTGACACTGAACACCAGAAAAAACCTGCCCATGGCCAAAGTGAATTGATAGTAGCACATTTTTTCCTCTGCGGAGCGGGATACCCCTTTTTTAACTTCACTTCGTTTCGTGGGCGTTCACCAGTATCAGAATAAGTACCAATGTATTTCTACCTTGGCGCCTGATATTATAAATGGTTACCTGTTCTTTACCGATAGTCTGCATCTCCGGTTAATGGATCAATTGACGCTATTCCCCACCAGCTATGATGACGAACCAGATGCCTTGCACGGGGCCGTGGCACAACTCAAGCGCGGATCAGTTCAGCCCCGCCTACGCCAGCTTTAAGTTTGTGTATTTCATTGGCCTTGATACCGATCGGGTCTTTGCAAATAAACAACTTTAGTGGTTGCTGCTGACTTATTGGAAATTTCATGGGAACCATAATAGTATTCGGAATGAACATTAAGACGAATCATCACCTCTACAGGAGCTAAAGGTACATCAACGCCATTTTTATATCCCTCTACCACAACCAAGGTTTCTGAATCATATTGCTGAAGTATTCCAATAAGCTCTTTGACTTTCATATTAGTATCCTCCTTGTTCCAACATATCGTAGTTACAAAGGGCCGAATTAGAAATTTTACTCTAAAATCATTTCCGGTTGTATTTAAAGGGCCCTCGCTATTAGGCGAGAGCCCTTTTTCATTTGGCGGCAATGCTGGACTAAAATGTGTTCAGGTAGGTTTCAAAGACTTCATCATGCTCATCATCACTCAACTTTTCAAGCAGCAGGGCCAAATCGTAACTGTTGATATTGGTTGGTTCGAGGGATTCTGCGGGCAATATATCTTTGATGAGCTTGGCAACTTTTACTCGCCGCTCCCGTGATTCGGTATCGTACCCACCGCACCCATCAATAATAAGTGGGAATTGCTTTTTTCGGGAAATATAGAATGTGGCCATTGAGCGTCCTCCTATGCTGCTGTGACATATATCACTCTGATTTGGTGAGATAGCAAGCCTAAAATAGGGATTGTACAAAATTCTTATCCAAATCTGCTGAATATCGTTGACTTCCTGGCCATGCAGAGCGTGTATATGACTGTCCAATAAGCAAAAGGAGACAGCCATGTCCAAGAAAGAAGACACTACCCTGCAAGAAGCCATTGAAGGCTTCCTACAAGCCCTGGAAGAAGGCGGAAAAAGCCCCCGAACCCTTTATACTTACGAGAAGGATTGCGAACAAATGCTGGCCTTCTTCGGCCACGATAAGAAGCTCGTCAATATCCTGCCCGCCCATGTGGCCAAGTTCTACAAGTCAGATGAGCTTTTGCTCATCCCCAAAAACGGCAGAGAACGAGCACCCAAGACCATCAACAAAACCAAGATGGTCTTTAAGGGCTTGCTGACCTGGGCCATGAATGAGGGCTATATCGATGGGCTGCCCTTGCCCAAAGCGAAAGGATGAGGGGACAAGCGATGTACACGATTTTGACGCGCAAACCCAGAAATCTCGAAGAGGTCGAACAGAATATGCAATACACCGAGCTCAAAGTATGGGTCGATATTACCGAAGGGATCCAACTAACGCCTGGTCAATATGATTGCTTCTGTGCCAATCCTGTCTGTAAGGATTACGATTTTCTTAAGGGGAAAGGCGGATATTGGGGTGGTCTACGCACCACCATTTTGCTTACCAGCGAAGATCGCCGACCCATAATCGTAGACCCTAGCGGCTCTGCATATGGCCGGTATGTTGGATTTGAAGTGCCGGAATCAGTTTAGAAGTCTCCCAAAACCAAAATAATTTAAAAAGCGCAAGGCCAGTTAATCCGGCCTTGCACTTTTTTGCGTTTGAAACCCAGGCTGTTTTCGCAAGAGCACCAAATGAATTTTAGAGCGTGCCCCACGAGGGGTACGCCTTGTTTCAAGTGTACGCAGCTTACTCAGTTAGCCATTTTGCATAAGCCTGGATATCGATCATAGGCACAGTGCCACTGAACTGCAGCAATGAAATCAATTTGAAGAGGAATGCTGTAGCTGGTTTTCCTTCATAAGTTATTTCGTAAGATGCAGTTTCGGGATTGAGGAAACAATGCCCATGCGCAGCAACACAGCCCAAATTAAGCCATTCGCTTCCATCACCTTTATATAAAGCCTCTTCAAAAGAATTTCCCAATGCAGGATTCCATTCGCTTTCAAATGTAAGCAATCCACCAATAATTGGTATAAGGGGCTTTGGTGGGTAAGTTCCACCTGCGTGAGGTATTGGCAAACTTGTTCGGTGCAGCTTTCTTACAGATGCAACCTTTTCTCGTGCATATGCAACGAGTTGAGCATTAATAGTTTGCTTGGCCTCAAAGACAGCATATACACTTTCTGCCGGGATAATAGTTTGCCCTTCGTAATTAAAGATAAAGGGAGAATATTGTCGGTCGAATATAACGACGTCAATTTGCTCACTAAAATTCCCTTGACTGTCTACTACATGTGCTTTTTGCGCCTGGTACCTTTGAGGCAGGTAAGTGTTTAAGAGATCTAGCCAAACATTCTCACTGCCGTCACCCTTTGTGCCTGGATGAGCAAAAGTTTTTCTGACAGTCCCAAGGCGTTGTTGTATATCATCATGTAGCCCTGCTAAAAGTTGAGGTAGCGACCAGGTTGACATTTTTTATTCCTTTTAAGATAGTGGGAATTTCGGGCCGAAGAGGTTCCGCCAAGCTTTCAATGCTTCACCGTTCCGTCCCTGACGGCCATGTTGAAGAGCAAATGATGCTTCGCGGCTAGCTGAAAGAAGCAGCTCCTGAGCACGTTGCTTCCTAGCGTTATCCATCCCGTTGCTAATAGGCGGTCCGAGTCCGGCTGGATCAGGCCATTCGTCCAAGATGCGATTAGCCAGTGTCGAAAAGAACCCCTGGATTTCGTACTCAAAATTACCTTGCCACCCTCCGTAAAGGCATTCAAGAGCCATGACTTCAATAAGAAACGACGGCTTTACAGGCTTTTCACCGTGTTTTGGATTATTATTCCAATACTTGATCATACGAACCAGACCCTTCCATTCATTAGAAAAAGCCTGATGTGCAGTGGTCGCCTTGGCGGCATGGGTCTGTGGGTTTGTTTTTATCCATTTGCCCGTATCCGTATCAGGAATCTCGTAGTCATCTCCATCGGCAAATGCAGGCACGACATCGACACTGAGAATGCGGTAATCAGTGTTATCTTCGGCGTCTATAATCACACCAAAGTCTACATTTACGGATCGGCTTTGCTTTCTCACTGCCGCTTCGCCATATTTATCAACCAGCGCGTCATAAAAGTCGTTAACCACGGCCGAAGGTGCTTTGGAGCGGTAGTGCTTTTCCGATGCTTTTAGTACAAAGAAGATATCGATGTCTTTTAACGGCTTTGTCTTGGTGTGGCGGGCATAAGATCCAGTCAAGAAGCTTTTCTCAATTTTGAACTTGGTGACCAAATAGTCACGGACTTCATTTTGACGATCCGATGCGTTTTTCTGCTCCCTTGCATTTAGCTCCAGCTGGCTTTTAAACTTCCTGAAAGCATCATTTACAGCGATCACTAGCTCTTTCTCCAATATGCAGCGTTTCCACCAAGACCGCTGTGCTCAACCGTTGATCCTAAGCTCTGACGAACCATCCCATCAGTGGATCGAAAAGAAGTTGATGACCAACCTTCAACATCAGGACGACCAGACTTGGTGTCCATAAGCAACCGATATCTTGCCTCACTTGGGGCTAACCCGGCCTTAAGAATGTGATATTTTAGCTGCTCAGTATCCGTCCAGAAACTCCCGTCACCCGAAGTCCAGGCATACACGATTTCCACATCCCAGCGGATAATTAAAGCATCTGTTTTAGGGTTATAAACTTCAAGCACTACGCGCTCTAAGTGACCAGAATCCAGCCAAGTTTTCAGGGCAAGCATGTTACTTTCCCAGCTATTGACGAGGTTAGAAGGGTCAAGCCCGCTTAACCGGATGATATCTTTTAAGCTCTTAAGAATATTGTCCGCCACATAAGTGACGGAATGTGTGTATGAATAAACGGAAACGCTGCTCATTATTCAAGAAACCCCTTTGGATCAAGAATGAGTGATTGAGGTTCAGCAGCCTTAGACTCATCATCCACTGACATGCCTGTTGAGAGATTGCGAGCAGTAATCCGACTACTGTGACCCTTTAGGGCGTTCTGAACCCAAGCCAGATCGTCGTCATGACAAGGAAGTGACACATGCCAATTGCCCTGCAATGGATCGAAGCCCAATGCACCTTCATTTCCTTCACCATCTTCAATGGCATTATCATCATAGAGACAGTAGATCCGAGTTCGGGGTCCATCGCAAGTTACGACAATCGGCACGTCTTTAGGATACTGGTCAGCGATCACGCTTGAGGCAATGCCCGCAACTGCAAGGAGTTCATTCCTAGCGCTACTGTTCTTTCCTTGGGTCAATAAGTCCACAATCGCAGTCCAGGTTTGCGTGGCGTCTCGGTGAGGGGAACTGCGGAAAATTCTGCTTGCAACAGTCGTCATTAGGCTTTCCCCTTTGTAGAGCGATGTTGTTTGGCCGCTTGAATGGCCTGCAATAAGTGATCAGGCGTGACTTTGTTTGGGTCCATAGCAGTTTCAGGCGTACTTGCCAGCGCATTGGCTACCACTTTCCGAATCGCACGCCCATCCAAGCCCACGCACCCCTGAGCGCAGCGTTCAAATTGCGGCGATATTATCAGCTTGCTGATTCCGGAATAGGTCTGCCCTAAACCAGTTAAGCAGTCTGATAAAATCTGCCCGCAGGCTTTGCCATCCGGAAGTGGAATTTGTAGTACAAGATCACAGCGAGACATAAAGGCGCTATCGACCGCTTCTGGGAAGTTGCTGGTCGCCAGAAAAAGTAATTGCGGAAACTGTTCCGCAAGCGCGTCCAACTGAACCAACACGGCATCTGTAGCCCGATGAATATCGATGGGGTTCGCTTCAAGACTCATCTTCGAACGGTCAGCTGCCAAAGTCTCCACCTCATCAAGAAGGACAATGGTCGGTCCACCGGTAGCCGCCTCAGCAATGGCCTGCGAAAAGAGATCCGAAACGGCCCGCTGGGTTTTTCCCATAGCAGAGCTCGTCAAGGAATGCGGTTCCACTTCAAGAAGCCTAAAATTGCTAGTTGGAAATAGCTTTGCGGTGCGATGTGCAAGTCCGCGCGCAAGGGAAGTCTTCCCTGTGCCGGGCGCGCCAGAAAGCAATATGACGCCATGAAGAGGCAAGACAGTACGATCTACTTTACCCCTGACGGTAAAGTTCAAGGCTGCCTGTGACAGCAATTGAGATTTCAGTTGTTCGTCCAGAATAATTGAGTCCCATAATGCACCTAAGGCCGGATCCGGTAAGGAACGGGTCCTCTGTATTCCCTTTGGAAGAGCCATTTTATCAGCCCCAATGCGGGGAATTTCCCCGTGATTAAGAGGTGTACGATTCACTTTTATCTCCCTGAGCTGTCTGTAATAAATTCCAAGATTCTTGTCATCCCAAGTCCATTCTTTAAGGGAAAGGAGCCCCTGAATAGTTCTATACTAGCCATTCCTACCTAGAACAACCCTAGCTCTCTCATTTTTACGTAAGTCCACACAGTTTAACCGCACTTGTTCAGATTTTGATTACTCACCAGATTACAGAGTATGAGCACTGTAGTATAGGGGTTGTTACAACTTATTAAGTAACGATTATTTAAAGTTTCTCCTGGTGATCGTGGATTTAACTGGAATTAATCTTTCTTGAGCTTTGATTCCGATTTTTCGCATTGATCTTTAAAATTTAGATTCCCCAGAGTGCGCCCGCGCTAGGGGTATGCTTTGCTAATAGGGCTAGCATCTTTGAGCCACTGTGATTTTAATCCCAAGCTTGCATGGCCTCAATGGCCTCATCTTCCGTCGTCATACAATATGAACGGGTGGTCG
This sequence comes from Vampirovibrio sp., assembly GCA_027448865.1. GTDB lineage: Bacteria > Cyanobacteriota > Vampirovibrionia > Vampirovibrionales > Vampirovibrionaceae > Vampirovibrio. The sequence goes on from DAIDMR010000231.1 coordinate 22,331, forward strand.
CTATATCATTATGCCCACAAGCAATCTGCAACATCACCAAGGGCCTACCCTTGTTGGCATTCAAGGTCACAAAAGCGCGTCGAAGCGCATGCGGGGTCACTTTGACCTCTGCCCGCTCACCAATTCGCTCCAGGCGATTACGGAACCCATATCGATCCATTCGCTCCCCGTTACGGTTGATAAAAAGCCAGCGCTCCTCTGTTTTGGGCCTAAACCTCAGATAGACCTGAATCGCTGAAATAACATTCATAGACAAACCAACCCGTCGCGTTTTACCCCATTTGGCCAGCTTCACCCTTAAAAAACGATTTTCAAAATCAATATCTTCCAGACACAAGTTGGCCGCTTCGCTAACCCGAAGTCCTGTCTGACTGAGCAAGATCACAAGGAGTCTTTCCAAGGGCGATTGGGAAGACTCCAAAAGCTGATCCAAACCCTTCTGATCAACCGTGATTTTCCGTTCTGGCAGATGCCGACGAGGCTTGAACTTCTTGGCGCCTGCTACATAAGTCTCCTCCAGAAGGCCTTCCTGAACCAAGTATTTGGCGAAGCTGGTGAGGGACTGAAAAAGCTTCTGACGCTTAGCAAAATGTTCAATCGGGATAGCGATCAAGGCTTTCTTTAGGTTTTCGATCGAAAGTAAGCCATATTGCTTCAAAAACCACTCGGTGTAGTAAGTGTAGGTTCGAACACTGATCTCGCTGAAGGGCCGTCCGCCCATTAGGCCAAAACGCATGGCATCTTCCCAGCCACGCAAGTATTCAGTTTGATCCTGCTTTAACGCTTTCTGTTCCATGAAAAGCTCCTTGGGATTACTGACACGAACATTCATCACTCTGAATGCCGTCACCAGCAAGAAACTTCAACAATAAAACCATCCAGAAGCCATAAAACCACTGGCTCTGGGGTAACTCACTTCTTCTTTACGGAAGGGTTCCAAAGCGGCTTAAAATGCCAAAAAGGCTATTAATTACTCGTCCTCAGGCTTAAATCAACCGATATTCCAGCCTTATCCAAGGCAGAGCCCATTCCAAAAGGCTGAATGGCAAAAAGCCCCGGAACACAAAGAACCGGGGCTTTGGTCGGACCGACAGGATTTGAACCTGCGACCCCTTCCACCCCAAGGAAGTGCGCTACCAAGCTGCGCTACGGCCCGATCTTGTTTATAAGGGGATAGTGGTAAGTATATGTAAAGAGCATTCCCTTAACAAGACCCCATTCGCAAATGTGTAAAAAATCAACACAAAACAAAAACACCCTTAACCTGGAACCCAAACACCCTTTGAGCGCCATTGATTAACGCTCTCTTTTTCAGGATATTGGTATCAATAGAGCCATCAGGAACCCCTTGAAATGAAACTGCTTTCTACATTTCTCATCGCGCTTTGTCAGCTCACGCTTCTCTTTACCCCGGTGTGGGCCCTCAATGAAAGTGCCTCTCCACGGCCCGTTTCTGCTCCTCCGCGGACATTGCAGAATCAGCAACGCTTCCCCGATAGGCAAATCGCCCAGGTACAGGGACAAATAAAAATAACGCCCACGGTCAACACGCCTGAAGCGATTCTCAAACGCCTGCAAACGGCCAACCAGATACCCCCAGAAGTCTGGCCCACGCTCCAGATAGAGCGCTCCAATACGCTCAACGCCTCTACCGATGGCAAGAACCTGATGATTACCGATACCCTGTTGGCCAAGCTGCGTACCGATGACGAGCGTGCCTTTGTCCTCTCTCACGAGCTGGCCCATATTCTGCTGTCTCATATCAGTAAAACCCAGCTGCGACGAACCGGACTGTCCTTGCTGGACTATCTCCTGGAGCGCAAGGCCGGGCCAAACAGCTTACTGGCCACAGCCAGCCGTCTCGGCATCAATCTGGTGGATCTCAAATCCTCACGGGGTTATGAATATCAGGCGGACGACCTTGGGGTTCAGCTTATGAGCAAGGCAGGCTACAACCCCCAAGCAGCAATTCAGGTCTTTGACATTTTGGAAGCCAATAACCCGACTGGCGGGACGCCGGGTTTTCTGCTCTCTCACCCTATTAGCCGAAGCCGCATTGAAGCGCTGGTTAGAAAATATAAGCTCTCTCTTCAATAAGAAGGATTCGCAACAGCAATCGTTCGTCTGAAAACCCTTACCACACAGACGGGGCAAAAAATCACTCCTCCAATCCAGTTTGTCAAATCCCGTTTCTATAGCCTTATCCACTTGGGCTATAGACAACTAGCGGTCGTCAGTCATCAAAGTAGACAATAGACCTATTGTTTGCCGGGTAGCGCTCATGCTAACAGTGTGCAGGCACTCATTTTACCCCTGTTGACCAGAAAAAACAGGACTTGAAACTTACTCCAAATGATTCCATAATACTTCTGAGAGTTTCTGCGGATAGGTTGTTCAGTCTCAAGAAAGACAAGGCCTCGTTCAAGAAAACTCCCGGTACACTAAACTCATAAATCGAATGAGGCCATGTTAAATGGAAGACAAACAGATCGTCTGTACAACTTGCGGTACTGACTTTACCTTTACGGGGGAAGAGCAAGAATTTTACTTTACCAAAGGCTTCCAGGAGCCCAAAAAGTGTAAACCCTGCCGGGATGCAGCCAAGCAAGCGCGTGGCGGCGGCGGTGGCCGTGGTGGTTTTGGCGGCGGTGGAAACCGTGGCGGTGGGTATGGCGCCCCTCGTGAAATGTTTGACGCGGTGTGTGCCGGTTGCGGCGTGCAAACCCAGGTGCCCTTCCAGCCCAAAGGTAGCAAGCCCGTTTATTGCCGGGACTGCTTCCAGGCCAGCCGTTCATACTACTAGTTTTCGGTAGTTCCAAAAAAAGAGGCAAGTTTGATACTTGCCTCTTTTAATTTTGCGAATCGGCTCTTGATTCCTAACGCTCAAGCGCTTTGGGTTGGAGCCCGGGTAAGGGCTTCACCACTGCGGGACTTTGCCCGGAAACCACTGGATGGATCTTCCAGGCCAGCCCGGTTACCTGCATCAATTTGATGATGCCGTAAGTCAGGTCGAACTCCCACCAACGGTGTCCGCTTTTGGCCGCACTGGGATTGGCATGGTGATTGTTGTGCCAGCCTTCACCGAAAGAAAGCAGGGCCACCCACCAGATGTTCCGGCTATCATCCCGTGTTTCATAATTACGGTATCCCATAACATGGGTCACCGAATTGACAAACCAGGTGATGTGCCAGACCCAGGCAATCCGGAAAAAACCGCCCCAGATGATCATTGAAGTGGCCATCTTGAAGCCGCCCATCCAGAAACCCACCCCATACAACAGGGCCAGGAATCCCAGGTTAATGGGCAGGAAGAACCGGGCCAGGAATTGAGCCCAGGGATCATTCACCAGATCCGGGATAAACCGGGCCTGAACGGCAGGGTCCTGAGAGCGTTCATCGTCGTAAAGCAGCCAAAGCACATGGGCCCAGGCAAAGCTGACTCGCGGGCTATGCGGGTCCATCTCCTGATCGGATTCCATGTGGTGCAAGCGGTGTGTGGCCACCCACCAGGAGGGATCTCCCTCCAGAGAGAGCGTTCCACAGAGCATTAAAAAGTACTTCACCAGCTTGTGGGTTTTAAAACTGCGGTGACTCAGCAAGCGATGGTAGCACAGGGTAATCCCCAGGCAGCCCGTCGCGAACATCATCACCACAAAAACGCTAAAGCCTTGCCAGATAAACGTAAACGCAGCAGCCAAATCCAATGTGTGAACCAAAACCAGCGCAATCAGCATGGGCATGCGAATCGGCTGATTTTTAACACGCTTGGGTAACAAGGTCATTCAAAAAAATCCTTAAACTTGTTGTTATGCAATTTGTTTGAACTTGGCCCGGCGGATTAAGCTTCTGGAGCAGCAGGTCTGGCAATTGCTTGCGGCTGGGAGGCAGGCTGCGCAAAAGGCTGCGGCGCTCCACCGCCGGCTGCAGCGGCAGCGGGACGAGGACCGGCGAAGCGACGACGCTTGTCAGTGCTTTTTTTTCGGTATTTACGAGCGTTCTCCAGATTGCGAAGCGCTTTTTCTTTTTTCTGATTATTTTTTGCCATTAGCGGATTACCTTATGGTTTGCATTAGTAAGCGTAGTTGTTGGTGCGACTGGCCTGGAAGCAGTCCCGGCAATAAACGGGCTTGCTGCCATTGGGCTGGAAGGGCACCTGGGTTTGTACGCCGCAACCGGCGCACACCGCGTCAAACATTTCACGCTGGCCACCGTACCCGCCGCCGCCAAAACCACCACGGCCACCGCCGCCGCCACGGGCCTGCTTGGCTGCGTCCCGGCAGGGTTTACACTTGCCAGGCTCGGAAAAGCCTTTGGACTGATAAAAGTCTTGCTCTTCCTGAGTAAATACAAAGGAAGTGCCACAAGCTTTACAAGAAATATTTTTATCCATGTTAAGAATGATGCCTCTTCAAGGTTAGGGAAATAACAAAATGCGAGCTGACAATTCGAATTATCCGGGTTCTGAAAAAACCTTGGCGGACCTCGGATAAAGGCGAATACAGACAGCCTAAATCGTTATTTCGAACCTGAGCTCACTTTCATTATGCGCCCTACCTTTCGAATGTTCAACCCTTTTCGGATTTTAGCAAGTGCTGTCAGCAGAGTCTGCGTTGCAGGCCGACACCCCGAAGGGGAAGGTCGAGCGCCTGCCCTGAAGGCCGGTATAACCCGTACCAGAGCTGACAACAATCCAATTTATAGAAATGTGACCAATTCCAAAAGCCCCGTACAATGGCTATTCTGTGGGCAGGGCCTTCAGCAACCACAGGAGTTGAGTCGTGCGCGTAAAAGGCAAAAACCTGCATATTTTTCCCAATGACACCGGATGGTGCGTGGTCAGTGAGGCCAACCGCAACATCACCCAGCATTTTAAAACCGAGGAAGAAGCAATGGCCTATGGACGTCTGTGTGCCGTTCGGGATGAAAGCGAAGTCCTGCTCCATACCGCCCCTTGCGGAGAGCTTGATACGCTTTCCACGGTGTGCTTACCCCAGCGGGAATATTTTCCCGGGCAGGGGTGGAGCGATCGGGACACCGAGCCAGAGCGCTCTACCCCGGCGACAGAGGCATGAAGTCTCCTGAAAAAGCGGTGAGACTGCCTTCAGGGTAACCGGACACCCGTCTCATTGGCCAAAGTCGACAAAACAGCCTGAAATGCCTTTCCCCGATGGCTGATTTGGTTCTTTTCATCGGAAGAAAGCTCAGCCACTGTGTTGGCGCTGAGTTCACCAGCCTCGTTGCGCAACAGCATAATGGGATCATAGCCAAAGCCGTGAGTGCCCCGAGGCTCCCCGTCGATGACCCAAAGCGATACACTCTCCATCGCCTTTATGACCAGCTGTTCAGCGGGATTCCACAAAACCATGCCGCAGCAATACCGGGCAGCACGATTGGCATTGTCGCCCAGGAGCTCCAAAATACCGTGGCACAGGT
>DAIDMR010000232.1 GCA_027448865.1 Vampirovibrio sp.
CCTGGGTGGGGCTCAGGGTTTATTCCGTGGGAAGGCTTTGCCAGTTCAGGCGGCGGCGTCCTGTTACCGTGGGGATACTTCTCCTCGTTTCATCAGGAATTTACGGCCCTCTGGGAAACGACGGGCGGTTCCGCTGCTCCCGGGAATCCGGTGGGCGCAGCTGTGTCTGCCGGGTTAAAAAGCACCGGCCTGTTGCTGATTGGTCTGTTGCCCATTCTGGGTATTCTGGGCGGGGGGTACCACATCCCGGCGCGATTTGTGTACCGCTTGCTACAGCGGCCCGATGAAGAGTTGCTGTTGTTTTGGCTGTGCGGTTTGTCCCTGATTATTGCCACCGGGGGGCATTCCACCTCGGATTCCATTGTGGCCCATGGTTTTTTGGCCTTTTTGCTGGCTTTTTGGGTTGGTTCGCTCAGGGCTTCCAGACGTCCACCACTGCCAGGGCCCGTTTAGGGCGCTTGTCAGCATCCGCGGATGAGTCTTGATTGTGCTTGTGGCACAATGGGGCGTAAGTTTTCCCTGAAAAAAGTGTACAAAGAAAGGGCTTCTGATGTCGCGGATTCGACTGGTTTCCTGGAATGTCAATGGTATTCGGGCCGCTATTAAAAAGGGATTTTTCGATTGGCTGGCTCAGGATCAGCCCGATATTCTGGGTCTGCAGGAGACTAAAATCAGCGCCGAGCAACTGACCTTGGATATGGTGGCGCCGCAGGGGTATCACACCTTCTGGAGTCATGCCAACAAAAAGGGCTACAGCGGGGTGGCCATTTTCACCAAGGAAAAGCCCATTTCTGTGACCGAAGGGCTGGGCGTTCCGGAATGGGATACGGAAGGCCGCACCCTGATTGCCGAATACCCCAACTTTGTGTTGTACAACATTTACTACCCCAACGGGGGGCGGGGCGATGACCGCTTGCAGTACAAGCTGGGTTTTTACGATGTGTTTTTAGAGCATATTGAAAATCTGCGCAAGCAAGGCAAAAAGGTGATTGCCTGTGGGGATTTCAATACGGCCCATCATCCCATTGATCTGGCCCGTCCCAAGGAGAACGAGAAAATCTCGGGCTTTATGCCCATCGAGCGGGCCTGGGTGGACAAGTTTGTAGACCATGGCTACATTGATACGTTCCGGTATTTTTACCCGGACAAAAAAGACATGTATTCCTGGTGGAACATGCGTACCTTTGCCCGGGAACGCAATGTGGGCTGGAGAATTGATTATTTCTTCACCAGTCCCGATCTCAAGGAAAATCTGGTGGACGCGGGCATTGAAATGGATGTGCAAGGCTCCGACCATTGCCCGGTGACCCTGACCCTGAAATTTGACGAATAAGCGTCTGGCAATTCTGGCTCTGTTTGGACTTGATTTCTCCAGCGCTTCTTTTGAGATGATCTTTGAGAACTGTTTTACTGATTCAAGCCCTGGAGCCCTCATTGCCCATGAATACCAACCTGAGCAAACGATTGATTAATACACAGCCCGGACTATCGGGTTCAGCCGTGTCTGTCCACGCCCCGGCAGTGGACAATAGCCGGTTGAGGCATCTTGCCGACATGGCCGAGCAATTCGCTGAGCAACTCCATGATGAGGAGCGTGCGCAGGAGGCTCCCGGTTCGGATCAGTTTCACGCATCCGTTCAAAGACGCACGGGAGACAAGTCCGCAAGCGAGTTTCACCCCTACAAGCGGGAAACCTCCCGGCCAGCCCCACAGTTCTTGAGAACACCGGCGTCCGAGGGCGCCCTTAAAATCCAGCAGTCTACTTTATCTTTACTCGACGCGATTCTGCGGACACCCAAACCGAATGACCGTAGCCGGATGCTGGAAAGTATTTTGGGCACCGCTCGTTCCAAAACGGTTCAGGCTCGCAGGATGGCCATGGCCGGTATGGTGGGGAACGCCACCAACATCAGCGTCAGGCTGGATCACCCGGACTTTGACCTGAAGGCAAAAGGCCCGGCGCTTCAAACGCTGGTGGCTTTAAATCAAGCGGTCATGCTGGGGCATCTGGACGTGGTGAAGGTCATGCTGGATCACCCCAAAGTGACGCCCGAGCTTGTGAATCAGCCGGTTCCCCAGAACAATAACAAGTCGCAGTCCATTTTGTTGACGGCCCTGGATTGTGGGCAGGGCGAAATCGCCCGCTATTTACTAGGGCACCCTAAAGTAAACGTGAATCAGCCTTCAGGGGATTTGTCCATGACCCCGCTGTACAAGGCCATTGTTAAAAATCCTGCCCTGGTCAAGGACATTTTGAATCACCCTCAGCTGGATTTATCGGCTCCTGCCGAGCGGCCCCAAGGGGCAGTTGCACTCGTGGCATCCGCTTACTTTCACCAGCCCCAGATTTTTGAGCAGCTATTAGAGCACCCTAAAATGTCCAAGGATATTGTAAATTGCACGAACCCCGCGGGTGAAAATGCGCTGCTTAAAATGCTGCTTTATTCTCGTAACGATTTTGTCCAGAAGCTGCGGCAGCACCCTAAGTTTGATTTAAATCACCGTTTTCCCTCGGGTGGAACCGCGCTGGTGAAAGCGGCTGAAGCCGGAAATTTGAAAGCCGTCCAGCAGTACCTTCAGGAGGATAGTCTGGATCTGGCGGCTGAGGATCAGGATGTCGAAGCCCTGTTTGCCGCCGGCATTGAGGGACATTCTGCCATTTATGACCTCCTGAAAACTTCCACCGGACTGTGGGCTTTGCACCAGATGCCTGAGTCGCCTTACTTGTAGGACGGGCTGGCTCGATTAACGCTCGGATAAAACGCCCTGATAGGTCAGCAAATCCTGCACGGTTTTGATGCTGGCGTTTTCGGCTTGCAGTTTTTCAATCAGGGCGAACAAAATGGCCCCGCTCATGCGGACATCGGCTTCCGCCCGGTGCGGGTTGGGGTTATGGTAGCCAATGGCGGTGGCCACCACTATGCCCTCGTAACTGGGCAGGCTGGGCAGGGCTTTTTGGGCCAGCACCTTGGTGCAAAACGCCCGGCTTAAATCGTAGCGATCGGCAAACACATCCAGGCCGCTTTGGCCGATTTTTTCTTTCAAATAGCCAATATCAAAGGACATGTTGTGGCCCACAATGATGGGCGATGGCCCTAGAAACGCGGAGAGTTCACTGAGGGCCATCACCAGGGCCGGGGCGTTTTTGACCATCTCGTTACTAATGCCGGTCAGCAGTTCCACCTCTTCGGGAATGGCCTCAGTGGGTTTGATCAACGTAGAGTATTTGCCGATTTCCACCCCGTTTTTGTACTGGATGGCGGTGACCTCGGTAATGGCGTTCCGCTTGGCGTTCAGGCCGGTGGTTTCCAAATCCAGCACCGAAAAAACGGCATCGGACAGGGCCATTTGATAAAGCGGTAAAGCGGGCTTTTCTTCTACCACGGCGGGCCCGGCCAAGCTGCCAAACAACGACTGCTGCATGCTTACATCGATCCTTTTGTCTAACACAATCTTACGTCAGCAAACAAAACCTGGTTGAAATAAAGCCTCTTGAAATAAAGCCGAACAAGAAAAGCGGTATTTTGTTTGCGATTGCTTTTTTACTGACTGACTGACGACTCATTTGTTTCATCTTCTGTAGAACCAGACGAATGAAACCGGAATTTGCGCTTAAAAATGTCTTTATCCAACAAATTTCAGAGAAAAATGATGAGGGTTTCGCTCAGGCACCTGGGTTTTGGGGACTCCAGTTTTCCTGAGTTTTCCTTGCTTGTGAAATTAAAGCATCACCCCATTTCGTGGACGGGTTCAAAACGATACGGAAACTGCCTTTTTTAAAACCGGGTTCTAGCCCAAGGTTAAAACTCCCTGAAATCGTGCGATTTTCAAGGCAATGAACGTTGTCGCTAAAACGCTAACTCTGTATCCCTTGATAATACGGGGGGCAATACGGGGGCAATACGGGCCAAATGACCTTGCCCGACTGCGGTACGGACGATTAAAACACACGCAGCGCTATTGCTGAGCGAGTTTAGGACTGTCTCAATCGCGCCCCGTTCGATGAATCGATCATAACCGACCTGGGTTGAAACTACGAAGTGTAGTAGCTGGCTTTTTTACACATTTTATTTTAAGAGACCGAAAGCGCAGAGCTGCTCCGGCTTCTCATTGTAAACCCCGAATCCGAGACACGCAAAACGCCTGTTACGGGCTATAATATCCCTCAAGCGGTTAATCCCCCAGCGAGCCAAGAGAGGTAAACGGAATGGCAGACCCCCATGCCCTGAACTTGATCCAGGAAGAGCGATATCTGGAGTTCAATAACTACGTGGATAACGCGGGTGGCGTGGTGGATTTAACCGGGGCTCATTTACGGGCGTACGACTTGCGCAAGTTCAAATTGCAGAAAGCGGACTTGAGTGGCGCTTATTTGCGCTCCGCTGACTTGCGCTCACTGGATTTGAGTCTGGCCAAGCTGGACGGGGCCAGCATGAAGGAGGCCAAGGTCAGTGGGGTGCTATTTCCCCGGTATCTATCGGCTCAGGAAATTCAGCTGAGCCTGACCTTTGGAACCCGGTTGCGGGCTGATTTACAGTTGATGAGCTTGGAGTAAAGGCTGGTCGTGTCTCATTTCACCTATCAGGAATTGCTAGAGGCCTCTCAGGGTAAAGCAGGTTCTCCTCCTTCTTCTTCTTTTGAACAGGCCCGCTTATGGACGGATACCCGCAGCATTCAGCCGGGAGACTTCTTTTTGCCCCTCTCCGGGGAGCGCTTTGACGGGCATGATTATCTGGCGCAAGCCTTTCAGGCGGGGGCCATCGGGGCCTTTGTGGCCGCTGACCAACTGGCCACGCATCCCGAATGGCAAACCTTTCCCAACCTCATTGCAGTGGAGTCCCCGGTGATGGCCTATTTGGCCATGGCCCGGCTGCACCGGAACAAGATTAATCCCAAAGTGATTGCCATTACCGGGAGCTCGGGGAAAACCACCACTAAGGAAATGCTGTTTGCGGCGCTGTCTCCCCTGAAAAAGACCCAGAAAACC
>DAIDMR010000233.1 GCA_027448865.1 Vampirovibrio sp.
CGACTGGATCTCAGCGCGAACGTGGCCACGCCAGCTTTACAGAAACAGTTTTTCCGTAACAACCTGAATTACGTGAAGGAATGCGCCACCAACCCTGGTCTGGAAGGGTGTCTGGAAGTTGGCGCACCCTATTCGGATCCCGGGAATGCCTCTTCTTTTGTGTTGCCCAACGGGGCGGTTCTTACCAGTATAAACGGCCCTCCACTACCCAATGCAGAGTCGGTGGGCATTGACTGGAACGGCCCGGCTGGCCCCAACACCTTTGGGGACGATATTATATCAGTGACTGTGTGCTACGGCCCCAGCGCCTGTAACGTTGGTTCTGGCCAGATTCTGATGGGGCCGACTGGCCCAGGTGCCATAGGACCAAGCGCCAATCTCGAAAGCGTGACCCTGTGGACAGAAATTTTTAACTAAGGCAGCCTTGCCTTCACTAAAGCGGGTTCAGGCGGTCAGGGCTTCAGGCGCAACCGGTCAAAATCCGGCAAGTTCAACGCGTTAATGGTAAGCCCCTGAAAGCGTGGCTTCACCAGATAGGTTTTCTCGGTGGCGTACACCGGGATAATGGCCGTATCCCGCTCCAGTAACAACCGCTGGGCCTGATCATACAAGCGCTGGCGCTGGAGAGGGTTCAGTGTGGTCACGGCCTGCTGCACCAAAGCGTCGTAGTGGCTGTTTTTCCAGCGAGTGTGGTTGTTGCCACTATCGGATAAAAACACATTCATAAAGCTGTCGGCGTCCGGGTAGTCCACAAACCAGCCCAGCCGGAAGAGTTGCGGCGGATCTTCATCCAGCTTGCTCAGCAAGACCTTCCACTCCATATTGTCCAGCCGCACATCCACGTTCAGGTTTTTTTTCCACAAATACTGGGCGATTTCCGCTTCTTTCTGGATGTCATACAGGGTCTGGAAACTCAAATGCACGGTGGGAAAGCCCTTGCCATCGGGATAGCCCGCCTCGGCCAGCAGTTGTCTGGCTTTTTGCGGGTTGTAGCCCAGACCCAAACGGGGGTTATAGCCCACCAGTCCCGGCGTGATCCAGGAGGTCATGGGCCGTTGCCCGCTTTGCATCAGCCGGGGGTAATAACTGCGATCCAGGGCGTAGGCAAAAGCCTGACGCACCTTGGGGTTGTTAAAAGGCGGCTTGGTGACGTTAAAGCCAAAATAGTTAATGCGGTGCAGCACGGTGGTCTGGCAATCGGGATTCTT
>DAIDMR010000234.1 GCA_027448865.1 Vampirovibrio sp.
CGGAAGGGCGCTCTGACCCAGCAGACTCAACTGCCGAGCGTCCCGAAAAGGCGGCAATACCACGGGCTGAAACTGCCTCCAAAAACTGTGATCCGCAGACCTGGAGGTTTGCTCCCAATGCTCCGGTGTCATGGCGCCTATCACCGTTAAATTCTGGCACTGTAACAGCCCTGATTGCCTTAATAGCAACGGCAGATTCTGGGCGCTGTCCACGGAGGGCATCAGGGCTTGCGCGTCATCAATCACCAAAACCACCTTTTGCCGGGGATGCCCCTGAAGATAACGGTGTAACTGGGACAGGGCCTCTTCCGCCAGTTCTCCCTTATACGAACCCTCAGCCTGTAAAGCCGGTATATCCAGTTGCAACAGGTGTATTCCCTGAACGGCCGCAGAAGCTTCTTGCCCGGCAAGCCGTTGGGCCAGACCCAGCAGTGTGTAGGTTTTCCCCTCCCCACTGGGGGCTTGCAGCATTAGGTGGGCATTATGCGCCCCTCCAGCATGAATCAGGGCCCACAACCGTTCGACCGTCTCCGCCCGCATCAGAACATCGGGTAATTGCCTCTCTTTGGCCCGACGGATCAAATTATCACTGTACCGGGACAAGGTTGGGCATTCTTTCTCAAACGGATCCATCGCCAAACGACGCTGCCCATCCAGAGCGGCCCGCAAGTCACCCACCACGGAACGAATTTCGGGCATCAGAGCAGGTGGGGCCGCGCCATCCTCACCCGGCGCTGACTCCTGCTGACACAGGCTTTCCAGGAAGGCCGCCGTAGAAAAATCGGTGCGCCCGGGCTCTTCCAAAAACCGACTGAGCAACTGACGACTCAGCCGGGAAGCGGCCACCGGATCGTCCTGATTATCAAAGACCACCAACTGCTGCAATTGCAACCTGGCTTTCTGTAAAACCTGCACGACCTGGGCCCGATCAAAATCCAGTGTACCCGCTCCGGTCAAAAATGCCTCCAGATTGGGGGAGGCTGCTCCCGACAGGGGGCGACCGGATTTTTTGCGGGGAGTGCTGACCCGCGTTGAAGCCTCAATTCCTTTAATCAAGGCATCGGGCAGCGATAAAAACGCCACCGTCCCCCCCGGCTTGTAGTGCGGGGGACGAAACCATTTGGCCAAAACCGGTGACAGCGCCTCCAGCCGTTCAACCAGTGCGTCCGTTTCGGACAAAACCTCATCGGCAGAGGGCTTCAAGTCATTCAGTTCTCGCGACCCAACCGAGCTGTTCGGAGAATCCGGCGGTTCTACCCTAACCACCAAGGGGCCAATCACCGAGGAGCTGCGCTGAAAACTGTCGGCGCTTGCCATCTGCTGGACAACCTGGGCTTTCCCCTTATTTGCCCGTCCGGCAAATGTTACCACTTGGCCCTGTGCTGTGGTTAGGAACTGCTGACCATACCGGTAATCCATTTGCATGCTGAAGTCCTGCTTGTGCCGCTAAAGTGGGCTTTCACCCCAAATTTCCATAACCCAATGACTGAAACCCGTTTTTGGCTATAACAGGTTTTTTAAACAACGACTGATACAACCCGGAGTTTCTTCATTTTAGACAATTTCGCTCGATTTGTTGAGTCTTGTCCAC
>DAIDMR010000235.1 GCA_027448865.1 Vampirovibrio sp.
AGAATACCGGCACTTCGTAATCCTGGGCCAGTTTCAAAATTTTAGATCCGGGCCGGGCGTTGGCCTTGATGGCAATCACGGCATTGGCGTCGTACACGTTCTTGGTAATGCGCACGTGGTGCAGGTTCAGCCGCTCCAGAATGCGATCCAGATAAGACTTGCTGATGCCATACACAAACACCCGATACTCTTCCTGGCCCACGGGTAAAGCGGCCAAGTCCCGAGGGTGTTCGGTAAACTCCCCCGCATTGAAGCTGCCGGGCTCCGGTTCCATGATATGGCCGGGCATGACTTCAAAGTCGGTCTTCAAAACTTTGGTAGCCCCGGTTTCGCTATCGATTTTGCGAATTTCCGGAAACAGCGTCCAGCCCCGCAACAGGTGATCCACGGCTTCGGCCACATCGGGGTAAACGGCCAGTGTGTGGCGATCCCGGATTTCGATGCAGATATCAAAGGTGGGTTTTTTGGCCCGTTCCTGAATGGTTTTCTGAGAGGCCCGACGCTTGGCCTCTTCATCGCCCAGGGTGACGGTTTGGATGCCTCCGGCCAAGTCAGATAGCATGGGGTTTTTGACTAGATTTTCCAGGGTATGTCCGTGGGCGGTGGCCACCAGAATGACCCCCCGTTCGGCAATGGTGCGGGCGGCCATGGCTTCATCCTCGGTGCCGATTTCATCCACGATGATCACTTCCGGGGTGTGGTTTTGCACCGCCTCGATCATGGTTTCTTTCTGGCGATCTCGATCCGGTACTTGCATGCGGCGGGCCCGGCCCACCGCCGGGTGGGGAATATCGCCGTCTCCAGCGATTTCGTTGGAAGTGTCCACAATGACCACCCGCTTTTGGCCTTCTCCGGCCAGCAACATGGCGATTTCCCGAAGGCGGGAGGTTTTCCCCACACCGGGGCGACCTAGTAGCAGCACACTTTTGCCGCTTTGGATGATATCTTTAATGGGATCCACGGTGCCCGTGACCAGTTTGCCCACCCGGCAGGTCAGGCCCACAATATCCCCTTGCCGGTTGCGCATGGCGCTGATGCGGTGCAGGGTGCGGGGGATACCGGCCCGGTTATCGCTGGTAAAGTAGCCCATGTGCTTGACCACGTGATGAATTTCATCCAGGGTCACCTGCTGCTCGCCCAACTCCAACAGTTTACCTTCGGAAAAGCGGGCTTCCGGTAGGCGTCCGAGATCCATGACGATTTCAATTAAGTCTTCTGTATCAACCACTTGAAGCGCGTGCCGGATGCGCTCGGGGAGAATCTCAATAAGCAGTTGCAGGTCAGTAGCGATGGCGTTTCCCTCAAAAATCACAGGATGAGATGGCGATACCACACAATGTTGAGGCTGATTCAACGGCTGCAGAAAGTTTCTGCTCGCTTGGGCAGGCTTTTTCAGTGTCACTTTCCTCTTGGATTGGTCCCTCTTGCCCTCATTATATATTAGGTTGGGCAGACTGTCCTGAAAATTTGACACTGATGCCTGTTTCTTATTTTACCCGCTTGTGCGGTTGGTGGCTATGCACGGCTAGAAAGGGCGCCATCGATCCTGTTGAAAGGCTTGCGTAATGCGTTGGGCTTGGTGTGCTGCCTCTTTTGCTGAAAGGTTCCACACCGCTTGTCGGGCCATGGTGCCCATGCCCACCCCGGCAATAAACTGATATTCCGGGTGCTGAAGCAGTTTGGCAGTGTGACCATTTATTCCCCCGGAGATGGTAATGATGGGTGGGATGAGCCCGGCAATTTCAAACGCCTGCCGGGTGTAGCGGGCCGCTTGCAAGGCGGGACAGGAAGCCTCCGGGTGATCGTTGCCCGACATGGGTGCACCGTCAATTTGCAGGAAGAGGGGCAATGGGTGGGCTTGTTGGGCGGTTTGCACAAAGCGAATCATCTGCTCAGCGGGAACGGCCTCAGGCCGGAAGCACAGGGCCATGAGCTTGTTTCTCAGCAGAGGCTGCCAGCGTATGAGAAAGGCTTCCAGCATATAGGGATCAACATAATGGCTGTGGATCTCCACCGCTTCGGTGGCCGGATGGCTGAGGGCCGCTTCAATCTGGCTTTCCACCTGAAAGGGCAGCAAGTGCAGGGCATCGGTGGGACAAGTGGGCACACAGCGCCCGCAGCCGTAGCAGAGATCCTGGGAGATGGCCAACGCATCCGGCAGGCTGATGGCCTCTGTGGGGCAAGCGGGCAAACAGAGCCCGCACCGGATGCAATCAGGCTCGCTTAGTTCAATTTTTCGGAAATGCGGGTCGGGGTCCAATGGCACGCTGACCATCAGCACGGCTGGTGCGGATTGGGCGTTTTGTATTTCCTGTTGCACCAGACCAATCAGGCTGGCGTCGGGGGCGATATCAATACAATCTGCGCCTGCCGTGAGGTATGCTTGACTAACGGCGGCGATTTTATCGGCCTGCGTGAAGCTGCCCCCGCCAATGAGCTTGAAAAAGCGTCGCTGCAGAAGGGCCTCCCACATGCGGGCCTGTGCGGCGCTGAAGGAGGCGGGTGGGACGGGTTTGGGCAAGGGCGGGCGGGGAAGGCTCATGGTGTTTACACCATAGCCAAAGGATGGGCGGGGTTCAACATGCGGCCCCGGTGTGGTTACGGATTGCTTGTTTGCTGAGTTGGGTTTGGGGTATAAAATAGTTTCATTCCCTGCCGATGTAGCTCAGCTGGTAGAGCAACGGTTTCGTAAACCGTAGGTCGCCGGTTCAAATCCGGCCATCGGCTCCACTCCCCCAAGGGTTTCAGCCCCACCTATCACCTTCTCAAGTAGTGCTTTGTGTAATTCCTGTGTAATCGAGGCAGGGGTGTTTTTGGACTTCTTTGGAACAATATAGCGCTTTTGCAGCTTGTCCATTGCAGCTTGAATGTGACTTCCATCCTGGTGAGAGTATCTTCCTACCATTGCCAGGGTTTTATGCCCGGAAATCCGTTGCACCGTAGGCAAGTCCACACCGGCCTGAACAAGGTGCGTGATTGCCGTATGTCTCAAGCAGTGGCGATTAACCTGCGCCACATCCAGCCCGGCAGCGGCAACCGCCCGCCGGAAAGGCTTTTCAATGCAGGTCATATGTCCGACTTTGGTTCTCTCAGAGGGGAAGAGCCACACCTGCCCCTCCTTCGCTGCGGTGATGTAAGGCTGTAACTCCTGTGCCAATTTGCGAGTCATCGGTTGAACCCGAGCGCCTGCTTTTGCTTTAGGGATAGTAATGGTGAGATTTTCCAGGTTGATATCCGCAAGACGTATGGAGAGGATTTCCATCCGACGCATGGCCGTCTGGAGCGCAATCGCACAAAATGGGTAGATAGCAGGACAAGCATCCTTTTTCGCTTCCTCCAACAGCCGCTGGCACTGTTCGATAGTCAAGAAGGTTGTGCGACGGTTATCTTCCCTCAGTTGTTTGATAACGCAGGGCCTATTGTCAATCCAACCCCAATCAAGGGCTTTGCTGAAAATATGCGATAGCGTCAAAATTTCACGATTGATGGTGCCCGGCTTGGCCCCGGTCTCTAATCGCAGCTTTTTATAGCGCTCAATGTCCGAGGTACTGACACGCGACAAGGGCGTGTTACCGAAAAATGGGGTCAGATGGTCTCGGACTCTGTGTTTTTTTGATTTGAGGTCTTTGCCGCCTTCTACATCTAAACGGTCCAGGTACTCTTGGAACGCCGCTTGACAACCTTTGTGGAGTTTTCTGCCTTGTGGCAAGTTGAGCCGCCCGGCACGTGCTTGGGTTTTAACCTGCTCGATATACTCTTCTGCTTGTCGGCGGGTCACGCCATCGGACTCTACGCCAATGACGCGATGAATCCGCTTGGCATCCACCATGATGTTGATGGAGAAACGACCGTCCCCATTGGCAAGCCGTTCGTATTCAATCCCATGTTCAACCAGCTTCTGGCCGGAAGTCAGGGTGTTCATGACTGCTCGCGTGAGCTTGGAGAACTTTTTGGCCATGGCTTACACTTTTCCCTTGGCTTCGGTCTTCTTCCAGTTGGGTAGCTGGCCGGGGTCCGCAGCTCCCGATGCCACCAGATTGAAGGTGTCCCAATGTTCTCTCAGGGCCTCAATACGGAGTGAGTCCGGTTCGCATTGCCACACGTACTTGCCCTTCTTGTTGAATTCGCCTTCCCACAGCGCCCCATTTTCTCGAATGAGCTTCCACAGCACCTCTTCCTCATAGGACAACAGGTGTTGTTGCTTGAAAGCCAGATTGATGAAACGGTCCGGCTCAAAGGGGTCCCAGATTTCATCCATCAAATTGTAGGAGAACCCGTTCTGGTTCACGATAAGGCCGCTCTCTGGGTCATCCAGGATACGGCTCAGCGCCCATTCTGCTACAGAGGTGAAATTGCGGTGCTGTTTCCTTGCCATGAGGTCCAATGCGAATTTCAGACGAGGAGAGAGCCGCATGGTCACGGTTTCGGTTTTGCTGCCACCCTTGGAGAGCTTGGCAGAGGTGGTTTCAGGGATGGCGCGTGTTGCTTCCAATGCGGGGTCCTCCGGGAAAATGTAAACAGGTATTACCAGTAAAGTTCTGAATTTTTCTATATAAAACCACAGCCTTGCAAAAGATTCAATATTCATAGTAAAAGATTTTGTGTATTCATTTTGAATACACCAGAGTCAAAAATGAGGAAAAGAAATCTATGAGTATTGCTCATTACCCGGATGGCCGGATGTCACCCCAGCAAGCGGCTGATTACGTCGGTTGCTCCATGAAAACGTTGGCAATGAAGCGTTGTACCGGCACAGGGCCGGAATTCGTCAAGGTAGGAGGCCGTATTTTCTACTATCAAGCTGACCTCGACTTGTGGATTAACCGCCATGGCAAGCTGAAAACAACGGCCCAGGCACGCTTAAAGCCTGTGAATGGTTAATCTGCTGAAGTTTGATGGAGCCAAAGGAATGAGCGGCGGGTTTATCTTATTGCATCGAAAACTGATGCTGCACTGGCTCTATGAGTCTGAGCGGCCATTCACGAAGCGCGAGGCGTGGATAGACCTGCTCTTTTTGGCTGCCTACAAAGTGCATTCTCGTGAGCTGGATGGCAAGTTAGCGAATTTGGAAGTAGGGGATATTCCCACTTCCATGCAGCAACTGGCAGGTCGGTGGCACTGGACTTGGCGGCGGGTACGGACTTTTCTCAAAACCCTTGAAAATGACGGAATGATTCGCATAGTCAAGCACACGCATAACAGCACAATCCTGAAACTCAATAATTACGCTTATTATCAGCTCAAAACTGAGGGCCAGGACACAACGACCAACATAGCCACCAGCACATTAACTCGCTCACCCAACAGCAGAGCCAGCAGCAGGACATATAAAAAGAAAGGAGCAAATAAAGAAAAACAAAAAAATAATGACGGAGATTTTCTTGATGATGATGCGTGGATGAAAGGAGCGCTCGGCTATGGAGATTCGTGATATTAATCGCTTGCTGGTTCAGAACATCGACCATGTTCTGGACTATTTGCTTCCTCAAGGTGTGGCTCAATATGGGGAGTACTGCGTTGGCAGTGTCGATGGTGAGCCTGGAGACTCGCTAAAGGTTCATTTGCGGGGACGCAAAGCCGGAGTGTGGTGTGATTTTGCCAACCCCCAGCACACGGGAGACTTGGTGGAATTGTGGCGGCTTACGCGTAACCTCGCGTTGCCCCAGGCTTTGAAGGAAATCAAAGACTTTCTAAGGCTCCCGGACGAACCTCGCTTTGTGAAAAGTCGGCAGAAGACTTACAAGCGGCCTGAATTCCCGCCATATGAAAGCCCTAAACAGGCTGTATTGGATTATTTATGTCAAGAGCGGCTTCTGACAAAAGAAACCTTGGGTGCTTTTCAGGTAGGCGAATCTGGCGGTGCTATTTATTTTCCGTTTTATCGTGATGGCAAAGTTCTTCACTGGAAGAAGCTGTCTCTTAAACGTCCGAATGGCAAGAAGCAGATTCTGACTTCATCCGGTACGGAGCCTATCCTGTTTGGCTGGCAGGCGCTTGAGTCTGCCTACCCCAACACCCGGTATGTGGTGATTTGCGAGGGTGAAATCGATGCCATGACGCTTCACCAATACGGCATTCCTGCTTTGTCGGTCCCCTTTGGCGGTGGCGGTGATAAAAAGCAACAGTGGGTTGATTGTGAATATGACCGATTGGAACGCTTTGAGGAAATTTATCTTTGCATGGACCAAGACGCTTCCGGGAAAGAGGCCGTCCAAGAATTGGTTATGCGCCTCGGGGCCGAGCGTTGTCGGGTGATGGAATTACCTGCTAAAGACCCGAATGAATGCTTACAGGGCGGTATGACCGCAGATGAAGTTCAGTACTACTTGAAGACATCGCAAACTCTTGACCCGGAGGAATTGCAAGGTGTTGGTGCCTACCGTCAGAGTGTTCTGGATTTATTTTATCCTGATAGCGGCTCGATAAAACAGGAATCCACGCCTCTCCCATGGGCCAAACTGGAAGGCTATTTTGAATTGCGAGCTGGGGAGCTGACCATTTGGACGGGTATTAACGGCCATGGTAAATCCCAGATGCTGGGGCATGCGGCACTGCATATGATTCTGCATGGTCAGAAAGTCTGTATCGCCTCCATGGAAATCAAACCGGAGCGTCTGCTTTACAAACTTACCAAGCAGGCAGCGGGCGTTCGCCACCCTGCGCTGGAACTTATCGATGAAACGTTTGATTGGCTTGGGGATGGACTATGGCTTTTTAACGTGGTGGGCACGGCGAAAACCCACCGACTTCTGGAAGTATTTCACTATGCCCGCAAACGGTACGGTGTAAACCATTTTGTGGTTGATTCCCTCTTAAAGTGCGGATTGGCCGAAGATGACTACAACGGGCAGAAACTGTTTGTGGAGCAGCTTTGTGACTTCAAGAACCAGTACGATTGCCATATCCACCTCGTTGTACACCCTCGTAAGGGGAATGATGAATACGCACCCGTAGGCAAAATGGATGTCAAGGGTAGCGGTGCCATTACCGACCTTGCCGACAATATCGTATCAGTCTGGCGGAACAAGAAGAAGGAAGAGATGATGGCCGCCGGTAACGAGGTACGACCGGAAGACTTGGCTAAGCCCGATGCGTTCCTAACGTGTGCTAAACAACGCAATGGTGAATGGGAAGGGCGGTTGGCCTTGTGGTTTGACCGGGAGAGCGGGCAGTTCTTGAATCAACAAGACGATAAACCCTCCTCGTATTCAAAATTGATGAAACCATTTTGAATTTCTACACGGAGTTGTTTCAAGGCCCTACTGATTGCTCGCGGGAACACCAACCGCGGGCTTTGAGTATGAATCCGCCCGGATGCCAAGGAGAAGCATCGCGCCCATTTCATGACGCTGGTAGGGCTGACACCCAGCTTCTTGGCAACCACGTGGCAGGGCTGGCCAGCTTCATACAACTCGGCAGCCTGCTTTTTGACCTCATATGGCACCGTCCAGAGATGCGACAGGCTGAAGTCATAGGAACAGCCTCGACAGCGCCATTTCTGACGACCGGCGAAGAAGCCGTTTTTGACTGGATGGGGTTTATTACAGCGCGGGCATAATGGACGCATAGAGCCTCTTTTTGAACATCTGTTAATTCTTGTACATCTATTACTTATTATTGTCGCTGATTCTGCCCTAACGAGTCCGTAGTGATGGAAAACGACAAACGAAGCCACCTTCGCAACGGGAGGCAGTCGTTTAAACACCGCTACACGCTTGCAAGAAGCCCATGAACACCCTCTGAAATCCTTACAATACCCTTTCTGATTTCTAAACCTCAGGGTGCTGAGCCAACAGTGCGGTAAGTTCTTGTCTACTTAAATTCCTCAATACCCATAACAAGACTGCATCTCGCTCTTCCTTACTCACCAGGACATCCTGAAAATAAAGAGTGCGAAGGTGTGAGTAGGCTATTTGGTAGAACTCTGCAAGCCTTTTGAGTCTTTCTGGATTTGGAACACGCTCACCCTTTTCATAGCGGCTGATATCTATTTTGGCAATGCCTGTTCCCTTGGTAACGTCAAGTAAAGAGCGCTCTCCTCTCAGACTTCTCAATTTCTGACCTAGTTCGTTCACTTGACAAGACTCTTTGCTTACGGATAATTCAATGGGTAGACATGTTGTCTACCTTGCCTAATTACACAAAAAGCCTGCCGTTCCCACTGGAATGGCAGACCTTAGACATAGTTTGAAAGCAGCCTATCACAGCCATAAGGCTCTGTCTTGTGCTGGCTACCTACTTAATGCTGAGCTTGAATTTGTGCCACCATCATCTGAAAAAAGCGAACTGGAAAGACGCTTCGAGAAATTGTTCTCCGAAGTCTTCCGTTGCGACTGGCACAAGCACCTGCAAGACGAGTATCGCGTCCAGGTAGACGGCAAGAACTACTACATCGACTACGTTTACATCGCCCAAGGCCGTAAGATTGCCATCGAAGTGGACGGTCACGACAAAATCAAAGGGGCGACTGACTCCACCCAAAAATTCCATGACCTTTTGACCCGACAGAATGACCTCATGGGCCAAGGCTTTGAAGTGTATCGGTTCGGGTGGAACCATGTGGTCTCTATGGGGGGCTGGCGTGCCAGACGAGACTTGAAACGCATCTTCAAGGGCGTCATCAAGCCTCAGCGCCAGCCGGAAGAGAGGAAGCAGGCCAGCCCTATATTCCAGACACTGCCAGTGCTATGGAAATCCCGAAAGTCAGGGGGATTGGCAACCCATAATGCACCAGCACCCGGTAATAGCGGCCAAAACTCACAGCCGGATATCATCGAAGCCGAGGTACTCCCGTATCATCCCCCGGCTCACAATCAGGGCATGATGAAGGGGTTTGTCGTGGGCGTGAGCGTGTTGGGCTTCCTGCTGATTACCCTCGAACTGATTCGCGGCTCGCAGCTCCATCCAGAGGTTAAGCCAGAGACTTCCGTATCTGAGCATGCTTTGGAATCAGTCCCGCCTTCTTCGGGCAAGGAGACGCCTCAGAAGAAACGAGTTACCCATAGGGCTGCCATTATTGAGAAAGTACGCACGGTGTATGTGCCTGTTCTCTCAAAATCCACCAGCACCAAGCCAATTGCTCCATCCGTCCTGCCTACTCAAGCCTCAACAGCTCACCCGGAGTCAAGCCCAGAACCTACCCCCGCCCCAATTCCTCAAATTACCGAGCAACCAGTCCAACAAGCCGCCCCGATTATGGATGAAATCGTAGCCTTCAACCAGAATTCTGGCATCTACCATAGACTCAATTGCACATGGGCTAAGCGGTGCAGGCATTGCATCACCATCCATCAGAGCGAGGCCGAGCAAATGGGAGGCAGGCCCGCCAAGACCTGTGACCCGTTATGAGGTGGCTGGCAATTCTACTTTCCCTCACCCTGTTTGGTGCTGGTGCATATGCCGAACAAGTTCGCTACGTCATTGATGGCGATACTTTCATTATGTCTGATGACTCCCGTGTTCGCCTTGCTGGCATTGATGCACCCGAACTCAGCCAGCCCTATGGGCCAGAATCTAAGGCCTACTTGGAGAAGCTGATATCCGGTCGAGATGTAACCCTCCAATGCAACGGCGAGATGAGCTACAACCGGCGAATCTGCAATGCTTTTGTGAATGGATTGGACATTCAACGCGACCTTGTGGGTTGGGGATTGGCGTTTGATTATGCCCAGTACTCCCATGGCATCTATCGTTCTGCCGAAGACTTCGCCTGTCGGATGAAGCGGGGCGTATGGAGCGGTGGTATGCGTCCGTGGGATTACAGACACAGAATGAAGGAGAAGCGCTAATGTACAGCACGACGGGTGAGCCAGTAACTTTGATGCACTGGCTCTATGCCATTGGGGTCTATGGACTCTTCATATACGGAATCTTTTACGTTTTGAAAGCAATAGGCAAAGGGCTTCTGGATTGCCTGATGGTTTTTGACCAGTTGTATAAAGAGTACAAAGCCCATACCCGCACTCACTAGATAGGCCCCCATAATTCCTTGTCGATGGCAATATGCAGTTTCATGCTGCACAAAACATGCTTCTTCGATAAAATGCTGAGTTAGAAGGGGGTAATCATGCCCAGACCCAAAGGACGAGAGTATAACTACCGTGTCACTGTCAACTTAAGTGACGAGCATTACGCGGCACTAAACAGTCTAGCGGAGAAGAATCAAGCTGCAATTGCCTGGACGGTTCGGCGTGCAGTGATGGAATTCATTACAAAATATGACTCAGACCTTTTGCAGGAAAGGTTTCTCCCGCTTGAAGAGGGCTAGTTTATAGTCTGCCAGATTGAAAATACAAAACCAGAATGGTTGATGAGGAAGGAAGACAATGGAAAACAACCCATTTCAGACGAGACAGCCGAATATTATTGCGAATTCTCGCATCAGAACACCCCAACGCGAAACATTCGAGCATTTGTCTTCCTTCGCCGCCGAAGAAAACCCAACAAGCCGTGAAGTTGGTATTGTTTTGCCGGTAGGTTGTGGAAAGTCCGGCTGTATAGCAACCGCTCCCTTCGCTTTCCAGGCTTGTCGCACTTTGGTTGTTGCTCCCGGTATTGCCATTGCCCAGCAGCTTCATCGTGACTTTGACCCAGCTAACCCAGAGATGTTCTATATCAAGTGTGGAATTTTGGACGGGCAGCCCTACCCTGAGCCGGTAGAGATACGCGGAACCAGCACCAATCTCTCTGACCTTGAAGAGTCAGATGTTGTCATTACAAATATCCAACAGCTCCAAGGGCAAGAGAACCGTTGGCTTCAGAACCTGCCAGCCGATTTCTTCGACTTAATTCTCTTTGATGAAGGCCACCACAACGTTGCTGCCAGTTGGGAAACTTTGCGAAGCAGGTTTCCGAATGCCCGCATTGTGAATTTCAGTGCGACACCCATGCGTTCAGATGGTCAACCTATGGCAGGTCGCATCCTATATTCGTATCCAATTTTCCGAGCGATTCAGGAAGGGTATGTCAAGCAACTCAAAGCTGTCGTTTTAAATCCACGTACATTGCGTTACGTCCGGCGAGAAGACGGCCAAGAAATTGAAGTTACACTGGACGAAGTTCGTAGGCTTGGAGAGACAGAGGCCAATTTCCGTCGCAGTATTGTGACATCGACTGAGACTCTTAACACCATAGTGGATGCCTCCATACGCGAACTCGACCGTCTTCGTAGAGAGAGCGGCGAGCAGCGTCTGAAAATTATTGCTTCCGCCCTCAATTACGAACATTGTCGTCAAATTGTTGAAGCCTACAGAGCGCGAGGCCGACGTGCGGATTATGTTCATTCTCGTGAAGATGGACAAGGACAGGCCAATCAACAGGTTCTCCGACGTTTAGAAGCCCACGAACTGGATGTAATTGTTCAAGTGCGGAAGCTCGGAGAAGGCTTTGACCACCCGTATCTTGCTGTGGCAGCCGTATTCAGTATTTTCAGTAATCTCTCACCCTTTGTTCAGTTTGTTGGGCGTATCATGCGAGTCATCCGACAGAATGCTCCTGGAGATATTTTGAACCGAGGAAGCGTGGTATTCCATGCCGGTGCAAACATTGCGCGGAGATGGGAAGACTTTCAGCAATACAGTGAAGCCGACCAAGAGTTTTTTGAGCAACTTCTGCCCATTGAAGACCTTGATTTTTCCCATGGGGACGAACTTGAGGTCGAGCCAGTACAACGAGAGTTTGGTGACGTAGACCAGATGGAAGTACGGCACCAAAGTGGAGTGCAGCTTGAAGAGATTCCTTTGTTACGTGATGACCCAGCGGCCCTCGCAGCCCTTCGGTTACTTCAGGAAAGAGGCTATTCTGCTGATGAAGTAACTCAAGCAATGCAGGAACTCGACCCTGTTCCAGTTACCAGGGTACGGCAACGCCAAGCAATGCGTGATGGACTTGATATGCGCATAAGAACCGAGACAGGGCGAATCCTTGGAGAACGTGGCATAAATCACCAAGGTCACGAACTGGACCGTCGCCGTCTTGGGCGTACAAACTTCGTGGTCCTAAAATCAGCAATTGACCGTTCAGTTGCCACCTTTATCGGGCGAGGTACGGGCGAGCGTAGCGAATATAACCGAGAAGAATTAGACCGAATCGATTCTGATTTCAGTGGCATTGTGGCACGAGCTACCGAGGAGGTATTCGGTGCCGCGAGTTAGGTCTTTGATTGAAACCGTTGCGATTGATATTGCCCAGCGTGCCCATAACTGCCAAGGCAATGCAAATCATCGTCTCGAAGCAGGTGTTAAACGCCTTAAAGTTCGCAAGCAACGAAGCTGGGACCATTACTGTATGGAATGTGCTAAACGCATCCTGGAACAAGATGTAATCAAGCTCCAGGGACTCATACAGGAGTTTAGCAGTACCTGAGTCCTAATTAAATTTTCCCTACTGAGCCCTATAGCGCGCACGTGGGGAATTTTTGCGTGGAATTTGGCACGGTATCCCTCCCGCCACTCCCCTACCACCCTTTAGGATATGGATAGAGGCACCACCCACCGCCCCCTTACGCGGGCAGATTGAACGTCACCTTGGCAAGTCGGACGAGTGAGAGTTGCAGACCCTTACCCTGCTGCCCTTCGCTGGGGGATTGTCTGCTCCGGCTGTGAAACATCAATACCAAGCCCTTCGGGTGGCTTCATTCTTCAGCCAGTATTGACATTTCCCATCCTCCACAGGTGTCTCCAGCTACGAAGGTCAGCCGGTTAAAAAATGGCGCACTATGCCCATTTTTAGCCGGTGCGTAGCAGTTGAACATTGAGGAATTGGAAATGATACAAGAACAAGTCACCCCACGGGTCTATGTGGCCTGTCTGGCCTCTTACAATGCGGGATGCCTTCATGGGTCTTGGGTGAACGTGGATGGCGATGCCGATGACCTGATGACCCACATCCGGTCCGTGCTGTCAGCTTCCCCCGAGCCGGACGCCGAGGAGTGGGCTATTCATGATTATGAGGGCTTCGGGTCTGTGCAGGTGGATGAGTATGCCTCATTGGAGCGTGTAGCCGCCATGGCGGAGTTGATACGTGAGCATGGAGAGCTTGCAGGCGAGGTAATCAGCCACTATGGGGGAGACGTGGAAGAATCGCGCCGTGCCTTGGAAGAGGACTACCAAGGGTGTCATGCCAGCTTGGAAGATTACGCCGAGTCGTTCATGGAAGACACCGGCAGTCTGGAAGGGATACCCGCATCCATCCGACCCTACATTGATTACGAACGGATGGCGAGGGATTGGGAGCTGAACGGGGACATCTTCACCCTGGAAACCAGTTACAACGAAGTCCACGTGTTTTGGAATCGATAGGAAAGGCTTGAACAATGAGCAATCAAGAATGGACAACCCTGCAATGGTTCCAGCACAAAGCCATTCACTTGGCCTATGACGTTCTACTATGGCTGCACGACAAGCTTATAAACTACGCCTGTGAGCGTAACCTCTGGCGAACACCCGAACAGCGGGCAGCAGAGCAACCACTAGATTGAGAAAAGGGGCTACCAAGCCCCTTTCTTCTTACTTATTTGCCACAACATTGCTCTCCTTTGATGCCCTCTAGACCTTCTCGCAACAGCCAAGGCGTCATAACCAGCCCAGCAGCCGGGTCAGCCCACCACCACCCTAACAAGGCATTGGCACCCAGACCCACCAGAAGAATCAGAGAGAGATAGGCGCAGCAAATAGTTTCTTTAGCTTCCATCTCAAGGGCTTCACTGCCCAGATTCTTGGCGATTTTGATTTTCCAACGGGCAAGCAGAGGCATGATAACGAGGGAAAGAATCGCCAAGATGATGCCGACCATACTTTCTTCTGGCGTACGATGCGTCCATAGGTTTACAGCCGCCTGACTCCCCACATATAGTGCCAGTGCTATAAACGTGAAACCGACAAATCGCCTTGCAAATTGCTCCCGCTTCTCCAATACACATTCACTCACTCCACCACGGGCTTTGATGAGATGCCATAGAACGACTGCCGATGCGGAAACTTCAATGATGCTATCAAAGCCAAAGCCCACTAAAGAAATGCTTCCAGCACTCAACCCTTGCCATACCGCAATTAAACCTTCCAGCAAATTGTAGATAATCGTTCCTGTGAGTAACAGGAAAGCAAGGTTGTAGCTTTTGTGAGTAGTGATGTCTGAAAGATTCATTGAGAGCCTATCTCCGTTTTGGTAAGAAAATATCGCTCACGAATCCAGAGCGATACGTTGACCAATCCAATGAGCACCGGCACCTCGACCAGCGGGCCAATGACCGCCGCAAACGCAGCACCGGAACCAATACCGAACACAGCAACCGCTACCGCAATTGCCAGCTCGAAATTGTTGCTGGCTGCCGTGAACGAAAGCGTAGCAGCTTTGGCATAATCAGCTCCCACCCGATGGCCCATGTAGAAGCTAAGCATGAACATCACCACAAAGTAGATGAGCAGGGGAATGGCAATACGCACTACGTCCAAGGGGATTTGTACAATCAGTCCACCCTTGAGGCTGAACATCACCAGAATGGTAAAGAGCAATGAAATCAAGGTAATGGGACTGATTCTGGGAATGAATACGCGCTCATACCAATCTTTCCCTTTGGTTTTTAATAGGGCAAATCGGGTCAACATCCCAGCCAGGAAGGGAATTCCCAGGTAGATGAAGACGCTTTTTGCAATCTCGACAATGCTGATATTGACGATAGCCCCCGGTAGCCCAAAGACAGGCGGCAAGACCGTGATAAAGAACCAGGCGTACACACTGTAGAACAGCACCTGAAACACGCTATTGAAGGCCACCAATCCCGCCGCATAGTCTGTATCGCCTTCTGCCAATTCATTCCAGACAATGACCATGGCAATACAGCGGGCAAGGCCAATCAGAATCAGCCCCACCATATATTCCGGGATGTCATGCAGGAATACCAAAGCCAGCACGAACATCAGGAGTGGCCCAATGACCCAGTTTTGCAACAGGGACAGGCCCAGGACTTTCCAATTGCGGAAGACCTTCCCCAGTGATTCATAGCGAACCTTGGCAAGGGGTGGGAACATCATCAGAATCAGGCCGATGGCAATCGGGATGTTGGTCGTTCCCACCTGGAAACGCTGCATGAATGGGGCTACCGACGGAATGAAGTAACCCAGACCAACACCTACCGCCATGGCCAAGAAAATCCACAGCGTGAGGTAGCGGTCCAGGAATGAGAGTCGGCAAATACGCGTCCCTGGCATCTTCACCTCGGCCAGTACATGATGATGACTACTCCCACCAAGGCAATTACACCACCAATGACATCAAACCTGTCAGGTGCTATTTTATCGACCTGCCAGCCCCACAAAATGGAAAGGGCAATAAAGATGCCACCGTATGCGGCATAGACTCGGCCAAAGTTTGCGGGTTGAAGTGTTGGTATTATTCCGTAAAGAATCAGCAGAATAGCCCCAGCAAGAGCAAACAGCATGCCTTTGCCCTCTCGTAACCAGAGCCATACCAGATAACCACCCCCAATTTCACAGAGGCCAGCAATAAGGAAATAGAAAGACGATTTAACTATTTCCATATTAACAACACCCGCTAGCAGGTGCTATCACTGTTGGGCAGCAGTTCTCAGCTTCGGAATCCTCTATCTTGGCAGGACCACAGCAAGCCGTTGCATCGGTTGAGGAGAAGAGGGTTTCTCCCTCATCATCATGGCGAACCCAGAATTCCCACTCGTTTCCATCCGGGTCATGTAACCAGAACTTATCTGCCACGGCATAGCAGCAAGTCACGCCTTCCTCTTCCAGATGCAGCAGAATGCCCGTCGCCTTGATTCGCTCTTTCCAGTCGGCAAGTGCCGTATCATCGAAGAGTTCAACGCCGAAGTGTTGGCCCAGACCATTGGTAACAGTCTGTTTAGACTGGTTGGGGTGATGGACTAAGGCCAGATGCAACGCGGGGGTATCCAGGCGGAAATTGGCATAGTCAGGTTTTCTTTTACTGGGTTCTATCCCAAACACCTTGCTATAGAAGTCAATGGAGGCTTCCAGATTGGAAACCGACAAGTTGATGTGGATGCGAGTGTTCGCCATGGCGCATGTCCTTTCAGTGAGTTGGTAGGTTATCAGGCAGAGATTCGATAAAGTGACGGATTTCATCCCGCACCCGTCGATAGACTGTCAGACCCTCGGCTTCCGTCAATCCCTTGGCAAGCCGGGGTGGGTCATCAAAACCGTGATGGATGATTCGGGTTGTACCAGGGAACAAAGGGCAGCTTTCGCTAGCGCTATCGCAAACTGTGACCACGTAATCAAATGGGATGTGCTGTACGTCATTTAAATGCTTGGATTGATGGCCGGAAATGTCTACCCCGGCCTCTTGCATCACTTGAACCGCTACAGGGTTGAGTCCGTGGGTTTCAATACCTGCTGAGCAGGCTTCCAGCACATCGCCTTTAAGGATATGCGCCCAACCTTCCGCCATCTGGCTTCGGCAGGAGTTTCCCGTACACAGAAACAGGATGTTTATCTTTCGGCTTGAATCTTGCATAGTTCCTCCGGCTCCATTCTCAGAACCGCTTCCAGGGTCTGCCGGTCTGCCTGAATTTGCTTATCTTGTTCAAGCGCGCCAAACACCCAAGCCAGGGCTTGCTGAACCACAGGGGAAGCATCCGGCCCAGCCGTTCTGTAATACACCCATCGGCCTTTCTTCTGAGAATCCAACAATCGGGCCTGATGCAGGATAGACAGATGCTTGGAAGTTGTGGAGGGCGCTAGTCCCAGGAACTCAATCACCTGACAGACGCACAACTCTCTATCCTTCAAGCAGTAGAGAATCCGAATTCGGTTCTCATCGGCCATGGCCTTCACGATTTCCATGAAGTCTCGCATGGTCATCTCCTATAATTCGCTATATGACGAAATATAATCCATGTCTTGCAAGACGTCAAGATTTTGGAGGAACTCTGTGTAATTCTTGTGTAATCGGGCTTAGAAAAACCTCAAAAACTCTAGAATCATTGAGAATTCTCAGGTTCTTTAAGAATCCCAAGAAGCAAAGATTTGAGAAGGTTCTGGACAATCTTAGGGTCTTCGAGAAGCTCAGGAAGGACGTTTCGTAAACCGTAGGTCACGAGTTCAAGTCTCGTCATCGGCTCCAGACTTTAAAAGAGCTTGCCGGGTTCTGACGGCAGGCTCTTTTTAGCTTGTGGGCAAATTTCTGTAAAATCGCCCTAAAAAATCGGTTTTGAGGCTTTCAGTCTTGGGGCTTTCAAATGTAACCGTGTGAAAGGCCTCCGGAGGTTTTGATCGGGCCTTCCTTTTTGCAGATAACGCTATCTCTTGATTCTTTTCCCGGGTTGAAAAATGCTAAAAAGCCCAGGATACCAGGTTTACCGGCATCCCGGGCTTTGATTCCTGACCAGAAAAGCTTATTTAAACCGCTAATAGCCAGGGTTGAGGATCGGCGGGTTTAAAGCCATCGGCCTCATAGCCAGCGGCGGTCAGCTCGTCCTTGAATTGCTCCGGCTGCTTGGCGGCGTCAATCATAATGCTCGCCACCAAATTCACCGCCTCCGTCCAGCTGGTTTCCATTTCGTCCGTCCAGCTGCCCTCTGTGGATAAATGCTCCTTCAGCACGGCAATCAGATTTTCTCCCACTGCCGGGTAATGGGCCGCTTCGGTGCCATATTTCAGGTGACGAATGCCCATGGCATGCAGATAAGGCACCAATTTTCCGGTATTATTCACCCCGGCCACAATCGCTCCTAAAGAGGCCATTAACTTTTTGTGCTGTTGCTCAGGTGGGGTGTGGAACAAGGGGCGTACCGCCGGGTATTTTTCAAACAGGCGTTGGTAAAACCGCATGCCCAGCGCCTGTGCGCCGCCATTTTCCTGTTGGGCACGTTGAAAGGTTTCAGCAAGCAGGGCCGTGTTTAAGCTCATGGGATTTTTCTCCTTTAAAATACGACGATCGAGTGTGGTTCACGCTTTGAGCGGGGTAAATGGGCGAGACACGCTTTCCTTAATCCATCTCTCTTTTAGCATACCTTATGCAGATGGTAGGGGAATCGTTTACTCTCAGCATAAATGACGCAGTGCTTCCTTACTTTGTCTCAGGGCCTTGACTCAGGTTAACTATTCTCAAACCCCTGTGTTCGCATACAGGGAACAACTCCGGAAACGGGCAATCCGGCGGGGCCCTTGCTTTCAGGTCGGTGGGCCAGCCGGTCGGATGGGTTTAAATCTTTGGGTTTAGGGGTATAACCGGGGTATTAGCCTATAAAGTGTCAGCAATGCGTCAAGCCAGTCAGTCATCGGATAAAAAGCCGTTTCCCCTGAACGTGGTTCATAGCGGGGAGGGGTGGAGTATTGCCATCTTGTCGGAAAACGGAGAAAACCGGCAACTGCTGAAACCCGGCTGGAAAGGCGAAAAAACGGCCTCCTACCAGTTTGCCACCGAGCAAGCCGCCTGGAATTTCCTGAAGCAGATGTTTAATTTCTGCCTGCAGCAGTCTCGCATGCAGCATACCGCCTCCGAAAAAATCAAGAATTGCAGCCAGTGTGGGGCTATTTTCAAAGCCACCGTGTTTGATCACTGTCATCGCTGCCTGCAGGAAAATGAATTTGTCTTGCAGCAAATCTGGCAAGGCTTTTACTATCTGGCGGGTTCTGAAAAAGGGGCGCTGCAGAAAGCGGCGTTCCTGCTTAAAATTCCCTATGAAGACTTTGCCCAGGTGCCCGATGCCTTTCAGGCCATGGTGCAGCGACATCTGGAACTGAACATGGCCCTGGAAAAAGCCCGTGAAGAACGATGCCAGCAACAAAAAATCGAGATGCCTGTCACGAATCAGGGCAAAGGGCTGCGAAGCCAAACGTTTCGATAAGCCGGTCAGCCTGCCTCCATCATTTATGGGTTACGGTCACGCTCGCCAGACGCTAGGATAAG
The DNA here is from genome assembly GCA_027448865.1 of Vampirovibrio sp. GTDB lineage: Bacteria > Cyanobacteriota > Vampirovibrionia > Vampirovibrionales > Vampirovibrionaceae > Vampirovibrio. The sequence continues at coordinate 18,901 of DAIDMR010000235.1, forward strand.
CCTGATAACATCATTGAGAAAAGGATGTGTCCGTGCCGGTTTCACTGTCTCTGGCCATGATTGTCAAAAACGAGGAGCGGGTGCTGGGGCGCATTCTGTCTCAGGTGGCTGGCCTATGCGATGAATTGGTGGTGGTGGACACCGGGTCTACCGATGGCACGGTGGCCTTGGCCGAGTCGTTGGGGGCCAAAGTGTTTCATTTTGACTGGATTGATGACTTTGCGGCAGCCCGCAACGAGGCTTTTTCCCGCTGCGCGGGCGATTGGATACTGTGGCTGGATGCCGATGACCTGATTCCAGAGGCCCATTGTCAGGCCTTGCTGGACTTGAAGCAATCGGTGTTGAATGATCAGCTGGATGCGGTGGTGTGCAGCTATCAAATTGCTTTCGACGCCAATGGGCAGTGTCTGATCTCCATGCCCCGAGAGCGGTTGCTGAGGCGTGCTGCCGGTGGCCGCTGGCAGTTCCCCATTCATGAGGCCTTTGTACAGCCGGAGAACGCCGTCATTCTGGAGCGTCTGGATATTGCCGTTGAACATCACAAGCCGCCGGAGTATCGGGAACGCTCCGTGGATCGCAATTTAAAGCTGCTGGAGGCCTTGATTGCTGGAGGCGATCAGTCCCCCCGTACCTGGTATTACTATGGCAAGGAATTACGCCACCACGGCCGCTTGGATGAGGCGGTTTCGGCTTTTTCGAGACATCTGGAACTCAATGATAATGAGCGGATCAGCGCCTATCAGGCCATGCATAATTCTATGTGCTGCTGCATGGAGCTGGAGCGCTACGAGGAGGCCCTGGGCTGGGGGCATCGGGCCTTGGCTATCGATGGTAGGCGGGCGGAGGCCCTGATGGATCTGGGGGTGGTGTACTATCGTTTGGGCCGATACGCCGAGGCCGTAACTGTCTTGGTGGCGGCCACCGCCTGTCAGAAACCCGGCGTGGGACTGATTGTGGAAGAGGCTTACACCTGGAAGCCCTATCATTACCTGAGCCTGTGTTATGAAGGGCTGGGAGATTACCCCAAAGCCATTGAAGCGGCTCTGAAAGCCTACCCCGGGATTCCGGATAAAGAGGTCATTCGGGACAATATCATTTGCTTTGCCCGGAAATTGGGTTAGGCCGCTTCGATACAGGCCCTTCAAAAAGGGAGCCTGGGTGGGGTTGTTATTTTGCTTGAAATAAAGTATCTTGATATCAAGATAAATAAGCCAGAGAATGCAAGCCATGCGTAATCCCAACCAGGAACCGTATCAAAGCGCTCACCTGTGGCTGGTTCTGATGAAAGCCGCCCAGGCCATCCGGGAGCATGATCGGAAAAGTATCGAATCCTCCGGTCTGTGCTTTTCTGATTTTGCCACCCTGGAAGTTTTGCTTCACAAAGGCCCTTTACCTGTGAACCTGATTGGGGAAAAGGTTCAGCTGACCAGCGGTTCCATTACCACGGCCATTGATCGTCTGGAAAGTCGGGCTTTGGTGCAACGGCAAGCATCACCCACCGATCGCCGGGTTCGGCTGGTGCAGTTGACCGAATCAGGTCGGGCGCTGATTGAGCGGTTTTTTGAGCAGCACCTGCAAGCCCTGTCTGTTGCTACGTCCGGTTTAAGCGGTGAAGAGAAAGTCCAGCTGATTCATTTGCTTAAAAAGCTGGGCAAGCAGGCCAAAAAATTATCTCAAAATACAGTCTTATAGGTTCTCAAACTCACAAATTTGCACAATAAAAGACCATACAAACCAAAAAGGAGATGAAACGATGAACTGGATTACCTGTTTTCAGTCTAAAACCTGGCCGTCGGTGGGCTTATTGGCCTTCCGCGTTGTTATGGGCATTGCCTTTGTGTTCCACGGCTTGCCCAAGGCCCAAAACGCCTTTGGTTGGATGGGAGAAGGCACTATTCCCGGCATCTTTCAGGCCTTTGCCGCCTATGCTGAAGTGCTGGGGGGTGCCGCTTTGGCCCTGGGCTTTTTGACCCCGCTAGCTAGCCTGGTGCTGATCGGCACCATGATTGGCGCCTTGAGCCTGGTTCACTTGCCCAGCGGGCATCCTTTCGTCAGCGCCACTGGCGGTGGTTCCTGCGAATTGGCGTTGGTCTACCTGACAGGCGCTTTGTTATTCCTGCTGAACAGTCCGGGCAAATTCTCCGTGGATTACTGGCTGTGGAAAAGTAAATTCAACCCGGATCAAACGGTTGCCTAGTTGCAACCTCACCACCAGAAAGGAGCTTGTCATGAGTACGCTCAGCAAACTTACAGTACGACGCAGCCAGGAACGGGGGCGCACCCACATTGACTGGCTGGACAGTTACCATACCTTTTCCTTTGGTGATTACTTCGATCCGCGTTTCCATCATTTCAGCGACCTGCGGGTGATTAATGACGATTTGATCCAGCCGGGCGGCGGCTTTCCCACCCATGGGCATCGGGATATGGAAATTCTGACAGTGGTGCTGAACGGCGAATTGAGGCATGAAGACAGTCTGGGTAATGGCTCCATCATTCGTCCCGGGGAAATTCAGCGCATGACCGCAGGAAGCGGCGTGATGCACAGCGAGTTCAACGCCTCAAGCACAGAGTCTTTGCATCTGCTGCAAATCTGGATTCATCCCCAAGAAAAAGGCTTGCCTCCCGGTTATGAGCAAAAATCGTTTGAGACGGCGACGCCCGCACCATACGCTTTGAACCATGCCAGTTTGGCGTTTCAGTGCATTGCCTCTCCTACCGGGGAAGGCGCTGCGGTGCGTATTCATCAGGATGCTTACCTCTATCGTGCGGCCTTGAATGCGGGTCAGCGAGCCACCTTCGATCTGTCCTCGAATCGCCATTACTGGCTGCATGTGGCCACTGGGCAAGTGGAAATGGAGGAACGGGTCTTACAGGCAGGGGATGCCCTGGGTCTGGCAGACACCGAAGCGCTTCTGGAACTGACGGCCCAGGCACCGCAAACGCAGCTATTGCTTTTTGATCTGAGAAGGCCCTGATAAGTTGTCCGGGATTTTTACAGCACTTTTTTCTAATCAGGCTCGGCTTCGTGGTTTTTGCATGGCGTAGCGTTTTAAAGGCAGGTGCAATGGCTTTTACGAGGCTGAGCTTTCTTCTTTTGAAGCTCTGCATAAGCGTTGCTGGGGTTCGTTTTGGCTCAAGATATTTTCACGCTTGAGTTTGACACTGTCCTGTAAAAAAGTTTATAAAAACAATATAAACCGTGGAACTTTCGCCTGGAGTGAGTAAAACCTTTGGCAGCGGTCAATCATAAGCGTGGTTAAGTCTGTCCTGCCCAAGGTGAATGATGTGTTGTAGGAATAAGCGCTTGTTTGCTTTTAAGGCCAGCGCTTTCATTAACAGTGGAGTTGAATTCATGAAAAAATCCCTAGGATTTTCTTTGGCTACTTTAACGGCAGTGGTGTTGCTGCAAAACAGCAACGCGTTTGCCTACCAGTTAAACGCGGCGGACAGAACGCTGTCCGTCACGCCCGGTCAAACCGCTCAGGCCACAACGGCTGATCTGAAAAGTGTGCTGAGCTACTTGTCTGGCATGAAAGACAAAAGCAAGCCATGGCGGGTACTGATGGCCCCGGGTAAATATCTGGTCACCAGTCAGCTCACCGTTCGCAATTTGCAGAACGTTGAATTTGTCTCGGATATGAACAAGCCAGCCCAGCTGATTAAGGACGCCAGCTGGAACGCCACCACGGGTGGCGAATACTTGCTCAACGTGACTTACAGTAAAAATGTATCCATGATCGGTATGCAGTTTTACGGCCAAACCGACTATAAAAATAACGCGGATCCGGTCTGGCCCGATCAGGGCGTTTACTTTGGCTCCTGCGATACGGTGCTGGTTCGGAATAACGGCTTTTTCAACTTCGGAAATAGTGCCCTTCGGGTGGCCACCCACGAGCGGGATCCCATCCCAGGGGTGAACAGCCGAAATACGCAAGTGCTGAATAACCTATTCAACAACGTGTATCAAATTTCCACCACCACCAACGATACGGTTCATGGCGGCACCCAGAATTATTTGCTGCAAGGCAATGTATTCTATAACCTGCGGGGCTCCATCAAATTCGCCACCCGCACCGCCGGGGCAGAGAACATCAAAATTCTGAACAACCGGGTCAATGGTGGCAGTCACTATGGCATTGAGATTAACAATTACAATAATGTGGAAATTCGTGGCAATCAGTTACAAAATATTAAGGAATTCGCCATGAATATCTACACCAATACACGGGCCACGGGTTCCTTTAACTGGGGAGAAAACTACACCATTGCCGATAATGTGATGACCAACGTGGGCAAGGGTTTGCGCTTCAGCACCGAACCTTATGCCAATGGCACTAAAGTGTATGGCAAGAATTTGCAAATCACCAATAACACCTTCAATGGGGTCACCGATGCCAGTTTCGGTGGCGCGGCCATTTCTCAAATCAACGGCAATATCAATGGGCTGACCATTACTCAAAACCAATTGAATAACATTGCCAACAAACGGTACATCAGTTACAGCTCTGGCAGCATCATTACCAGTTATTTGAATAACCTGGTGAATGGCGCCGCCTATGGCCCGCAGCAAACCACAGCGACCAAATAACCCCACAACAGAAAGCAGGCCGGTTTCATTACTGGCCTGCTTTTTCGTTTTTATGATTCAAACTTTAAATCAGGGGATGATTGGAGCGGATAGCGTTTGAAGATAACGCTCAATGGGTTCCATTGAATCCTCCGGCGCGAGTGCCTGAATTTTGGCCATGATCGCGGAACCCACAATGACCCCATCGGCACCCAATCGAATCATGCTTTCCACATGCTCCCGCTTGGAGATGCCAAAGCCCACGCAGACGGGTAAGTCGGAACACTGACGTGCCTGAGTCAATAAATTGCCCAGCGTCTGATCGTAGCGTTCTTCCACCCCGGTAATGCCCAGACGGGAAACGGCGTATAAAAACCCGCCGGATTGGGCCGCAATGTTTGGCAAACGCTCGGCACTGGTGCGGGTGGAAATAATAGAAGTGAGTTGCAAGCCATACTGATCGAGAGCAGGCTTAATTTCGGCGATGCCTTCTACCGGCAAGTCGGCAATCAGCAGGCCATCGGCGCCCGCTTCGGCAATATCCCGGCAAAAGCGATCTATGCCCCGAACCAGGACCAGGTTGTAATACACCAATAAACTGATGGGAATGTGTGGATAGCTCTGCCGAATTTGTTTCAGCAAATCCAAGGCCTGATCCACATCGAAACCCGCTTCCAGCACCGTGCGGCCCGCTTGTTGAATCAGCGGGCCATCGGCCACCGGATCGCTAAACGCCAGCCCCAGCTCCAGGGCGGTGGCTCCACCGGCCACAAAGGCATCAACACTCTCCAGACACCGTTGAGGCGTAGGCCATCCCAGCAGGGTAAACGGGATCAGGGCGTGGCGTTTTTCCTGTTTCAGGCGGGCGAACAAATCGTCATAACGAGACTGGGTTTGGGCTTGCTTAAGCGTGGACATGCTGGACTCCCTCCTGTTGGGCCATGACCTGATGTAAATCTTTATCGCCTCGTCCGGAGAGATTGATCAAAATAATCTGCTCCGGCGATCCCTGAGCCGCCAGCGTTTGGGCATAGGCCAGCGCATGGCAGGATTCCAGGGCGGGCAAAATGCCCTCGGTTTCGGCCAGTGTGTGGAAAGCGGCCAAGGCCTCAGCGTCCGTGGCAGAGGCATAAATAGCCTCCCCGGTGCTTTGCAGGTGGGCGTGTTCCGGGCCCACCAAGGGGTAATCCAGTCCAGCGGAAATACTGTAGGTTTCTCGTACCTGACCGTCTTTGTCCTGCAAGGCCAAACTCTTCATACCGTGCAAACAGCCGGGAGTGCCTTTGGCCAGCACCGCCCCGTGATGCTCTGTTTCCAGGCCCAGTCCTGCCGGTTCTACTCCGATCAGTTGAGCGCTGGTATGGCGGAAGCCCTGAAAAATACCGATGGCATTGGATCCTCCGCCCACACAAGCCACCACTTGATCGGGTAATCTGCCAGCTTGTTCTAAAATTTGTTGGTGCGCTTCTTCCCCGATAATTTGCTGAAAAAAGCGAACCAGCGTGGGGTAGGGATGAGGCCCAGCGGCGGTACCCAGTAGGTAATAAGTATCCTGCAAGTTGCTGACCCAATCCCGCATGGCTTCATTAATGGCGTCTTTCAGGGTTTTGGAACCGACCTCTACCGCATGCACGATGGCTCCCAATAATTTCATGCGAAACACGTTGGGCTGCTGACGCTCCATATCCACGGCGCCCATGTACACTTCGGTCTTTATTCCGAGCAGGGCACCGGCCATGGCGGTGGCCACACCGTGTTGACCGGCACCGGTTTCGGCGATAATCCGGGTTTTGCCCATGCGCTTGGCCAATAAGGCTTGCCCAATGGCATTGTTGGTTTTGTGAGCACCACCGTGCAGCAGGTCTTCTCGCTTTAAAAAGATGCGGGCCCCATAGCGTTTGGAGAGATTTTTCGCTTCGTACAGCGGGGTGGGGCGTCCGGCGTAGTGTTTCAGTAAATGATGGTATTCCTTTAAAAAGTCAGCGTCCTGGCTGGCCTCTAAAAAAGCGCTTTCCACTTCTTCCAGCGCAGGCACTAACAGTTCCGGCACGTAAACGCCCCCGAAGGAGCCAAAAAAGCCTAGGGATTGCATGATGCGTTCTCTCCATGATTGGGTTGGGGATGGAAATTTTGGACGATGTGACAAAAGCGCTTTATTTTATCAACGTCTTTTTTTCCAGGCGCCTGCTCCACCCCGGAGGCCACATCCACCCCGGCGGGCTGAAAGATTTGCAAGGCGGGCTGAATGTTATCCGGAGTTAAGCCACCGGCCAACAAACACGGAAAATCGGATAAAAAAGAGCGCAATTTTTCTGAATGAGCGTCTGAATGGGTGACATTCAAAACGCTGGGAATGGCGCTGCCTTTGGGAAGATCCAGCAGTAAGGCTTGCACTTGAGGTACTTCCAAAAAAGTTGCCGATTGGCGGCGGAGTTCGGAGATATCAAGTTCGGGTAGTTCTGGATGAAGTAGTAATGTTTTAATGACGGGCACCGAAATTTGAGCACAGAAGTCAGGGCTTTCGTGGCCATGCAGTTGGACCCGATTGAGTTTCAGGACTTGAATGAGACGCTCGATATCAGACAGCGATTGATTCTGAAAAACGCCCACCACCGTCGTTTCAGGATATAAAGCCCGAAGCTGCCTCATAATTTCTGTGGCCGATTCCACCGGTACAAAACGAGGGGTCTGGGGCACAAAAATCAGTCCCAGCCAATCGGCGCCTGCTTCAATGGCGGCCATGGCATCGGTGGGGTTGGTGATCCCGCAAATTTTGATCCGGGGTACGCTCATGCCAATAACGCCTGAAGCTTTTTGGCCAGTGCCTCTGGAGTAGGTTCCCGCATTAGTGTGGAGCCGATCAAGAAGCCATCACAATGGGGCTGGAGCCTCACAATATCGGCTTTGTTCTGAATGCCGCTGGCTGAAATTTTGAGAATACCCTCTGGAATCAGTGGGGATAATCGCTCGGTGGTGGACAGATCCATTTCTAGCGTCTGTAGATTACGGCTGTTGATCAGCAGAATAGACGGGTTGACTTCTAGCGCTCGACGCACTTCTTCGGCATCCTGCACTTCAATCAGCGGGGTCATGCCCAGTGTTAAAACCCGTTCATTGAGTTCAGTCAGTTGCGCATCGCTCAATGCCTTCACAATCAGTAAAACCGCCTGAGCCCCGGCATGCCTGGCTTCATAGACTTGATAGGGATCGATAATAAAATCTTTGCAAAGGGTGGGGATGGTGACTTGATCGCTAACCGATTGCAGCAATTCTAAACTACCCCCAAAATAGTGGGCATCGGTTAAAACAGAAATGGCCACGCCGTATTGCGCATAAATGGGCAATATGGACGCTAAATCCAGCGTTTCCTTGAGAACTCCGGCAGAGGGCGAAGCCGGTTTGATTTCCAGAATGCAGGCCGGTTTTTGAATAGATTGGCGAATGGCCCGCTCCAGGGCGTGCGGCTGGGGAAAAGCCCGTACTTGGTTCATCCATTGGTTGAGTGGCCGGTGTTTTTTTCGGTTCGCCACTTCTTCAAGCTTGTGGGCCACGATGGTGCCTAGGACGTTATTAGCAGGCAAACTGTTCATTGACCCTCCGGCATTGTTCCAGCGTGTGTAATGCGTTTCCGCTTTTTAAAATCTTTTTGGCTTCCTGAATGCCTTCATCCAGCGTGCGGGCTTTTTGGGCAACCAAGAGGCCCGCACCAGCATTGAGACAAACCATGTCATAATACGGCGATTGATCATCGTCCCCTTGAAGCAGCCGCATGAAAATTTTCAAATTCTCTAAAGGACTATGCTCGTTTCGTTGCAGTTCACGGTGCCCATTTTCAGACAGCGAATCAGCCGAGAAATCAGACCAGGAAATGGTTATTTCCGCACAACGGTTATTTTCCAGTTGCAACACCTGCGTGTTGCCGTGGATATCGATTTCATCCAAACCCGATTCCGCATGCACGATCCAGCCGCGATCGCAGGTGTCGGCGTTGAGCAAATAGTCGGCCATGCGTTGCTGCATTACAGGATGAGACACACCCAGCAGCCGATAGGCGGGTTTCACCGGATTGAGCAAGGGGCCCAAAAAGTTGAACAGGGTGCGGGTTTTCAAGGTGCGACGCAACTGGTTAAACCCGGCCAGTTGTGGATAACACTGCGGGGCAAATAGAAAAATCAGACCGCATTGTTCCAACGCTTCCGGGATGCGCTGCAAGTCCATCCGTTCGGAAAACCCGAGCTGAGCCAATAGGTCAAAACTGCCGCTGGCACTGCTAAAGCCGCGATTCCCAAATTTAACCACCGGAATCCCGGCTGCCGCTAAAATAAAAGCCACCGTGGTGGAGGTATTAAAATGGGGTAAGCCGCTGCCACCGGTGCCGCAGCAATCCATGACCGGCATTGGCGGTAAAGCCAACGGTTCGGCGGTTTCCTGCAGGCAGGCCAAGGCATCCGAAAATAGGGCGGGGGTAATGCGATCCGGGGTCAGTTGGCCCAGCAACGCCAGCGTTTCCGCTTCGCTGTATTCCAGATGAATGAGCTGGCGCAGTTGGTCACGGCTTAGCATTGGACTAGAAAATTCCTTAAAATCTGTTTTCCCTGCGGGGTGCCAATGGATTCCGGATGAAACTGAATGCCATACAAGGGCTGTGTGCGGTGCTGCATGGCCATGGGAATGTTACTTTCCGCATCGCGGACGGTAATTTCCAAATCCGAAGGCAAGGTCTTTTCATCCACCAACAGGGAGTGATAGCGCATGGCCTCAAAGGTGGACGGCAGACCTTTAAACAAGGGGCTGTCGATCACCTGGCGCATAGGGCGGCTTTCCCCGTGGACGATTTCAGGCGCGCCAATGACGCCCCCTCCCAAATAATGGGCCATGCCCTGATGCCCCAGACAGACCCCCAGCACCGGGCAATTCAGTTCCGCTTGCTTTTGGATAATCTCGGCGCAAATGCCAAAGTCCGAGGGTTCCGCGGGGTGGCCGGGGCCGGGGGACAGGATGATTCGCTGTGGTTTTTTCGCCAGCAAGGTTTGGAAATCGATGCCATCATTTCGGTGGACTTCCACCGGGGCGTCCGTTTCCGCTTGCAGCATCTGGTATAAATTGAAGGTGAAGGAGTCGTAATTATCAATAATCACGACGGGTTGCGCTGCGGGCATCGGCGTCCATCCTTTCCGCCATCAGAATGGCTTTAATCATACTTTTGGCCTTGTTGCGGGTTTCTTCGTATTCGGATTCCGGCACGGAGTGATGCACAATGCCAGCCCCCGCCTGAATATGGGCCGTATTCTCCTGAATGAGGGCGGAACGAATGGCGATGGCCCCATCGGCGTTCCCACTGGCGTCAATGTAACCCACCATGCCTGAATAAACGCCCCGCTGCTCTGGTTCCAGTTTGGCCAGCAGTTGCATGGCCCGAATTTTGGGAGCGCCGCTCACGGTGCCTCGGGGGAAGCAGCTTCTTAAAGCGTCATACCCGCTCAGACCTTCCCGGAGCTTGCCGGTGATTTCCGTGGCCAGGTGCATAACATGGGTGTATCTGAGGATTTGGGCGATTTCTCCCACGGCAATGCTGCCCGGCAGGCAAATACGGCCTAAATCGTTGCGGCCCAGATCCACCAGCATGCGATGCTCGGCCATTTCCTTGCGGCAGGCCCGAAGCTCTTCAGCCAACCCAGCATCATCCGCTTCCGACTTGCCCCGGGGGCGGGTGCCCGCCAAGGCCTTTAAAGTCACCTGCCCGTTGCGACAGCGCACAAAGGTTTCCGGTGAGGAGCCCAGATAGACGAACTCCGGAAATTTGAGGTAATAGGCGTAGGGAGAGGGATTGATGGCGGTCACCGTGCGGTAAATATCCAGCGGGCGGCACTGGACTGGCAGTGAGAAGCGCTGGGCCAGCACAATCTGGAAAATTTGACCTTCTACAATCCACTGCTTGGCCTGATGGATGGCCTTCATAAAATCGGCTTTGGGGGTGGCGTACTGGACGGTGTCAAAGACCTGCTCATCACAGAGTTGGGGCAGGGTGAGCAAGTGGAGTTCCTGAGTTTGCTGGTTCAAGGCCTGCTGGACGGTCTGGAATAGCCGATGGGCTTCTGTCGCTTCCCGGTGAGAGACCAAATGAATGCGGCGATACAGGTGATCAAAAATAATCACCGAATCGTAAAGCCCCATGTACACATCGGGCACCTTCAACACATCTTCGGCGGGCTGAGGAATCCGTTCAAAATACTGGGTGGTGCCATAACCCAAATAACCCACCCACCCGGCGGTCAGGGGTAAATCACTGTATTCGGGGGGCAAGGCCTCCAGCGGCGGCAAGGTTTCCAGTTGTAGGGCCCGTAAACGGCCCATGGGGTCGGTGCAGGTTTCCAGTCGCTCGGTACCTTCCCGATGGTTTTGAATAATGGCGGCCCCGTTTTTCAGGCGAAAACTCAGAACGGCATCCAGCCCGATGATGGAGAAGCGGCCCACTTGGCGGTCCCCGTCGGTGCTTTCCAGCAGAAACATCAGGGGAAAGGAGGATTGCAGGCGGTGAAACAGGGACACGGGCGTCTCAGTGTCCGACAGGTAGCTTTGGATGGTCAGGGGCATAACGGCAGTGGCTCCAATGCGTTTGATTTAAAGCTGAAATTCAAGGCCAAAAACGAAAAAACAGACCCGGGGGCCTGCTTTCTGGAAATCTGGAGTCAATTACGAACCATGCTTTCAAGGGTAATCAATCCAGCCCGACAGGCCAGTAAGCGGTTGGTTCCACCACCACTGCTGCAATTGGGTTGGCTGTGTTGCGATTGAAGGCATAAAAACAGTAAATTCATCATTGACATTGCGCTACTATCATAGCCGTTCGTGGGGCTGCTTTGTCAAGCGGTTATTTGGGACGCCCGGCAGCTCTTGTCAAAAGCGTCCGCCCACTGGGGGCAGACGCTTTTGAGAAGGGGTGTTTTAAAGAAAGACGCTGGTTACTTGCGCATCATTTTGCGCACTTCCCCGATATGGCTTTCCTCTTCGGCCACCATGCGCCGGGCGAACTCTTCAAACATGACTGACTTATCTTTCACTAAATCCAGAAGCTCCTGATAGAGCTGCATTTGTCTGGACTCATGGGTCAGGGACTCTTCCAGAATGCTGAAGATATCGTGCTTATGGGTTTCCAGCAGTTGGCCAATACCCAGGGAGGGGTGTTCTCCCAGATGGGTAATCAGCTCACCCGTTTCCTGGGCGTGCAATAAGGATTCACTGGCCTGACTTTTGAGCCAGGAGGTAATGGGGATACGGTTGGGGCCAAAAACCATAAACGAGTAGTGGGTATAACGCACCACACCGGCCAATTCCATTTCCACAATGCGGTTCAGGGTGTCCACGACCTTGGGAATGTCGAATGTATACTCCGCCATTGGCTCTCTCCTTGTTGTCTTTTAATGTGTTGAGAATAATGACCCGTTTCGATTGATGTTGATCTTACCGGAGAGTGGTGCCATCTCCAAATGAATTTGCGAAAGTCGTCAAAATCGGTATTTTCTAGTGAATTAGCCCTTGCCTAAAACGTCAAAGTCGCACGCAAAAAAGCCCGAGTGGTTTTTCTGAAACGACTCGGGCTTTCATCATAGAGAGCAGGCGTTTTTTCAGCACATTGTCTGCGGAAACTCTAGTTCAATATGTTGAAACTTTGAGGCGAAATCTGTATTTTGCCTTGCTGCATCAGTCGTGCGACTTGAAGCCATTTGGTCACATTGGGGGCCAGCAAGCTACCGGCCAGTTCCACCAATCCTAATTTGCCGTTTCCGCTGGCCTCTTTGGACAAACGGGCGGCCTTGTACTGTTTGGGGAACAGCAGGGCGATGGGCAGGTGCAGGATCTTCCCGTCGGTCAGGCCCAAGCCATCGTACAGTCGGGGGGACACCATCTGTATGCCGTTCATCAGCCATCCGTCTTTCTTCTTCTTCACCTGCTGAGTGACCAGCGTATCCGCCACATCCATGGCATGACGTCCCAGTTGGGTACCCGTTAATCGCGTTGCTGACTCCGCGACTTTACGTACACGCTCTGGAACAAGGCTGTAAGCAGCGGATTCAAGACGACTTAGCTCAGGCATAATGTGAAATCTCCCAGAGTTGTTACAGGTGTTGCGTGCGTTATGGATACTGGTTTCGTGACCATCTGCACTAATAAAACATCTCAACGCAAGTTTGGAACAGGAGAAATGTCCTATCTTTATTTTTCTGGGTCAGGTAGGTCTTTACAGAGAAGGATCAGAAGGCCCTGTCTACGGTCAGGCGAAGTCTTGTGGTTGTAGATGGAGTGTTAAAAAATGTAAATGTCTGGGCCGCCCTGGTTCAAGCAATCCTTGAAGTTCCCGAAGGGCTTATGAGACCCGAGGGCTGGCGGCCAGTTGTAGCACATTCCAAATGCTAGCAAGAAAATAACTTGTGGGGGTTTCATAGGGTGGCAGTGGTTGATACCGATGTCGCATTGATGTTACCGCAAGGATTGAGTGGTTCCGTTACAGATGGTTCTTGCCTCCAGAGAGTTTACGCCCCCTTCTGCCCTGTCGTTTCCTGTCCAGACTGCTGCCGGGACACCCCTTCAGCCCGAAGCGGCCGAGGCTTTGCTGATGGCGTTGCGGCAGAACCGCTGGCAGCGTTTACGCCCTGAATATGATGATCCCATTGGGATGTTGTTCAACAATCAGGCCCGACAATGGACGATGGGCTGGAACGAAAATCAGGATGCGCTCTATCTGCTGGTGTGGGAAACGGAATCCTGGCAAGCGCAGGCCGTGTGGTCGTTATATCGCAATGGAGAGCTGCTTTACCGGGAAGCCGACGGCACTGCCAGACGACGCAATACCCTTTGTCAGGAGCTATTGGAAAGTCCGCTGCTTCCTTGTATTTCTGCCCTGGAGCTATTGAATCCGTTGATGGATTTTCGTTACTTTGAGCCCCAGCGGGAAGCCGCTGCCCAAAAGCTGATCCAGACACTGCTGGCTCGGCCTGAGGTTTTTCAAGCCCTGAAAGCACCGCTGCTGGAGACCTTGGACGCTGAATTGCACAGCCCGGACTGGCCGGTTCTGGATATTTTGAAGTTACATCGGGTTACTCACAAGCTGACCCTGCTTTCTGTGGTGGATGCTGGCTTGAAACAAGGGTGGATAAGACAGCCACAGGACTTGCGGCGATTAAGCCAGAGTTTGGACAGGCTGGAGCGCTGCATGGCCTTTTTACAGGGGCAACTGTCCCGGTTATTTCAGCCGGGTTTGAGCCAGGCCCGCCAATCGCTCTCTCGGCTCTGTGGGCAGAGGTACTGGGACGGGGTTATCGAGGCCCGGGGCCGGGTTACAGTTTAAGCGAACATTTGGTCGTTATTTTGGCCCGTGATTTTGGTATGATGAGCTATATCTTGCTGGCCTGCCGTTATTGATGGCGCCACAACGCGTCCCCTCCCTAACCTTGTGATTGCCTTTTCGCCATGAATTCCTATCGTAAACTGGTTATTTTTGTTCTATCCGCCCTGCTGTTGGGGGGAGGCTGGGCCATCTGGAGTGCCGATCAGAAGTTGAAGCAGGAGGAGGCCTTGCATCGCCAGCAACAAGCCTCTCAAAACAAGCAGGACAGTATGACTGGCCAGAATGTCTCCTTCACGGTGACTGAAGGCAAAGTGAAAAAGTGGAAACTGGAGGCGCTGAATGCCGTTTACAGTGAAAACAGGGCCCAAGCCACTTTAAAAGAGGTGAAAGGCGAATTTTATGACGCCGAAGGAAAGCCGGTTTTGCGGTTTTCCGCACCCAAAGGGCTATATCTGGCCAAGGATAACACGGTGACCCTCAGTGGTGGCGTCATCGCCAATTCGGCTCAAAAACAGGATAACGGGGGCAAGGGCGGCCAAATGAAAGCGCCCACCATGACCTGGAGCGGCAAGTCCGATTGGGTTACAGCAAAAGGTGGAGCGGAGCTGACATTTCCGCAAGGAAAATCCACTGCCCAAACGTGTCGATTTACGCTGGATTTCTCTAATATTCAATTAGAGGGCGGAGTGAACTCTTCACTCAGTCCGCTATAGTCATAAACGCGAAATCTGCGTCATTTCGACGGATATTTTTATGACCGCAGCTCCCTGGAACCTGATTTTAATCGTGGCAGGCGGATTGGCCTGTCTTTTGGCGTTGGGTGGAGGGGTGCTTTATTTCCGGTTCAGTAAGCGGAATGCTTCCTGGTACTACAATAAAGGCATTGATTATTACCAAAACAACAATTTAACCAAGGCCATTGACTGTTTTACCCGAGCAACCACATTGCAACCGGACTTTGCCGAGGCACACTACAACCTGGGCCTGATTTATCAGCAGCAGGAAAACGCCGCTAATGCCAAGCAGTGTTTTGAAAGTGTGCTGGCCATTACAGCGGATGATTTGGAAGCGCTTTACAACCTGGCCTTAATAGAATATGAAGACGGTGCTTATCCCCAGGCGGAGGCTTTGCTCCGCAAGGCCCTTGAAAGCGCGCCTGAGGATGCGGATTGCTATTACATACTGGGCCTGGTTTACGAGGCTGACAAAAAGTTGGCCGAGGCCATCGAGGCGTTTCAAAAAGCCACGGAGTACGACGCGACCAATATCAATGCGTTCCTCTTTCTGGGCAAGTTACAAGATCAGGCCGTTCAACTGGCGGAAGCCATTCAAAATTTTAAAAAAGTGCTGGAACTGGATCCCAACAATCTGGAGGCCAATTATGACCTCTCCATCTCTCTGGCCAAGAAGGGGGATTGGGAAGGCACCATTCAGTACAGCCAGAAAGCCATTCAGATCGATCCCAACTACGCCAAGGCTTACAACCAGTTGGGTCTGGCCCACTATTGCCAGGAAGAGATGCCGGACGCCATTGCGTTCTACCGCAAGGCCATTGAAATCGATCCGGCCTACGGCAATGCTTACAACAATCTGGGCTACGCCTACCAAAAAACGGGTCGGTACGCCGAGGCCATTGAAATGTTTGAACAGTACCTGAAAATCGGCACCGATGCGGAAGAAGAACTGGAAATTCGCGAGCATATCGACCTGCTCAAGAAAAAAATGCTGGAATAAGGCAGAAAACCTGCTATCGCTGCCCGAACACCGGTTCCAGTTGCAGGGCCACCCCGGAAATTTCTGTGTCCAGGAAGGCCACTTTCTTCAGGGGGCCAGCCCCTTGCTTTTCAATCAGTTTCGGGGCAGCCGGATTGGCCATTTTAATCAGCTGCTTTATTTCTTCATAAAGCTGGGTGGCGTTATCGGCGTATAAAACCAACGGGGTGGCCAGAGAACGCATAAACACCAGCACGCAAACCTGCAGGTTGGGCGGTAACGATGATGATGGGCTGGCGGACATCGGCCTCTCTCACTTTCACTTTTCCCGACTGTATTTATTTATATATAAGGGTTGATCACCAGAAGCGCAACCACCACACAACCCAGCCCCTGAAAACTAGCCAATAAAAAATGGCATAGGCTGGAATCGAACCAGCGACACCGCGGGTATGAACCGCGTGCTCTAGCCATCTGAGCTACTATGCCATGGGTAATTATTATGGGTTGAATGGAGGGTGCTTGTCAACCAAGGGGGCCGCTATAATAACCATATTGTTAATATAGACCCCCAGGAAACATGAGTAGCCCCAAGGAAGACCCCGAACTCAATCCGGCGAATCGTTGGTACGACAGCGATCCGGTGCTACAAAGGGCACTGGGACAATTGCATCAGGCCACCGATAAACAACAGGCTCAAGTGGCCCTCAACATCATCAAAATCGTGGTGGAGCACCAGATGGAAGACCAGAGCAACGTGGCCATTGAGGAGCTGGATAGTACCCTGCCCTATCGCCGCTCCTGGGACGATCACCGTCAACACCGCCGTTGGTATGACATGCACGAGACCTTGAGTTCGGCCATACAGCTTTTGGGAGACTGCCCCGAGGATTTGCAGGTCAAAATTATCCCATCGATTGCCCAAATGATTGAAAAGACCATCCAGTCCGGGCGGTAAGCCCAAACTACAGGGGTTTTTCTCTTATTGCTCGTGGAAGAAGCCGCCCCCGCAAACAATTTCCACCACTTTTAGTAAAAAGCGGCGGGGTGCATCGGCCTGGTGAAAGTAGATTTCTTCTCCAGATAAGTGCTTCATGCTCATGACCGCTGGGGCGGTGGGATCGGCAGGGATATATAAAGAAGCGATTTCCTGATGAATCAATTCCGAAAAGGAGGCGGCGTGCAGGTTGCTGCGGGTATCCAGGAAATCCCCGTTCAGGGCGATAATACGCCCGGTGAAAACCGGCGGGCGTCCCGGTCGGTTTAAAGCCAGCGGCTTGGTATTGCCCCGCGTGGTAAAGCTGATGGCGTGCCACAAAATTTGCAGGATGCCCACGGAGCGATCCGGATCCATTTGAGAGCGGATTCTCGGTAGCTGGGCCTCTTTCCCTTCCAGATTGCGGGCTTCAAAGGCGGACTGGAAGCATTCCACAAAATTTTCCATGTCCTGCAACAGGTAGTCAAACACCTGATGCGTGTTTCGCATGGCCGCTTCATGCTCGCTTAACTGCTTTTGCATGTGGGCGGCCAGCATGTCCACCTTCTGCTGAATGGCCTTTACCGCGTTGGGTTCATAAAACACGCTACCCGGCCATACATCGGCCACTTTGCGAGGCAAAGGGCCACCCTGGAGAGATTGATCTTGTAAATTTGCCATAAAACGCTAACCACGCCTCTATTCTGGAACGGAAGGAACCACGCCGGGGAACCTCCTTATGAGCGGATGTCCACTATTTTAAATGAATTGGGGCATATTGTTGCCGTGTTTTTCTCAAACTTTGGCCGGTACTTTATCCGGGGTGACCTTGCGACGGCCAATACTGACGTAGTGGTAACCCAGATTCTTCATCCGCTCCGGATTGAAGAGGTTTCGGCCATCCACGATCAGCCGGCAGTCGCTTTCCTGGCGCAAACGCAGGAAGTTAATGTAGGCGAACTCGTCCCACTCGGTCAGGATGGCAATGGCATCGGCGCCTTGGGCCGCTTCGTAAGCGGAGTGACAGTAGGTGACATCGGGGAGCAGCTCTTTGGCAGGCTCCATGGCCAGCGGATCGTAAGCCCGAATCTTGGCCCCTCGCTTTTCCAGCCCCCGCACGATGGTCAAGCTGGGGGTGTCTCGCAGGTCATCCGTATCCGGACGGTAGGCGATGCCCCAAATGGCGATGATTTTACCGGACAGGTTCTTGCCCAGCGCCTCATCAATCTTTTCAATAAAACTGATGCGCTGATAGCGGTTGATGATATCCACCTGCTTCAGCAGATCCAGATTCAAATGGTACTCTTCAGCGATATTAATGAGGGAGTTGAGATCTTTGGGGAAAAAGATGCCGCCGTAGCCAATTCCGGCGTTCAGGTACTCTTGCCCGATGCGGCGATCCAGGCCCAGGCCCCGGGCCACGCTGGTGATATCGGCCCCGGTTTTTTCGCAAATTTGGGCAATGGAGTTGATAAAGGAGATTTTGGTAGCCAAAAAGGCGTTGGTGGCGTGTTTAATCAACTCGGCGCTGTTGGTATCGGTCATGAGGATGGGGGCGTTCAGGGGGCGATAGATTTCCACAATGGTATCGATGGCCCGTTTGCTTTCGGCTCCCACAATAATGCGGTCGGGGTGCATAAAGTCGTTGACTGCGTGGCCTTCTCGCAAAAACTGGGGCACGGCGGCAATGTCAAACTCAATGCCCTCGGGCACCTGCTCCTGCAAAAGGGACTGGAGCCATTCCCCGGTTTTAATGGGCAGGGTGCTTTTCTCGATAATCAGGCGATAGCCGTTAATGCCTTCGGCAATGCTTTTCACCGCCGCCGTCAGGGCGCTAAAATCGGGTTTGCCAGAAGGTAGCAGCGGGGTGCCGATGCACAGGAAAATCACTTCGGAGTTCCGGACGGCTTGCACGATATCGGTGGTAAATTCCAGGCGCCCTTCTTCCCGGTTCCCCCGGATTAAGGGTTCCAGCGCTTCTTCATAGAAGTGGACTTTGCCTTGCTGAAGATCCCGCATGCGGCCTTCTTTCAGATCGGCGCAAACCACCTGGTGACCCATTTCAGCCAGACACGTTCCGGTTACGGTTCCCACATAGCCCGACCCAATCACGGCGATTTTCACTGGCCAACCCTCGCTTTCCTACAAGTATCACGTGAACTCTCTTCCTTTACTTTACCATAAAACTAGACGCTTCAAGGGGTTTGAGCCCAAAAATGCTGGTGTCATCAAGACACCAAGCTCTTTCAGGCTATTGGGGTCATCCATTGGGAGGAAATCCTCCCCGGTCACACTCAAGTTTTTCTCCAAACACACCGAGAGCAAAATCAACAATCCTGTCAAACACTGTCGCCAAGGAATGGCGGTGGCGGAAACGTTAAGGAGAACGTGCCGTATGTCTTTAGTCCCCAACACCAATATTACCTCGCTGATTGCCCAGCGTCGGTTGGGAACCAATTCCAACAAGCTCAAGCAGTCGCTGGAGCGCCTCTCCTCGGGGTATCGTATCAACCGGGCCGCCGACGACGCAGCCGGGTTGACCATTTCCCAAAACCTGATGAGTTCCATCCGGCGGATGAATCAGGCCTCTCGTAACACGCAGGACGGCATTAGCGTGCTGCAAACCGCGGAAGGCTCACTCAGTATTATCGGGGATAACTTGCAACGGGTGCGCGAACTGACCATTCAGGCCGCCAATGACACCAACGACGCGGTTGCCCGGCAATCTATCAGCAACGAAATCAAGTCATTGCTCAGCGACATCGACCGCATTGCGGCAGCGACCAACCTCAATGGCATTAACCTGCTGGACGGGTCAACCACCAGCGCTCCGGTTCAGATTGGGCCTAATTCCGATGCGGCCACCAATGTTCTGGATATCAGTTCGGCCCTGACGGACGCCAGCGCCGATGGCCTGGGTGTGGTGGGCTCAGCGCCAGCCACCTTCCTGAGCATTGCGGCCATTGACTTAAGCTCCAGCGCAGCGGCTACCAGCTTTCTGAGCGATGTTGACACTGCCTTGAGCGCGCTCAACGTGCAGCGGGCCAGAGTCGGCTCGTTTCAAAACAATCTGGAAAGCGTAAGCAGCAACCTGGAACAAGGCGTGGAAAACTTTTCGGCCTCCAACTCCCGCATTCGGGATGTCGACATCGCCGCGGAGACGGCCCAGATGACCCAGTCGCAAATCCTGACCGAGGCGGCCACCACGGTGCTGTCTCAAACCAACCAGCTTCCCCGGCTGATTCTCAGTCTGCTGCAACGGCAGTAAAGCACCGTTCCGGTTGAAGCCATTGAATTTTTACTATCCCCAACCTGTTTGGATTATTTTGTGTTGCCCTTTCAACCAAGGAGACCCCGACTATGCCCAAAAGCCCTATCACTTTTATGCCGGATAGCGCCATTCAACAAATCAACAGCCTGGGAGGGCCTGCCCTGCCAATGGGTGTTTCCAGCCAGACGCTGAAGGTGATTATGGAGAATCGGGCTGCTTCAGAAGCAGCGCTCTCCAGTTGCCGGGTGGCGCTGGCCATGGCCGGTCGAAGACGAACCTGAGCCATTCTGTTTCATCTAAATTGGTGCTTAAAGCCCCGCTGTTTACCAGGCGGGGCTTTTACTTTTTGTGTTTCCGGGGATGATGTCAAGAAATGTAACGGTTTGCCGCAAAGCCCTTCAGCCTATCGGCAACCTTGCCGATAGCAGGTATTGGATAAAAACAATTTCATTAAACTCCGGATAGCGCCATCGACAGCCGTGATTCCAAATCAGCGTATTGAAGCGCAAGCACCCGCTAAAGGGTGGTAAGCCAGGCGGAATCCTCCGGCCCCGTTTTATCCGGCTCAGGGTCATCAGGGATACAGGGAACACCAGATACCTTCTAACATTGAACATTTGTTGTTCACATCATCAAGGCTGGGAATTTGGCCTGCTCTGGTTTTCCCGCCCTGTTCGCCCTGGTTTTCGTAATTTGTTCATCAGCAGGTACGTTCATCAGGAACTCATCGGGCTATCGCACTCTCAGGATGGGAGTGCCGGGTTCTAACACAGCCCATACAATGTAAGGAGACGTGGTATGCAACAACAGCCGAGTCCTCAATCCCTTTCAAATCAGTCCAGCGCCTTTACGACTGCCCTCCATCACGGTGCTTTTAGCAGCTGGAAGCAGCAATATGGTCTGCCGCACACCGATAGTCAGGCGCAAGTCACCCAAGAGAATCAGCGCAGCCAGCAGATTTCAATTCATCTGGCCGATGTTGCCGCCAAGGCAGCGCTTCGGGCCAATCGCTCACCGGGCAGTTCCGCCTAGGCTGGTTTGATAAAACAAACCAGAATCAGCAATCGGTCCGTGAGCAAGAGGAACCTGCCTTATGACGATTACTTTAAACAGCAATGCCCTCGAATTAAACATTGCCCGATATATTAACCTGACCAACAACCGGCTGAACAAAAGCCTAGAGCGGCTGTCATCGGGCTATAAACTGAACCGGGCCGCCGATGGGGCTGCCCAGATGATGCTGGCTGAGACCATGAACACCCAGATCCGGGGGTATGATGCGGCCACCACCAATCTGCAACAGGGGTTGAGCATGGTAGAAACCGCCGATAGCGCCTTGCAACAGATTAACGAGCACTTGCAAAATATCCGGGAGATCGCCGTTGCGGCGGCCAACGGCACCAATAGTTCGGCCCAGTACACAGCCTATCAGGCCAGTTTAACGGCGGAACTGGCCGCCATCAACAGTATTGCCTCGGGCTCCACCTACGGTGACTTTAACCTGCTGGACGGCTCTATTTCCGGTGGATCGGCCTTTAACATTCAGGCGGGTCCCAATAGTTCAGATACCATTGATATTAAAAGCGCCTTTACCAACAACACCAGCGGTGGTAGCGGCCTTAATATTACCCAAACCACCCTGACCACGGCGGCCAACGCCACCACCCTATTGGGGCAAGTGGATACGGCCATCAACACCGTGACCAGCAATCTGGCCACCATTGGCGGCTTTCAAAACCGGCTCAGTGATCGAATGGATTACCTGAGCATTGCCAAAACCAACGTTTCGGCCTCACTCTCCTCCATTCGGGATACCGATGTGGCCGCGGAGTCCTCCAACCTGGCCCGATTGCAAATCCTGCAACAGGCAGGCGCCTATGCGCTGGCTCGGGTCAACACCTTCCCCAATATTGCCCTGTCGCTACTCTCGGGATAACCGGGCTTCAGTCTGGCTGTTTCTCCATGCTGCCGTTGGCCTTTATCGGGCCGGCGGCGGTTGGCTGGCAACTTAAATATGGGGATCGTCCGGGGCTTCAATCTCTTCCGGCACCACTGGCAGGTTTTGATAGGTCACCAGGGTGATCAGGGTGTCGGCGTCCACTGGCTGAGCGTAGGTTTCAGACAAAAATCGCCCCAAGGCCTCTGGTGTTTTCAAGGTGGACTTCAAACGCTGAAAATCTTCAGCGGTCAGTTCTTTCAGGGCGCATTGGCGCAGATCGCCCACCACTTTGGCCTTGCGAATTTTTTTGTGATTCACCCGGATGTCCACAATTTCATCGGGCACCCAGTAACGATTTTCGTAGTACAAGCTGCCCAAACGGCAGGCCACGCGCAAGGCGTCGCAATCCTCGGCAATCACTTCCTCCCGAAATACCAAGGGCCAATTAATTGCTTTTGCCATGCGCTCAATACCTCACCGCTCAACCGATTCTCAGGCATCCCTGCTTTTTTCCACAACAGTGTGGTAACAGAGCAAGGGCTTCCCTGTTCATAATACTTGAAGAAAGTACAGAAAAGTTTAAATGGTAACAATGCGATCGATCCTACTTGATCCCGCTGTCCACCGCTCTTTTTCCGTTCTGCTTGGATCCATTGTAGTATATTTGCCGCTTGAGATCGCCTGAGGAGATCTCTATGCTGAATATACGGTAGTTTTGTGGATGAAGAGACGCTGGGACGCAAGCCCAGACGTTGCTTGAGTTGTGCTGAGTATGAAAAAAAGTCAAAAAACACGCATTCGATCACTGACTTCTCCCTGGATGTTGCAGGAAGGCCAGAGCCTGAGCCGAAATCAGGCCATTGCCCAGGTGCAAGACCAGTTGGCCTTGTCTGACGTCCATCCTCAGGCCCTGCGCCTGATTGAGCTCTTCAATATAGAGCCGGAAGAACTCTCGGAAGCCGGATTGTCCTATGAATCGCTCAAGGCCCTGGAACGTCACGCCCTGTTCATCTAGCGATATCGCTATTCTTTCACCCCGCCCGATAACAGACCCTGCATAAACTGTTTTTGCCCCATCAGAAAAATCCCAATCACGGGCAGAATCGATAAGGTGGCCGCCGCCATCAGCACTGTCCAGTCGGTGGTGTCCCGAAAACTGCCCTTCAGGGTGGCAATGCCCACGGGGAGAGTGCGAATGCTTTCTGAATGGGTCACTATCAAGGGCCACATAAAGCTGTTCCAGGTGTTAATAAACACGAAAATGGCCAAAGCGGCCAGGGCCGGGGTGGCCAGCGGCAGGGCGATACGCCAGAAAATCTGCCAGGGGTTGCAACCATCCATACGGGCGGCCTCTTCCAGCTCCTTGGGCAGGCCATTAAACCACTGGCGCAGCATAAACACCCCAAAGGCCCCGAACAGCCCCGGCACGATCAGGGCCGCGTAGCTATCCAGCCAATGAAAGGTCTTCATCAGGAAGAATAGGGGCACAATGTTCACCTGCGGAGGCACCATCATGGTCATCAGAAACACAAAAAACAGCTTGTTTTTGTGAGGAAACTGCAAGCGGGAGAAGGCATAAGCAGCCATGGCCGAAAACAGCACGTGTCCCACCGTGGTGACCACACTGACCAATACACTATTAAAGAAGTACAAGGCCATGGGGGCTTGCTGAAACAGTCGCCCGTAATTGTCCCAATGCCAGTGGCTGGGCCACAACCGGGGGGGCATCCGAAACACTTCATCCGGCCCCACCAAAGAGGTAATGACCATGACCCAAAAGGGCAGTAGCATCAGTACGGCCCCTGCGGCCATCAGCAGCACTATCCCGGCGGATTTCCAGCGAGCGCTCTGCATCATGCCGTTTCATCCTCGTACATGACCCAACGCTTGCGCAGCTGCCATTGCAGCAGGGTTAAGGCCAGAATAGTCATAAACAGAATATAGGCAATGGCTGACGCTGGGCCAATTTTGTAAAATTCGAAAGCGTTTTTGAACATCCAGTACACCAGCAACTCGGTGCTGTGCTCCGGCCCGCCTTGGGTCAGCAGGTACACCGAATCGAAGGCCTGAAAGCCGTTGATCAGGGTCATAATGCCCACGAAAAACAGGGTGGGGGTAATCATGGGCAAGGTCACCCGCCAAAAGGTTTGCCAGCCGGTGGCCCCATCCAGATGGGCCGATTCGTACAAGGAGGGGGGCACCGTTTGCAACCCGGCCAGAAAAATGACCATATTGTAGCCAATGTCTTTCCACACCCGCAAAATCATGACCGCCCACAAAGCGGTTTTGGGGTCATACAGCCAGGGAATGGGCTTGTCAATCAGGTGAGCCTGCTGCAACAGCCAGTTAAACAGCCCGTAGGAGGGATCGTAGAGCCAACCCCACACCAACGAAACGCTAACCATGGGGGTAATAAAGGGTAGAAAGTAAGCCGCCCGGAAGAAACTCTGCCCCCGAATGGCCCGGTTGAGCCACACGGCCAGCCACAAGCTCAACACCAGCTCCAGAACGCCGGACACCAGCACAAAGATCCAGGTGGTGCCAAACGACCGCCAGAACAGCGGATCGCTCAATACCGTCGTGTAATTTTGGACACCCACGAACTTGGGCACTCCCAGCAGGTTCCAGTAAGAAAAGCTCAGGCCCAATGAGGCCAGAATGGGCATATAGGTAAACACCAGCAGGCCTAGCAAACAGGGGGCCAAAAACACCCAGGCCCAGCGGCGCTCTTGCAACTCATGGGCTTTCACGGGCTCACCTCCAATAAAGCGTCCAGTTTGGGCTTCACGGCGGCCATGGCCGTGGCGGGGTCTTGCTGGCCATCCCAGACGGGTTCCAGGGCCAAGCCCAGTTCTTCGGCCACTTCATTCCAGCGGGGCGGGGTATGAGTGGGCACACCCTGTGGGATCACCTCCAGAAAGGCCTGTCCGTGGGTCGGCGCTTGATCCGGTGACAAAAACGCCGCCGAGGAGGCTACATCGGGCCGGGCCGGAACGATCAGGCCGCTTTCGGTCACCGTGCGCACTGATTTCCGGCTGAGCAAATAGCGAATCAATTCAAAACTTTCCGCGGGGTGCTTACTTTTGGCGGAAATGGCGTAGCCGGACGCATCGATGCCCACCCGGGACTGTCCACTGGGGCCCACCGGCAAGGGCACTACATCCCACTGAAATTTGGCCTGCTCTCGAAACACAGGGACACTCCACCGCCCACTGACCAGCATGGCCACTTTTTGCTGCAGAAAGAGCTGACTCATACTGGTGCCGCCGCTCTCCACCTTTTTGGGGGCCACATGCCACTTGTGGCGCAAGTCGGCGTAAAAGCGCAGCCCCTGCAGCGCCTTCGGCTGATTCAGGGTAAATCGTCGTAAATCCGGGCTGAATAAGTCCCCACCGGCACTCCACACAAAAGGCAACCAGAATAAGGGCGGGGTGCTGTAAAAGGAAACGCCAAACTGATCCGGGTCGCCGTCGTTGTTGCGATCCAGGGTAAGTGTTTGGGCTACCTCCAGAAACTGCTGCCACGTCCAGCCCGCTTGCGGTTCCGCCAGACCGGCTTGTCTGAACAAATCCCGGTTATAAAAGATCACCACATTGGAAATGTCTCGGGGCAGAGCGCCCACAATACTCTGGCCGTTGGGCTGCCGCCAGGTAAAGGCTTTGAGCGCTTGTGGATAAAACTGATCCTCTGACAAGCCATCCACAGGGCTATTCGGGACACCTGACACCTGGCCTTGGAGGGCCACATAGGGCCGTAAATCTTTGAAAATGCCCTGCGAAGCGTAAATGGGGAAGCTGAGGCTGTTGGTAAAAATGACATCGGGAGCCATATCGCCCGCTACCAGAATATGCAGCTTTTGGTAGTAGTTTTCGGGGATGTGCAGCAGTTGAACCTGTATTTTGGGATGGCCACGCTCAAAATCCCGCAGTAGGGATTTCAAGACGGCCACTTCCTGAGCGCTTCCCCAGGTGGAGAGCTGAATCTGGATGGGTCTGGCAGTGGGGCGCGCCTGACAACCCACCACCCCCAGCAGCATCAGGCAGAGGGTCGCAAGCCCCAAAGTCTGCCTACTCAGCCGCTTTGTAGCATCCTTGAATTTTTGTAAACTTTGGCCCATACACGCCCTATCCGGATCAATTCAAGGGGAAGCCCCTTTTTATAAGTATAGTTGTTACAAGCAAAGCCGTTCAAAGGGAATTTTTTAGGACTACCACCATGACCCTCCATCCTCAGCTTTCCCAAGTACTGGAACTGTATGACCCCCAACGGCTCAACGCCATCCTGCTTTGGCTGAACTCGGAATTCAAGGATATGTTAACCGGCCGTCAGATAGAAATCAACGACTGGGTAAAGCGGGCCAAGGGATTGACCTCCGAAGTCAAATCCTAGACGGGCTGATTAGTCCGCTTCGTG
>DAIDMR010000236.1 GCA_027448865.1 Vampirovibrio sp.
CATCCCACCAGATGGATACAAGCGTGGGTGTGGCCTATCACCCCGTTCAGCCGCACCGGCAGCGAGAATAGCCTTATGTCAGCCTTAGTCATCCGGGATTTCCACCTGACCGACTACCAAACCGTGTGTGATTTGCAGGGAGAGCGGTTGACTCTTCTGAAGGCGTCTATTCGGTATGTAGGAAGATTTATTTCAGCGGGGGCTTGTTGGGTGGGTTATTTTATGGCCGCTTTTACGCAAAAAAAGCAGGCCTTGCACGATATGATCGCGGGAACGGTGGTGGTGAAGGCCGATTAAGGGGCTTTTAGAACTGTTTCCAGGTGTCGGGCCAGAACGGGTTTCACATCCGCCACGGCAACGGGCTGTTGCAGCAGCGCCTGCATGCTGGTCATCTTCTCGCTTTGCAGGCCGCAGGGGTTAATTTGGGAAAAAGCCGCCAGATCCGTAGACACGTTCAGGGCTAGCCCGTGATAAGTCACCCATTGCTTGACGGCCACCCCGATGGAGGCCAGCTTGAGCAACGCCCCGGACTGCGGATCTTGGGCCCACACCCCTGTCCAGCCCGGATTGCGCAGGCCCTCAATGCCGAATTCCTGTAAGGTCAGGATGATGGCCGATTCCAAGTCTCTTAAATACCGGTGCAAGTCTCGCTTTCCCGCTGGCAGTAACAGAATGGGATAGGCGATCAGCTGCCCCGGCCCGTGATAAGTGACATCCCCGCCCCGTTCAACGGCCACGGTCGGGATGCTGGGGTTCAGCAGATTTTCGTCATGGGTGCCTCGCCCCAGCGTCAGGATGGGCGGGTGTTCGCCCATCAGCACTGTATCGGGGATGGTGCCGGCCAAGCGTTGTTGGACCAAGGACTTTTGCAAATCCCACACGGTTTGGTAGTCGGTCAGGTGGAAATCCCGGATGACTAAGGCTGACATAAGGCTATTCTCGCTGCCGGTGCGGCTGAACGGGGTGATAGGCCACACCCACGCTTGTATCCATCTGGTGGGATGGCTTGCTCCATTGCCCTGCATTTTTGAAGCGCCTGATGTTCAGTTTTGGCCCTTGTGCCAGCACTGTCTTGCTTTTGTCATTCCCGCGCAGGCGGGAATCCAGTTTACCCAGCTGCTTTTTAGGGAGGGGGGCAGCCAAATTCAAGTCAGTGCGCTTCTGGGCGTAGTGGATTCCCGCCTGCGCGGGAATGACAATAGGACGCTTGCACATCGGGGCATTACTTCACAGCGGCGGGGGCGGGCTTTTCCTTCTGGAAAATGTGAATGGCCAGACCGTGTACGGCCTCGGCCGCTTCCATCATGGTTTCCGGCAAAGTGGGGTGGGTATGCACCGTCAGCGATACATCCTCGGCGGTGGCCCCCATTTCAATGGCCAGTGTGGCTTCGGCAATCAACTCGGACACTTCCGGGCCAATCATATGCACGCCTAAAATCTGGTCGGTGTCGGCATCGGTAATCATTTTGACCATACCATCCGGCTCGTTCATGCTCAAGGCCCGCCCGGAGGCGGCAAAGGGGAACTTGCCCACTTTCACCGTGTAGCCTTGGGCCTTGGCCTGTTCTTCACTCAAGCCCACCGTGGCAATTTCCGGATCGCAGAAGATAGCAGACGGCATGGCTCGGTAATCCAGCACTTCCGGGCTGCCGTCAATCACGGCCGCCGCCACCAAGCCTTCTTTGGAGGCCTTGTGGGCCAGCAGGGGTGGGGCAGTTACATCGCCAATGGCGAAAATATGGGGCACGTTGGTGCGTAGTTGGGCATCCACCGGGATGAAGCCCTTGGCGTCCGTTTTGATACCGGCCTTCTCCAGTCCCAGACCTTGACTGTTGGGTTGGCGGCCCACGCACACCAGTAGTTTTTCTACGGCAAGGGAGCTGGTGCCCTTGGGCGTTTCCAGTTGCAAGCTGATTTCAGTCTCGCTGGCCTGGCTGATGCTGGCTTTGGTTCCGGTGTGCAGCTGAATGCCCCGCTTTTTCAGGGAGCGCTTGAGTAGTTGGGTGATTTCTGGATCGACGCCGGGCAGAATGGTGTCGCTGAGTTCAATAATGCTGACTTGGGCGCCCAGTTTGGCGTACAGGGTACCCATTTCCAAACCAATTACCCCACCGCCCAGCACGGCCAGGGTTTTGGGCACTTCCGTCCAGTTCAGGGCATCCCGGGAATCTATGATGCTGTGCCCGTTCAGCGTAAAGCCCGGCACGGCCACGGGGGAAGAGCCGGTGGCAATCAGGAAGGCGTCCGCTTGCAGGGTGTGGGTTTGGCCGTCGTTGCCTTGGACGGACAGGGTTTTGGAATCGCTAAACGTGGCCGTGCCATAGACGGTTTGAATGCCGTGGGCCTTGAACAGTTGCCCGATGCCGCCGGTCAGCTTTTGTACCACGCCGTTTTTCCAGTGTTGCAGCTTGGGCATGTCCAGCCGCAGCCCATCCACCATAATGCCCAGTTCGCTGGCGTGCTGAATACGCTCGAACAGCGTGCCTGCGTAAATCATGGCCTTGGAAGGAATACAGCCCCAGTTCAGGCAAACCCCGCCCAGGGCCTCTTTTTCCACCACGGTGACCGCATGCCCCAGTTGGGCCAGCCGGATGGCCGCCACATAACCGCCGGGGCCCGCTCCGATTATCACGACTTTTTGAGCGGCTTTTTGCTGGGAAGAGGAAGCTGCGGCCATAATGACAGGGTCCTTTTTGCTGTGGAAAATACTTGAAAACAGGTCTACAGGGCGGCAATCAGCCGGGTAGGATGCTCCAGATACTGAATGACTTCCTTGACGAACAGGGCCGCCTCGGCCCCGTCCACCACCCGGTGATCGCAGGAAATGGACAGGTGCATCATGTCCCGAATGACGATTTGATCCTGCCCGTTGATCGTGCGCACCACGGGGCGCTTTTCAATCTTGTTCACGCCCAGTATGGCCACTTCCGGGTAGTTGATGATGGGGATACCAAACAAACCGCCAATGGAGCCAATGCTGGTCAGGGTAAACGTCCCGCCCTTCAGCTCATCCAGGGTCAGTTTACCGTTGCGGGCCTTATCGGCCAGGGTTTTGATTTCGGTGGCCAGCGTAAACAGACTTTTGTGATCGGCTTGCTTGATGACCGGTACAATCAACCCCTGCTCGGTGGCCACGGCTAAACCCAGGTTGATATCGTGCTTGTAGACCAGCTCCTGGGTCTGCTCATCCAGCTGACTGTTGAGGATGGGGTATTTGCGCAGTCCGGCGATGACCGCCTTCATCACAAAGGGCAGGTAACTCAGCTTGACGCCTTCGGCTTCGGCCAGCGGCATCAACTCTTGCCGCATGGCCACCAGTCGGCTCATATCCACCTCTTCCACGTAGGCGAAGTGGGGGGCGGTTTGCTTGGACTTGACCAGATGCTCGGCAATCTTGCGGCGCAGGCCGCTCATGGGCACCCGGCGCTCGCCTTGGGAGGGGATAACACTGGCTGCGGCGGCGCTGGTCGCTGCTCGGCTGGCCGGGGCGGCGCTGCCCGGCTGAAACTTGCGAATATCTTCTGGGATGACCCGCCCACGGGGGCCGCTGCCGGTTACCTGGCTTAAATCCACGCCCAAAGTGCGGGCCAGCTTGCGGGTGGCCGGGGCCGCCAATACTTTGCTGGCATCGCCATAGGGCTCAGTGGGGGCGGTAATGGTGGCCGTGGCGGAGCGTCCGTTGCCGTTGGTCTTAATGTCAGTGGTACTGGCT